>CAJXEB010000004.1 GCA_913052585.1 uncultured Flavobacteriaceae bacterium | reverse complement strand
TTTATCGTTTCTGGTGCAGTAATTTTATCAATAGGTCGGTGGCCTAATGACGGTAAGATATGATTTTCTAAACTACGCCAAAGGCTTATCGATGTTGTTTTTGCAATTTTAGTTTGTTTGATTTCAAACCAATTTGAAGCAATGGACAGAAATGTATTACTGGCTTTAAACCTATCAAGCACTTGTTGATCATTTCGATGTTCTTGTGGGTCGATGTTCTGGGCAAGTAATTCTTTTAACTCAGATGAAAAATCTTTCTCATTTTGATTGTAGAATTGACTTTCTATGATAACGCCGCCCATAGATTCTAATGTAGTAGTATAAATTTCTTCAAGTTGATGACCCCATTCATTATCCGGTGCAATAATTAGACCAATTTTATTTTGATCGATAATCACTTTGTTTGAGGTAGAGATAGCCTCATCAACTGAAGAAAGAGAAAATTGATACATACGAATCAATGGCTCATCATTGTCTAAAGAATTTAAAGTTAGCACTGGAACACTAAAAGCAATTTTCTTAGCTAAATTATTCACCGAATCTTGCAATAAAGGTCCGACGACAAAATCAGCACCGTCTTCGAGAGCTTGATCGTATGCAGCAACAGTATCTTGAAATTCTTGGGTGTCATATATTTTTATTTTTTTTATTCCTTGCTTGTCATCACTTAAAGAGTAGTGAGCACTGAGAAATCCATTTTGAATGGATTCTCCTTCTCTTTTGTAATCACCACTTAAGGGGAGTAGCAGTGCTACTTGGTCAGGGAAATCCTCTAAATTATAAGTTGGAGCCAATAGCTCCTGATCCCTCATAATTGGTTGTGAGATAGATGGAACGCCCATATTTTTTTGATTTTGAGTGCCTGATGGAGTGCAACCAAATAAAAATACACCGAATAATCCGTTTAATATCAGGGTATGTAAGAGTTTATTTTTCAAGGCAATTTTAAATTAGGTCAACATTATCATGGAAAAGAAGGAACTATAGATTTTGATATTCATGGAATGCCTAATGAAATTTTAATTGCCCAAATAGGAAATAAAAGCCAATATGATGTATTACATAGTGTATGTTATGTGCTATATAACACTGATTATATGTGGTATAGTGTATATGTTGTATGATATGCTGTATATTATATTTTTCTGTCCCCAGTATCGCCTTGGAAGCCTTCTTTTAGTGTCAATATTGCAATATGAATAGCATCACATCTTCTCGTATACAACTCGCTGTAATATTAGAGATGGAGTGATATTCCTTGCGAAATCTTTTATCAACCACCTCCGCAATGTTATTATCAGAGGTTCTGATTTCCATAATTTATATTGCTACAGGTGCTTTAATATGCGGATGCGGATCATAACCGATCAATTCAAAATCATCAATTGTAAAATCGTAAATACTTTTTACATCAGGATTAATTTTCATTTTAGGTAAACTTCTGATCTCTCTTGATAGTTGTAAGTTTGCCTGTTCTTCATGGTTTGAGTAAATATGTGCATCACCAAAAGTGTGAACAAAATCACCCAACTCTAAATTACAAACCTGCGCAATCATCATCGTCATCAAAGCATATGATGCGATATTAAAAGGAACTCCTAAAAATATATCTGCACTACGTTGGTATAACTGACAAGATAATTTTCCATTAGCTACATAAAACTGAAAAAAGGCATGGCAAGGAGGTAATGCTGCTTTACCATTTTCTACATTTTCTGAAAATGATTTACCAGTATCTGGTAACACACTTGGATTCCAGGCAGAAACTAACATTCTTCTGCTATCTGGATTATTCTTAATGGTTTCAATGATTTCTGAAATTTGATCGATTTCATCACCATTCCAATTACGCCATTGATATCCATATACGGGGCCTAAATCTCCATTTTCATCTGCCCATTCATTCCAAATACGAACTCCATTTTCTTGAAGGTATTTAATGTTGGTGTCGCCTTTTAAAAACCATAATAATTCATGAACAATGGACTTTAAATGAAGTTTCTTAGTAGTTACCATTGGGAATCCTTCACTTAAGTCGAATCGCATTTGGTAGCCAAATACACTTTTAGTTCCTGTTCCTGTTCTGTCTTGTTTTACAGTTCCGTTTTCAAGAACATGCTTTATAAGGTCGTGATATTGCTTCATAACTATTCCCTGCGAGGCAGAGATCTTTTTTAAATATTAACTAAAAAAAATAACTTTAAATGTAAGTATTAATTATTTCAAAATTAGATTTTTCACTTTATTCAGAATGAAAATATACTAGGTTATAAAAATAAAAAAAGCTTGGCTAATTAATTCTAAACCATTTTAATATTATTAAAAGTTATTAACGGAAATGATGGTTTAGTTTTTTTGACAGAGATTTCTATCTTTGCAGGAATGCGGGTTACCCAATAATCATCCCAGCAATAGTTGCTGAAATTAAAGAGGCAATACTACCACCAATAAGGGCTTTCATTCCAAATTTAGATAAGGTTTTACGCTGCCCTGGTGCTAATGAACCAATCCCACCAATTTGAATACCAATGGAAGCAAAATTTGCAAAACCACATAACATATAGGTGGCCATAATAATTGATTTTTGGTATGTTAAATGAGCGGCGTTTCCAACATCTTTAAGATCTGCTAATTGTATATAACCAACAAATTCACTTGCTACTAATTTGATTCCTAAAAGTTGACCCATCATCATCATGTCTTCTTTTGCAACTCCAATTAACCACATTAATGGAGCGAATACAGTCCCTAAAATAGCTTCTAATGAAAGTTGATCGTAGGAAGAATGGTCGGCAATCCAGTTGTTAATATTCGTAAAGTCTCCAAGCCAACCTAAAATTCCATTGAACATTGCAATAAAGGCAACAAAAACTAATAACATAGCTCCAACATTTACAGCCAATCTCAACCCTTCTGTAGTTCCGTTTGCAATCGCGTCTAATATATTAGTTCCAATTTTTTCTGTTGAAACTTCAACATCAGTATTAACTACCTCAGTTTGTGGGTATAATATTTTTGAAATTACAATGGCACCTGGTGCAGCCATAACGGATGCTGCTAATAAATGCTTTGCAAATAATAATCTAAGGACAGGATCGTCACCACCTAAAAATCCTATATAGGCAGCTAAAACAGCACCTGCAACCGTAGCCATCCCACCAATCATTACTAAAAGCATTTCAGATTTATTCATTTTCTCTAAATATGCCTTTATTAAAAGCGGTGCTTCCGTTTGTCCTAAAAAAATGTTTCCGGCAACACTTAAACTTTCAGCACCTGAAATCTTTAATAGTTTTGATAATAGCCACCCAAAAGCTTTAACTACTTTTTGGATAAACCCTATGTAAAATAATACAGATGTTAATGCAGAGAAGAAGATGATAGTAGGTAAAACTTGGAATGCAAAAATGAATCCGAAAGTATCCATATCTACTACCAATCCCTCAAATAAGAACTTACTACCAGCTCGTGTAAAATCTAATATACTAACAAATACTTTTCCAACGGCTTCAAATGCACTTTGTACGAAAGAAATTTTTAATACACCAATAGCAATAACTAATTGAAATGCTAATCCAATTCCAACTGTTTTCCAATTAATAGCTCTTCTGTTACTACTAAATAAAAATGCGATAAATAACAGGGAAATCATCCCTAAAGCACCCCTCCATATACTTGTAAAAGATAATCCCTGACTTGGAACAACTCCTGATTTATCAGAAGTTTGGATTAAAGTGGCTTCTTTTTTATCAATGGAAGTTCTAAATTTATAATGCGATCCATTTTCAGTAAAAAATAAAGTTGAATCGGTATGCTCAGTGATTTTATATCTTCTAATAGTATCGGTTGGTTGATTGTAATAAAAAACTAAAAGCTTGTTTTGGAACATATAATCTCCAGAAGCTTTTAAGTTGTCTTTAGCTTCTATTTCGTATGAAAAAGTTCCGTCAGTTAGCGTTAAAAAATCGTTTTCTGGATTTATGGTTGTTATAGATTCTCCATTTGTATTTTCAATACTATAAAATTGCCATTTCTTCTCTAAATCTTGTCCAAATGATAAAAAATGAACTAAAACTAATACGCCAACTAATAAATATTTTTGCATAGGATACTATTGTCTTTTTGAAATTTCGTCTCGAATATTTACAGCTTTTTCATACTCTTCATTAATAACGGCCTCTTCAAGCATTTTTTTAAGCTTTTTTAATGAATGTTTACTGAAATCTTCTAGAGTGGGAATAGTAGATTCTTTAATGTCACCCGTTAAAAGCTTTTCAATAACAACGTCTGCTTTTTTGGATAGATCATTTTTATGTGGCTCTGTTTCCGTTTTAATGCCAGCTTTATCTAAAATATTTTTGTAAGTAAAAATTGGTGCATCAAAACGCAGCGCTAAAGCAATAGCATCACTGGTTCTAGCATCTATAATTTCTTCAATACCTTCTCTTTCGCAAATAATACTAGAATAAAAAACACCATCTAGTAATTTATGAATAATCACTTGTTTTACAACAATATCATATCGTTTTGCAAATGTTTTAAAAAGGTCATGCGTTAGCGGCCTAGGTGGCATAATTTCTTTTTCTAACGCGATGGCTATAGATTGTGCTTCAAAAGCACCAATAACAATTGGTAGTTTTTGATCTCCATTTTCTTCACTCAAAATTAATGCATAAGCACCATTTTGAGTTTGACTATATGAAATCCCTTTGATATTAAGTCTTACTAAACTCATTAAAAATTATTCAAAAAAAAAGCTGTTTAATTTTTTGGGCTAGCCTAAAATTAAACAGCCCTTTTATTCAGGCACAAAATAATAAAAAATTATGCGTTATTGGTTTTAAACTCCTTTAATTTTTCTATTAGTTGTGGTACAAACTCAAAAGCGTCTCCAACGATACCATAATCAGCAGATTTAAAGAAAGGTGCTTCAGGGTCGTTATTGATAACAACTTTAACTTTTGAAGAGTTTACTCCTGCTAAATGTTGAATTGCTCCAGAAATACCGATTGCAATATATAAATTAGAAGATACTGGTTTTCCTGTTTGTCCCACGTGTTCGCTATGAGGTCTCCAGCCTAAATCGCTCACTGGTTTTGAACAAGCGGTAGCAGCACCTAATACTTCAGCTAATTCTTCAATCATTCCCCAGTTTTCAGGACCTTTCAATCCACGTCCACCAGATATTACGATATCAGCATCAGCAATAGTTACTTTGTCATTTGCTTTTTCTACAGAAGTCACTTTGGTGTCAAAGTCACTATCTGAGAAACTTGGAGAAAAATCTTCTACAGTTACAGAAGTTTCGTTTTCTAAAACTCCAAAAGCATTTTTTGCAAGTCCAATTAATTTTGTTTCAGCAGTAATTTCTGTGGTAGCAAATGCTTTATTTGAAAATACGGTTGAAGTTACATTAAAAGGTGAAGTGCTTGTTGGTAATTCAGTTACATTTGGTACAAAACCAGCTTCCAAGTTTACCGCTAATGAAGGCGCCAAATACTTGCTGTTTGCACTAGATGAAATTATTACTACTTGTGAAGCTTCATTTTTTGCAGCTTGAGAAATAGTATCTGCATAAGCTAAAGCATTAAAATTTTGTAATTGATCATTAGAAACTTGAAGCACTTTAGAAGCTCCATATTGTCCTAGTTGTTCAACATTGTTACCGTTTATAGATACTGCAGTAACCGAGGTTCCTAACATATCGGCGATCCCTTTTGCATAAGATACGGCTTCGAAAGCAACTTTTTTAAACTTACCTCCTTCAGATTCTGTATATACTAATACTGACATATTTTTTTTTTTGTCATCCTGAACTAGGTTCAGGATCTATTTTAAACAATCTTTTAATGATATAAAATTCCGAATCATTTCGGAATAATTTAACCTGAATCTAAATTACTTTAGCTTCATTATGTAATAGGTCGATTAATTCATCAACATTACCCACTAACTTTACAGAACCTTTTGAATCTGGTTTAGAGAAACCTGTAATTTTTGTTTCTGTATTGGCCTCTATCGGTTCTTTTACATTTAATGGCTTGCTACGTGCTTGCATAATACCTCTCATATTTGGTATGCGAAGATCAGCTTCTTCAACAATACCTTTTTGGCCACCTACAACTAGAGGTAGTGTAGTATTTATAATTTCTTTACCACCATCAATCTCACGAGCTACAGTTGCATTAGTTCCTTCTACTTCAAGACTATTACACATATTTACAAAATTAGCACCTGTTAATTTCGCAATCATTCCTGGAACCATTCCACCATTATAATCAATAGATTCACGACCGCCAATAACTAAATCATATCCGCCTTCTTTAGCAATATTTGCTAATTGTTTTGCGACATAAAAACCATCAGTTGCAGGAGTGTTTACTCTTATTGCTTCGTCTGCACCAATTGCCAATGCTTTTCTTAAGGTTGGTTCTGTTTCTGGTCCTCCAACATTTACAACATGAACCGTTGCGCCTTGTTTCTCTTTAAACCACATAGCACGTGTTAATCCAAATTCATCATTAGGATTAATTACAAATTGAACACCATTAGTGTCAAATTTAGAGTCTCCTTCCGTAAAATTAATTTTAGAGGTAGTGTCTGGTACGTGACTTATGCACACTAATATTTTCATAGTAAATTTTTATTATTTATATCTTTTAAAGAAATTTATCTTGTAAAAATCCTTCAAATTTCGAGCTGCAAATATAGGTATATTTTTACGTTTTTTATTATGCATGCATAATAAAATTAGTTAAATCTTTAGAAATAATAGGGAGCCAAATATAAATAATAGTATTTTTGCGATTCCTTTTTATTAAAAGGAAATTATGTAGTTAATTTTTTAAATCTGATACGATTCAGATTTGCAAATAAATTAGAAGATTAAATATGAAAACAATTCAATTTAGAGAAGCTATTTGTGAAGCGATGAGCGAAGAAATGCGTCGTGACGAAAGCGTTTACTTAATGGGTGAAGAAGTTGCCGAATACAATGGTGCTTATAAAGCCAGTAAAGGAATGTTGGATGAATTTGGTGAGTTAAGAGTTATTGATACTCCAATAGCTGAACTTGGTTTTTCTGGAATCGCTATTGGTTCTGCTATGAATGGAAACAGACCTATAATAGAATATATGACTTTTAATTTCTCATTAGTAGGAATTGATCAGATAATAAATAATGCCGCAAAAATGCGTCAGATGAGTGGAGGGCAATTTAATATTCCTATTGTTTTTAGAGGTCCAACAGCTTCTGCTGGCCAACTTGCTGCTACACATTCTCAAGCCTTTGAAAGTTGGTTCGCTAATTGTCCGGGTTTAAAAGTAGTAGTGCCTAGCAATCCTAAAGACGCAAAAGGTCTTCTAAAAAGTGCTATTAGAGATGATGATCCTGTTATCTTTATGGAAAGTGAACAAATGTATGGAGATAAAGCTGAAGTTCCAGAAGGGGAGTATTTAATTCCTATAGGAGTTGCTGAAATTAAAAGAAAAGGAACAGATGTGACTATCGTATCTTTTGGTAAAATTATTAAAGAAGCCTATAAAGCAGCGGATGTACTTTCTGAAGAAGGCATTGAATGTGAGGTTATTGATTTACGTACTGTAAGACCATTAGATCATAAAACAATTGTAGAGTCTGTTAAAAAAACGAACCGTTTAGTGATTTTAGAAGAAGCGTGGCCTTTTGGAAATGTTTCAACAGAAATCACATATCAAGTTCAAGAGCAAGCTTTCGATTATTTAGATGCTCCAATTATTAAAATAAATACAGCAGATACTCCAGCGCCATTTTCTCCAGTTTTACTTGCAGAATGGTTGCCTAATAATAGTGATGTAATAAAAGCAGTAAAAAAAGTGTTATATAAATAAACTTATATCACACTTTTTACACTGACTTTGTAAATCACTTTTCTATCAATCAATATCTTAACATCGAATTACTTTTGACGAAATATTTTTATTTTTATTTATTAATTTTTCTAACTTCGTTGGTTCAATCCCAAACCAAGGTAAGTGGTGAGATAAAAGATGAATTTGGTGATCCAGTTGCTTTTGCGAATGTTTTTTTTAAAGATTCTAATGAAGGAACGATTAGCAATGAAAATGGAAGATTCTATTTAGAGACAGATGATACCTATGCCACTGTGGTATTTTCATTTATTGGGTATGCTACTTTAGAATTAGATCTCGAAAAAAAGAGTAACTTTAAAATGATTGTCGTTTTAAAAGAAGAATCTGCTTCTCTAGGTGAAGTGGTGATTTTTAGCGGAAAACAATCCAAAAAAAACAATCCTGCTATTGATATTCTTCGTAAAATTTGGGAAAATAGAAGAGAAAATGGAGTTAGAAAGTTTGATCAGTATTCCTACAATAAATACGAAAAATTAGAATTCGATCTAAATACCATCGATAGTAACCTTATAAAGAGTAAGGCTTTCAGAGGGATGGAATTTATCTTTGATCAAGTTGATACATCAAGAATAACCGGAAACACTTATTTACCAGTATTTATCAATGAAGCTTATTCTAAAGTTTATGGTGATAATGTAATTGATAAAGAAACAGAAATATTAGAAGGAAATAAAAACTCAGGCTTTGAAAACAACCAAACTCTGATAGAGTTAGTAAAAGATTTGTATTCAGATTTTGATATTTATGACAATCATTTAAAGTTTTTTGATGTAGCATTTACAAGCCCATTGTCGACCACTGGTATTAACGTATATAATTATGTATTGCTAGATAGCGCCTATATAGGTGATAAATGGTGTTATAATATCGTCTATTACCCAAGAAGAAAAAACGAATTGACTTTTAAAGGGGATTTTTGGGTAAATGATACCACTTGGGCTATTAAAGAAATTAATCTGCAAGCATCAAAAAGTGCTAATTTAAATTGGGTTCGTGAAATATATATTGAGCAAGAATACGATGTGTTAAATGATTCTACATTTTTAATAACTAAAGATTACATGTTAAGTGACTTTAGTTTGAGAAAAAAAGAAAGTGCACACGGATTGTACGGAAAAAGAACAACACTGTTTGATAAATATGAATTTGATATTCCTAAAGAAGAAAAACTTTATAAAGAAAATATAGATCCTTACGAATATGAAGTTTATAATCGACCCGATGATTTTTGGGAAGAAAGAAGAATGGAGTCTCTAAGTAAAGATGAAAAAGGGGTTTATAAAATGTTAGACACCTTAAAAAATGTTCCTAGTTTTAAAAGACTATATACTTTAGGAGCTACTCTTGCCAGTGGTTATTATGAATTTAAAGGATTTGATGCGGGACCTATATATTCTATTTTTGGATATAATGATGTAGAAGGATTGCGACTTAGGCTTGGAGGAAGAACTTATTTTGGTCAAAATGATATGTGGCGACTAGAAGGTTTTGGTGCTTATGGATTTAAAGATGAGAAATTTAAATATGGCTTATCTGGTAAAGTATTGGTAAGTAAAAAAAATCGAAAGATTTTATTTGGAGGGCATCGAAAAGATATTGAGCAAACTGGAGCAAGTTTAACCAATAGTAAAGATATATTAGGAAGAAATAGGGCGTCTTCTGGTTTAGTTACAATTGGTTCAAACGATCGATTAACCAATATCGAACTTTCTACCGTAGGATACCAAATGGAGCCAGTAAAAAATTTCATATTTAGAGTAACAGGTTCCTATCGAACATTAAAATCTGCTTCAGAAACCTTTAGTTTGAGTTATTATGATAAAAACGGAACTATAAAAGACGAGTTAAAACAATCCGAATTAGAATTAGGGATTAATTATACGCCAGGACGTAAAACTTCTGGATTTGGAGTAGAAAGGAGAGTGATAAATAGAAGTGATTTCCCTTCCTTTTTTCTAGGGTATACTTTTGGTTTAGAGAATGTTTTAAAAAGTGACTTCGACTATCACAGGATTCAAACCTTATATACACAACCTTGGAATGTTGGAGGTCTGGGAAGGTTAAATACCACCATTGAGTTAGGGAAAGTATTTGGTACTGTTCCTTTAGGCTTGTTAAGTCCTATTCCTGGAAATCAAACACTATGGAGTATTTATAATACATTTACACAATTAGATTACTACGAATTTGTAAGTGACACCTATGCGTCTTTTCATTTAAGCCATAATTTTGGTGGACGCTTATTTGGAAGGGTTCCTTTGCTTCGAGAATTAAACTTACGTGAACTAGTTGGCTTTAGAGCGGTTTGGGGTCAAATTTCTGAAGAGAATAATTCGATTAATGTTGGGGTCGATGGATTGCCGATTATTTATCAATCTCCGGAAGATATTTATTGGGAATGGAGTGCTGGAGTAGGTAATATTTTTAAAATACTTTCTCTTCAACTTAATTTCCGTGGTAACTATTTAGATAATCCAGGAGTAAGAAACTTCGGAATAACAGGAAATTTTAGTTTTTCATTTTAGAATTATTTTATTTTCAAAAATTACAATGACTATAAAAGATCCAAACTATTTTAGTGTATTAATTGAAATACAAAAAGGAAGTAGTAATAAATAAGAATATGATTTTCATAAAATTAGCTCTTCAGAATTAGTTTTCTGAGGGGTTTTTTATTCTATTTGAATTTACTACTTTTGCACACCTTAATAATAAAACAAAAAAATATGGAATCAATGATGATTTATATGCCAATAGTTGCGGCATTAATAGGTTTAGCTTATATGTTAGTTAAAAAGTCTTGGGTAATGAAACAAGATGCAGGTGATGGGAAAATGAAAGAGATTTCTGAACACATCTACGAAGGTGCTTTAGCCTTCTTAAATGCAGAGTATAGACTTCTAGCAATATTTGTTGCAGTTATAAGTGTTTTATTATTTGTTGTTTCAACAATTGTTCCTTCAACGCATTGGTTAATTGTTGTTGCCTTTATATTAGGCGCATTTTTCTCTGCATTTGCAGGAAACATTGGTATGAAAATAGCTACTAAAACAAATGTAAGAACAACACAAGCAGCACGAACAAGCTTGCCAAATGCATTGAAAGTTTCTTTCGGTGGTGGTACTGTTATGGGATTAGGTGTTGCTGGTTTAGCAGTTTTAGGTTTAACAATGTTCTTTATATTTTTCTATAACTATTTTATGGGTGGAGTCAGCGGTACTTTTTCAGTAGAAAAAATGACTATCGTTTTAGAAACGTTAGCTGGATTTTCTTTAGGTGCTGAATCTATCGCATTATTTGCAAGAGTTGGTGGTGGTATTTATACGAAAGCTGCTGATGTCGGAGCAGATTTAGTTGGTAAAGTAGAAGCAGGTATTCCAGAAGATGATCCTCGTAATCCAGCGACTATTGCTGATAACGTAGGTGATAATGTAGGTGATGTTGCAGGTATGGGGGCCGATTTATTTGGTTCGTATGTAGCAACGGTATTAGCTGCGATGGTATTAGGAAACTATATCATTAAAGATATGGGTGGTGTTATCGAAGATGCTTTTGGTGGTATTGGACCTATCTTATTGCCAATGTCAATCGCTGGGGTAGGTATTATCATTTCATTGATAGGTACGATGTTAGTAAAGATTAAAAGTAATGACGCTAAAGAATCTCAAGTAATGGGTGCTTTAAATAAAGGAAACTGGTTTTCCATTGCGTTGGTTGCAATTTCTTGTTATGTTTTAGTAAATTATATGTTACCTGAAACTATGAAAATGCACTTCTTTGGTGAAGGGTTAATTGATATTACTGCAATGCGTGTATTTTATGCAACATTAGTAGGTTTATTTGTTGGTGGTGTTATATCAGCAGTTACAGAATACTATACAGGTTTAGGTAAAAAACCTATTTTAAATATTGTTCAAAAATCGGCTACAGGTGCTGGAACAAATATTATTGCTGGTTTAGCAACAGGTATGATTTCTACATTTCCAACGGTACTTTTATTTGCAGCTGCAATATGGTCATCATATGCTTTAGCTGGATTTTATGGTGTAGCAATGGCAGCATCAGCAATGATGGCAACTACGGCTATGCAATTAGCTATTGATGCTTTTGGACCCATTGCAGATAATGCAGGTGGAATTGCGGAGATGAGCGAACAAGATCCTATCGTAAGAGAACGTACAGATATATTAGATTCAGTCGGTAATACAACAGCAGCGACCGGTAAAGGTTTTGCTATTGCTTCTGCAGCATTAACTTCATTGGCATTGTTTGCAGCATACGTAACATTTACAGGTATTGATGGTATTAATATTTTTAAAGCACCCGTTTTAGCAATGTTATTTGTTGGTGGAATGGTACCAGTTGTATTCTCTGCCTTAGCTATGAATGCAGTAGGTAAAGCTGCAATGGAAATGGTATACGAAGTACGTCGTCAGTTTAAAGAGATTCCAGGAATTATGGAAGGTACTGGGAAACCAGAATACGATAAATGTGTAGCAATTTCTACGGAAGCTTCTTTAAAAGAAATGATGTTGCCAGGTTTATTAACTATTGGATTTCCATTAGCTATTGCTTTTATACCAATGATTTTTGGAATGGATAATATGATGATTGCTGAAATGCTTGGTGGTTATATGGCTGGAGTTACTGTAAGTGGTGTGCTTTGGGCAATTTTTCAAAACAATGCTGGTGGTGCTTGGGATAATGCTAAAAAATCTTTTGAAGCAGGTGTAATGATTAATGGAGAAATGACTCACAAAGGTTCTGCTGCTCACGAAGCTGCAATTACTGGTGATACCGTTGGAGATCCATTTAAAGATACTTCAGGACCTTCTATGAACATCTTAATTAAACTTACTTGTTTAATTGGATTGGTAATTGCTCCAATTTTAGGAGGACATGCTGATGAAGGTGATGTAATGAATGCTGAAATTCAGGAAGTAATTGATGTAACAAACACTACAAGCACAAATAACACTGCAGAATTGCAAGGAGTATGGGTATTAGATGCTAGTCACTCTTATGTAGATTTTTCGATCAGACATATTGTAGCGAAATCTAAAGGTAGTTTTCAAACGGTTGAAGGGGTAGTAGATTTTTCTGACAACCCTTCTATGAATGTAACTATTGATGTTGCTTCTATTAATACTTCAAATGAAGATAGAGACATTCATTTAAAAACAGATGAGTATTTTGATGTTGCTAAATTTCCAACAATGACTTTTGTTTCAAAAAGTGTTAATAAAACAAGTGATGGAATGATAGTAACAGGAGACCTAACAATTAAGGATGTTACTAAAGAAGTTGAATTGCCTTTAGCTTATTTAGGAAAACAAGATACTCCCTGGGGATTCCCATCTGCTGCTTTTGAAGGTAAAATCACGGTGAATAGAGCTGAATTTGGTGTTGGAGAAGCTGGAGGATTATTAGGTAACGATGTTACTGTTGATTTTTCATTAGAATTAAACCCAAAGAAAGAAGAGTAATAATAACTCAGCTTTTTAATTATATAAAAAAAACCTGCTAATTATAGCAGGTTTTTTTATGAATATATTTATGGAATCTTGTTTAAAACAATCCGTTAATCTGAGCATCAATCTTGTTGATAATGATTCCAAGATCTTCTGGGTTGTCTACAAAATCGATATTGTCTACATCTAAAATTACGACGCTTCCTTTATCATATTGATCAATCCAAGCTTCGTAACGTTCGTTTAGTCTACTTAGGTAATCAATGCTAATAGAGTTCTCGTATTCTCTTCCTCGTTTATGGATTTGTCCTACTAAATTAGGAATAGAACTTCGCAAGTAGATTAGTAAATCGGGTGCTTCCGTAACGCTTTCCATTAAGTCGAATAAGGACCGGTAATTTTCATAATCACGATTGGTCATTAATCCCATCGCATGAAGATTGGGTGCAAAAATAAATGCATCTTCATAAATTGTTCGATCTTGAATAATGGTTTTTTTATCTCTTCGGATATCTAAAATTTGTCTAAAACGGGAGTTTAAAAAATAAACTTGAAGGTTAAAAGACCAACGTTCCATTTTGTTATAGAAATCGTCTAAATATGGATTGTCTTCTACATCTTCATATTGAGCTTTCCACTTATAATGTTTGGCTAGTAAACGAGTTAACGTCGTTTTTCCAGATCCTATATTTCCTGCTATGGCAACGTGCATAAAGTATTACTTTGGTAGGGTTAATTTAAATGTGCTTATCTGATTTCCGTTATAAATATAAAGGAAATCTTGCGTAAGCTGCAAGTCTTTTATATTTATTTCAGGAGTTTTTATTTTCGTTATTTCTCGGGTCTCTTTGTTGATATAATAGAGCTGATCATCTTTTAAGGCAATTATATTTTGACTTAGTTGTACGATTTTCTGAAAGCCTTCATTATTGAGTTCAGCAAGAAGGCTTCCATAAATATTATAAGCTCTTATTTTGGCCGCTGTTAAAACAAAACAATAATTAAAATTACTGGCAATAGATAACACCTCTCCATTAATAGGTTGAGAAACTAAGATCTTACTTTTAGAACGATAATTGTATAATTCTAATTGTTGCGAATCCATATTAAAAACCCACAAGCTATTATTGGCAGCGACTTTAGATTGACTGGAATTAATAAATTCGGATATATTATTAAAATTAATTCGTTCGATTTCAGATAGTTTATTATCCAATAATACAACGGTATTAAAATCTTGATAATAAACAGCAATATTCATCGGGTTGACAATATCTACCGAATAAATTTCACCTAATTGAAAGTCCTTAAAGTTAAATACATTAGTACTGCTTTTTTTGTACAGCACTTGGTCTTTAATATAGAAGGTGTCGTTATAGGAATCGATACCAACAAACGTATCTGCATCTAATGGGGTAGTTTCAACTAAAGATATTTGTTGAGACCAGACCAAAACTGGGAATAATATAAAAAGTATAAAATATTTCAAATCGAATGACAAGGTACGTAAAACAATTATTCTTATAAAAGATGAAAATGAAAATCCTTATTTATTTAACTCTGTTTAGAATAAATCTATGTTTAGGCTTTAATAGACAACTGTTAAATGAATTAATATTAAAACTTTTAATTATTAAAAAATACTTTTAAAAGTCCTTGTAGGATAAAAACATCTTATATACTTTTGCACTATCTATAATTAGTCTAAATAAAAATAACAAAAGAACCTTTTTATGAAAAAATTATTATTACCAATATTATTTGCAATTGCAATATTAAATTTTGTTGCTTGCTCTAGTGACGATGTCACAATTACAGATTCTAGTTTAATCACGAAGGAACAAGTAATTGCGAATTATTCAGCAATTGTTTTAAGTAATTATCAAGCAGCTTATAACGACGCTGTACTTTTGCAATCTGCTATTCAAGAACTAGCTGTTAATCCTAGTCAATTATCGCACAATGCTGCAAAACAAGCTTGGAGAAACTCCAGAGAATCATATGGAACTACAGAAGCTTTCCGTTTTTCATCTGGACCAATTGATGATAATGATGGGCCAGAAGGCTTATTAAATGCTTGGCCATTGGATGAGAATTATATTGATTATGTTGAAGGAGGTATTAATGCAGGGATTATTAATGATTTAGTAAATTATCCTTCTATTAATAAAGAGCTTTTAGAATCTTTAAACGAATTAGGTGGAGAAGCAAATATTAGTATTGGATACCACGCAATCGAATTTTTATTATGGGGACAGGACAATACTTCTCCATTAGATAATCAAGCTGGATTGAGACCTTTCACCGATTTTGTTGATGGAGGAACTGCAGAGAATCAAGATAGAAGAAGTCAGTATGTAGTTGTTTGTGCAGAATTATTATTAGATCATTTACAATTAATGATAAATGAATGGTCAATTGGAGGTCCTTATTATAATGTTTTTATCGCTTTGGATGAAGATGAAGCGATTAAAAATATATTAACTGGAATAGCTACATTATCAAAATCTGAACTAGCAGGTGAAAGAATATTTGTAGCATTAAGTAATCAAGATCAAGAAGATGAACATTCTTGTTTTAGTGATAACACACACCGTGATGCTAGATTAAATTTAAAAGGTATCTATAATGTATACAATGGTACTTTTGGAACCATTTCTGGAGCTTCATTAAAAGTATTGGTTGACCAATCAAATGCTGCAACGGGAACAAATGTTACCAATCAATTAAATGCAGCAGTAACCGATGTAGAAGCTACAGCAATTCCTTTTGATATTGCAATAACTGGAGGAGTAAATAGTACTGAAGGGATAAAGGTATTACAAGCAGTGAACTCATTACAAGATTTAGGAGATCAATTTGTACTTGCTGGAACAGCTCTAGGAGTAATTGTTATCTCAGAATAATTCTGTTTTTTTTAAATTAACCTTGTAAATTGGTGTTGAATATTAATTCTTCACC
Source organism: uncultured Flavobacteriaceae bacterium (assembly GCA_913052585.1). Classification (GTDB taxonomy): domain Bacteria; phylum Bacteroidota; class Bacteroidia; order Flavobacteriales; family Flavobacteriaceae; genus Marifrigoribacter. The sequence goes on along the minus strand of CAJXEB010000004.1, from coordinate 55,061 downwards.
TTTTTGCTTTTATTAATTTAGCATGTTAAAAATTAAAAGCTCCTTCTTATTTTTAACCATTTTAAGTTTGTTGTTTGCTGGATGTTCAAACGATGATTCTGGTTATATAGGATTATTGCCCGAAGAAGGGGAAGAATTTTCCGGAGGAGAAACCACTGTTTTCGATATTTCACAAAATGCATTTGGTTTTCAAGCGCCCAATCTGAATAATGAAGAAGGGTTAGATTTTTTTGTTGGGAATTCATTATTTAATCAAAATTGGGTAACTTCTCCTGCTTCTACTACAGCTAGAGATGGATTAGGGCCTTTATTTAATTCAAGAGCTTGCTCAGGTTGTCATTTTAAAGACGGAAGAGGAAGAGGACCTGAATATAATGGTGAAGTAGCACACGGATTATTACTAAGATTAAGTGTTGGGAACGGTTCTCTCGGTGAGCCTTTATCCGATACAAACTATGGAGGGCAATTGCAAGATCAATCCATATCAGGAATAGATGCTGAGGCAGGATTTGAAATTGAGTATCAAGAAATAACTGGAAGTTATCCAGACGGTAATACCTATTCATTAAGAAAGCCTAATTATATTATTACCAACCTTACTCAAGGAACTTTTACGGCTAATCAAATTTCACCCCGTGTTGCTAATCACATGAGTGGAATGGGGTTATTAGAAGCAATAGATGAAGCGACTATGCTTTCATTTAGTGATGAATTTGACTCCAATAATGATGGTATTAGTGGTCGTCCAAATTATGTTTGGAATGTAAATGAGAATAGTGTAACCATAGGTAGGTTTGGTTGGAAAGCAAATCAGCCATCTGTTTTACAACAAGTAGCTGCTGCATTTTCTGGAGACCTAGGAATAACTTCTTCTATTTTCCCAGATGAAAATTGTCCACCTTCAGTAATTTGCGGTAATATTCCTAATGGAGGAAGTCCAGAAATTGAAGATAGTAATCTTGATAAAACAGTTTTATATACAAGTACCTTAGCTGTTCCCGGAAGAAGAGATTGGGACAATCAAGAAGTTTTAGAAGGAAAAGCATTGTTTGAGCAAGCAAATTGTATCGCTTGTCATCAGCCAAAAATCATTACAGGTAATCATAGCATTCAAGCATTATCAAACCAAACAATTAGACCTTATACCGATTTATTATTACACGATATGGGAGAAGGATTAGCAGATGGAAGTCCAGATTATTTAGCAAATGGAAATGAATGGAGAACTCCTCCTTTATGGGGAATTGGTTTATTTGAGACTGTAAATAATCATACTTATTTCTTGCATGATGGTAGAGCTAGGAATATTGAAGAAGCTATATTGTGGCATGGAGGTGAAGCTGAAAATCCTAAAAATGAGTTTATGGGCTATACGGCCGATGAGCGTCAAAATTTAATTTTATTTATCAATTCATTATAATGAAAAAAAGCATTTTAAACCGTTCTATTTTATTAGGACTATTATTAGTCTTAGTTATTATTAGTTGTGATTCTGATGGGATATCAGAAGATCAAGCACAGATAGAATACAATCGAAAAGCTTTATTAAATAACACTTTTACACATGGAATTTTACCATTGCACACAGCATTTATTAATCAAGCTGATGTATTAAAAGAAAAAGCCACTTCCTTTGAACAAAATTCCAGTTTAGAGAATTTATTAAGGATACAAGGCCAATGGGAGAGTTTAACCGCAATTTGGAAACAATGTGAGGTTTATAATATAGGCGAAGTGGAAGATAGTTTTATTCATACTCGAATTAATACTTGGCCAACTAATTATTCTAATATTGAAGAATACATTAATAGTTCTGTTCCTATAGATATAGATTTTATTAACTCTGTAGGGTCATCATCTAAAGGAGTCTCAGCAGTAGAATATTTATTGTTTAAATCTGATCAGGAAAGTGTTTTAGCCGAAATGCAATCAGATGCTAGAAGGGTAGATTATTTAGTTGCTTTAGTTCAAGATTTAAGTAATTTATCCAATGAAATATTTTCTATTTGGGAAGGATATGGTCCCACTTATATAAGTGCCGTTCAAAACGATTTAGATGGTGGGTTAAATCAAACGGTAAATGCCATGGTCACTTTAATTGAAGAAATAATCTACAGTAAATTAGGCAGACCTTTAGGAGATTATAATGGAGGTATTGTTGATTTTGAAGAAACAGAAGCATTTAGAAGTGATATTTCTTTAGCATTGATAAAGAATAATATTGAAGAACTTAACCGAACCTTTACTGGAGATTATATTGCGAATACTCGTAAAATAGGTTTTGACGAATATTTGAGAGATATAAATAATGATGATTTGCGTATTAAAATTAAAGAAGCATTGGAAAATATAATTCTAGAAATTTCTTTATTTGATGAAAGTTTAAATTCTGCATTACAAAATAATCTTGAGAAAGTATTCAGTCTTCAAAGTTACTGTAATGATTTATTGTTTTTAATAAAGGTTGATATGGCAAGTTCTACAGGTTCGACAATTACATTTAATGATAATGATGGAGATTAAGTGTTTTAAAAAACCAATTAAATGAAAGCACACATATTTTTCCATTAGCGATCTATCGCTTGGTCTTAGGTTTGTTAATGTATGTTTCTCTTATTCGGTTTATGTTAAAAGGATGGGTAGAATATTGTTATTTAAATTCTGAATTTTATTTTACGTATTATTATTTTGAATGGATATATCTTGTTTCTTCTTCAATAGGAATGTATAGTGTTGTTATTCTATGAGTTATTTTTACTTTATTTATTGGACTAGGTTTTTTATATAGAATTGCAACAATTGTGTCTTTTAGTTATTTCGGTTTGTTTTATGACTTAATAATTCCTTTTTTACTTTGGAATAAAAAAACACGTCCTTTTGCTTTCATAGCAATAGTTATATTTCATACACTCATTGCATTATTGTTTAATATAGGGATGTTTCCTTGGATAATGATTGCGGGATCTTCCATATTTATTAGTATAGAAACATGGAATAAAGTATTAAAAAAAGGAATAAAAATTCCTGAAATATTAACTAAAAAGAAACACATTCAAATTCCAGTAGTAACAAATTATGTCTTAATTGTTTTTTTTGTAATTCAAATTCTTTTTCCACTTCGACACCTGCTATATAATGAAAATGTACTTTGGACTGAACGGAACTATAGGTTTTGCTGGAATGTTATGCTTATGGAAAAAAGAGGGTATTCTAAATTAGTTGTAAATGATAAAAATTCAGAAAAAATCTGGCAGGAATATCCGAGGAATCATCTAACAGTTATTCAGGAAAAAGAAATGAGTTTTCAACCAGATATGATATGGCAATATGCTTATTTTTTAGAAAAAAAATATAGTGATTTGGGTTTTGACGTTAAAGTAACTGTTGACAGTTATGTTGCCTTAAATGGAAGGCCCTCAAGATTATTTATTTCTATGGATGTAAACCTTTTAAGTCTTTCCAGAAATGAAATTTATGATTACGTTTTAAAAGATTAACTTATACCCAAATCCTCTTATATTGATTATTTTAATGGTATCATCTTGATTTAATTTTTTGCGGAGTTTGGTAATAAAAACATCCATACTTCGAGCATTAAAAAAATCATCATTACCCCAGAGTTTTTTTAAGATATACGATCGATCTAAAACTTCATTTTTGCTTTTATACAAATGAAATAACAAATGAGCCTCTCGATGGGTTAAAGAAATCGGTTTTTCAGCATTTAGATAATTCAACGTTTGTTTATGAAAATTAAAAGTATAGTCTCCGAGTATAATTTCTTCTTGAGGTTGATTTTGAAGACTTGTCCGTTCTAATAAAGCATTCATTCTAACAATTAATTCCTCCATACTAAATGGCTTTTTTAAATAGTCATTGCAACCTATAGAAAACCCTTCTACAACATCTTGAGTTTGTGATTTTGCTGTTAAAAAAATTATAGGAATCCGAGCGTCTTCTTGCCTTATTTCTTTAGCCAATGTAAAGCCGTCTTTTTTAGGCATCATTACATCCAAAACTAATAATTGAGGTTTGTTTTTCTTATACACTTTATAAGCTTCTTCTCCATCTAAACAATGAGTTACATCGAAATCACGAGTTTCAAGACTCTCTTTAATAATCATTCCTAAGGCTGGCTCATCTTCTGCTAATAGAATGGAAATTTTATCACTCATAAAGATTTAGTTTTTTAAATTAATTATAAATTCAACACCATTATTAATATCAACTGAGATTGTTCCTCCGTGTTTTTCAATGATGTTTTTAGCATAAAATAATCCAATTCCAAACCCCTTTACATTATGGGTGTTCCCTTTTGGAACTCTATAGAATTTTTCAAATACTTGAGAAGCTTGTTGTTTGGTTAAGCTAATTCCGTTGTCTTTAATAGAAATATTGACTTCAGTAGTCGTTTTGTTTATAGATACGCTTATAAAGTCACCTCCATATTTAATTGCATTATCAATAATATTATTCAAGACATTTTCAAAATGAAATTGATCAATACTTACTAGGCATTCTTTTTCGGTTGATGAGAAAGTTAGTGTCTTACCGTGTAATAAATCAGTATCAATTGTAGTAATGCGTTCCAACATATAGTTGAGGTCTGTTTCTTCAAAATTCAGTTCTAATTGATCGCTATCTAAGGTCGCAGTCTCCAAAAGTTTTTCGACCATTAATGTCAGTTTTTCGACTTCCATTTTAGACATATCGGCATACTTCTTGCTTTTTTTAGGATCGTTGTTTAAATTAAAGCGCTCGATTCCTTCAAGAGCAACACTGATAGTTGCTAGCGGTGTTTTGAATTCGTGAGTAATATTACTTATTAGGTCGTTTTTGATTTCGGCTAATTCTTTTTGTTTTTGTATGATTTTTAATAGATAAATTAAACAAATAATAATACTGGATACTAACAGTAACGATAGTGAAATACTTGTTATGTTTCTTTTTAAAATGGCAACAGTGCTATTAGAATAGTACATTTTTAAGTTGTTCTCATCCAATAAAAGCTTAGAACCAGAAGTTGCAACTAAATCGGAAGTAATGATGATTTCTTCTCTAATTTGTTGATTCTTATTCCATTCACTAGTAAAGGATAATCCATAAATAACCGAAATGTCTTTTCTTTTTAGTTCTTGTTGAATTAAACTATCGATGAGACCTATTGATAAAGAATCTTCTGAAAATGATACGATAATTTTAGAGGTAAGCATTTCAAAATGCTTCGGAAAGTTTCCGTTTAAGCTGTCAAAATGTTTTATTTTTATATGAGAGTCATTGGTGTCAAAATCAAATTGTAATTTATCTAAATTACTCGATTTTATAATTGAGATTTTATTTGTCTGAACACTGTCATTAGATTGTAATGATTTAAATCGGTTTGCGATAATACTATCCGATGGTAATAAATCAGAAATTTGAATCCCCATAAAAAGGCTATCACTTGGTATAGAATCGGATATATAGGAAAGTGTATTTTGTTTGGCTAATTGGGTGTAATAGGCATCTACAGCATTGTCTAAACTTAATTGTACTTCTGAAATAAATTGTTTTTTTTCAGATTCATAGTTTTTATAACTCCAATACCCCTGAACACAAAGAGTAAGAATAATAACAGTGCTTATAAAATATAGTATTTGTTGATACTTTTGATTGTTCATTGGTCAAATGTAAACACATAAGTGTATCATTACCAAATGGGTTAACACACGTTAACACTAAATTCTTTCGAAGGGAGGAATCTTATAATATTTATAGATAAGAAAGTTGATTACATTTTAGTCATCCACTTAAATTGATAAGCCGTATCAGGAATTACAGATCGTTCTGCCAATCGATACATTCTATCTGGTAATCGCATTAAATAATCTCTTGCCTTTTCAGCTTCAGAATTTAAACCAGTTATTTTATCGATTCTCCAAAGCACATTTAATTTCCTCATAATGTCTACATAGTCAAAACCTGTATAAACTCCAGAACGTTGTGCTACTATTGAAAATTGATCAAATAAAGATGACTTTTTACTGAATGACTCTCTTAGATACATAGCAGGCATGATAATTTGATTTTTCATCATATAATAGTAAGCCAGCATCATTTCTGAAGGATCAATTTTAAATATTTCTTCAATAAAGTGAGAGTAAGCTAAGTGATGTCTCATTTCATCTCCAGCAATTATTTTAGACATTTTTGCCAAGGTTTTATGCCCTTTTTTACGAGCTATTTTTGCTACATTATTATGAGAAACATACGTAGCTAATTCTTGAAAACTAGTATAAACAAAGTTTTTATATGGATCTGTTGCTGTACCAATATCAAAACCATCTGCAATTAAATGTTGCGTAGAAATTTCAACCTCTCTCATATTTACTCTCCCCGATAAATATAAATATTTATTAAGAACATCGCCGTGTCTATTTTCTTCAGAAGTCCAAGCTCTTATCCATTTAGCCCAACCGTTATCTGGATCTTGATCAACTCCATCTAAAGACATTAGCCAAGATTCATAAGTTGGTAATGCTTCTTCAGTAATGGTGTCACCTACTAAACTAATCCAAAAATCATCATCTAATTCTTTTCCTAGTCCTTGGATTTCTTTTACTTCTTCCAAAAAATTATCTCCTTGAGGATTGGGTAAAAAATCAGAAGGTTGCCATATTTTATCTGCATCTACTAAAAACCGGTCTACAAAAACATTGATGTTTTTACCTAGGGTTTGCATTACTTCTTTACGGATATTTTCTATAGACATAATCTCATTAAATTAGATGTGCAAGATAACCTTATGAACTGAATTTTACAATTATTAAGATTTACTAATTTCAAATGCCTTTTTAAGAAAGCAGTTAAATGGTTTAACACACGTTAACATTGGTTAACTTAAATATCATTATTGCTTTTCCATATTTGCACCATCAATAATTAATTTTAAAACCATGAAAACATTACTAAGTGCAACATTGATCATTTCATTATTATTTACAAATTTAATTTTATCACAAGATTTCAAAGGAAAAGCTACCTATAAATCGCAACGCAAAATGAATGTTGAAATGGATAGCACTCATATGAATGATGAAATGCAGAAACAAATGATGGCCATGCTTAAAAAGCAATTTGAAAAAGAATATATATTAGATTTTAACAATGACGAGTCGCTATATAAGGAAGTTGTTAATCTTGATAAGCCTACGGGTGTTAGTTCAGGTGGAATGCAACTTGTTATAGCAGGAAATGGCGCAGGAGATTTGTTATATAAAAATTTGAATGAGAATCGATATGCAAATCAAAGTGATTTACTTGGTAAGATATTTTTAATACAAGATGAATTAAAACAACCAGAATGGACATTAGAAAAAGAGACTAAGAATATAGGTCAATACACTTGTTTTAAAGCCACATATAAAAGAATGGTAAGAGGATCAGGAATGATGAGGATGTCTGTAGACTCAAAAGAAGATACTAAAGAATCAGAAGTTGAAGAAGTGGAACAAACAGTAACTGCTTGGTACACCTTACAAATACCAGTAAAACATGGTCCTGGAAATTATAGTGGATTACCAGGGTTAATATTAGAAGTTAATGATGGAAGTGAGTCGATACTGTGTAGTAAAATTGTTATCAATCCAAACGATGGAGTGCATATTGAAGAGCCTAAAAAAGGTAAAAAGATAAGTCAAGAAGAGTTTGAAACGGTTATGGAAAAGAAAATGAAGGAAATGGACGAACAGTTTAATTCTAGTAGAAGAGATAGTGGTGATAATATTGAAATTAGAATTGGAGGATAATTACATTTTCATCTTAAACCTTTCAAGATAGTTATAGTCTAATAATTTTATAAAACATATAATTTAGTATCCACTAAATTAAAAAACAATAATTATGAAATTTCTTAGCACTTTATGTATTGCTTTATGCACGATAACTTCTTTTTCTCAAAGCATTAGCGGTCAAGCTTTTTACGAATCTAAAACTACGGTTAAAGCTAGTGAGATTGGTAGGTCTGGGATGGATAAAAATATGAAAAAAATGATTGTAGATCGAATGAAAAGCTATCTAGAGAAAACATACATTTTAACTTTTAATGAAAATGAATCTATTTATAAAGAAGAGGAGAAATTAGAAACAGAGAATGGTAGAAGAGGTGGTATGGCAATGATGATGGGTAGTTTTTCTGCAGGAAATCAATATAAAAATTTAAAAACCAAACAAATTTTAGAAGAACGAGAGTTTTTTGGAAAGCAGTTTTTAATAAATGATACCATTACAAATCTAGAATGGAAACTTGAAAAAGACTCCAAACAAATTGGGCAATATGTTGCATTTAAAGCTACTACTATTAAGAAAGTAGATGAAAATGATTTAAGTATGGCGAGAAGAAGAAATACAGATACTAAAGAAAAAGACGAGAAAGCTACTGCCGAAAAAACGATCGACAGCACAAAGAGTAACGATCCTTTTAACGAAATTGAAGTGCCAAAAGAAATTATTGTAACCGCTTGGTATACTCCAATGATTCCTGTTAAAAATGGTCCAGGAGAATATGCTGGCTTACCAGGATTAATTTTAGAATTAAATTTTTATAGAACGACCATTTTATGTTCAAAGATTGTTTTAAACCCTAATGAGGCAGAAGAGATAAAAGCTCCAAAAAAAGGAAAAGAAGTAACTCGTGAAGAATACAATAAAATTGTAAAAGCCAAAACCGAAGAAATGAGAGAAAATTTCAAAAACGTTGGAGGACGAGGTTCAGGCAGAGGTCATATGCGTGGAGGAAATTAATCACAAAACCTTTAAATGATACTTTTATTTAGAGATCAATTATAATCAATCAAAATACCACCATTGTTTTAAGTGGAAATTATACTATGAAGAATATTGTTATCTTAATTATTGTATTATTTACTTGTTTGCTTTCAGCACAAAACATAAAAGTAAGAGGAGTTATTAATGATAGTATTGGAATCCCTTTAGAATTGGCAAATGTAATTGCTACCGTGAAATCTTCAGGAGCAATAGAATCTTATGGTATCACCAACTATGAAGGACGGTTTCAATTAGATCTTCCGGTAAATAATACCTACGTTTTAAAGGCAAGTTTTTTAGGTTTTGAAACTGTAGAAATGGAAATTTCGGTACCTGAAAATGCGGAAAATTTAAATCAAAATTTTGTACTTAATTCAAGGGCTTCAGAATTAGATGGAGTTGAATTGGTGTATGAAATGCCAGTGACTGTAAAAGGAGATACCATCGTTTATAATGCAGATTCATTTACCAATGGGACAGAAAGAAAATTGGGTGATGTAATGAAAAAGCTGCCCGGTGTAGAAGTCAATGAAGATGGAGAAATAGAAATAGAAGGTAAAACAGTAACGAAAGTGATGGTGGAAGGAAAAGATTTTTTTGATGGAGATTCAAAATTAGCTACAAAAAATATTCCAGCAGATGCAGTAGATAAGATTGAGGTACTCCGAAACTATAATGAAGTAGACCAAATGCGTGGCGTTGGTAATGATCAAGAAAACGTAGCTATAAATATTAAATTAAAAGATGGTAAAAAGAATTTCTGGTTTGGTGAAGTAACTGCCGGAGCTGGTGTTGCAGATGATGAAGGAAGGTATTTAGTACATCCTAAACTATTTTACTATAGTCCTAAATACAGTATTAATTTGATCACAGATTTTAATAATATTGGAGAAGTCCCTTTTACATTTAGGGACTATTTTAAATTTACGGGTGGATTCAGAAATTTTAATAGAGGAGGTGGAACCAGTTTCAATGTAGCTGAAAGTGATCTGGGTTTTACCATGATGCAGAACAATAGGGCAAATGATATTGAGACAAAATTCTTTGCAGGTAATTTTAGTATAGAATTGTCTGATGCCTGGGATCTAAGCGGTTTTGCTATATTATCGGATAATAAAACCAATATAATTACCAACTCCATACGTAATTATATTTCTTCTGAAGCTATAGAAGCAACCAATAAAGTAAGCGACCAACGCTCGCAATTAGGAATGTTGAAATTGAGTAGTGTTTTTAAACCCAATACGGATTTTCAATTAGATTACGATGCGCTTTATAAAACTTCAAAGCAAACAGAATTTAATGAAACACTTTCTGTAGTTGATGAGAATCCAAATAATATAAATGAAGAAAAAGAAAACAAACCTTCATCCATCAACCAAAACGCAAATGTATACTATACCATTGATGAAGATCATATTTTAGCGGGACAAGCCCAACATTTATATCAAGATGAAGATCCATTTTATAATGCTATAATTGATTTATTGCCATTTAGTGGAATTATACCCGTAGATGAAGATCAAGACCGCTATAACATCAATCAAGAAAAGAATATTAAGACTCATAAATTTGATGCAAAGGTTGATTACTACTATATCATCAATAATAAGAGTAATGTCAATTTTACCTTAGGAAGTACGTTGAGTAAACAAAAATTCAATTCAAATATTTTTCAGCTTTTAGACAATAGCGATCGAATCGATTTTACAGATGCATTACCAGATCCTGAAGGGAGTGTATATTCGTTAGTCAATGATGTTCAATATAATTTCACCGATTTATTTTTAGGTGTTCATTATAAATTTAAAGCTGGAAAATTCACTTTTACACCCGGAGTTAACCTTCATAATTATATATTGAAAAATGAACAATTGGGAAGTTCTGTTTCGCAAAATAATTGGAATGTATTACCAGATTTTAATATGTTGTTGCAATTAAAAAAGAGCGAAAGTTTACGATTTAATTATGCTATCTTATCTGAATATACAGACGTAAATAATTATGCAGAAGCCTATGTTTTTAGTAATTATAACCAAATGTTTAAAGGAAATAGAAACCTTGAAAATTCCTTATCACATAATTATAGTTTGAACTATTTTAATTTTAATATGTTTAATTATACCAATATCAATGGGTCTTTAAGTTATACTAGAAGAATTGAATCTATTAAGTATAATTCATTGTTAGTGGATATTAATCAAGTAAGTACTCCTATTAATATGAATAGCAATTATCCTGATGAAACGTTCTCAGGTTTTGGCCAATTTAGTAAGCGTATTAAAAAAATTCAATTTAATGCCAATGCACGGTTGAGTTACAGTACTACGTTTAATAATATTAATGCTGAAGTAACCGAAAGTACCAGTTTTACTCAAAATTATAAAGCGAGTGTGCGATCAAACTTTAATAATTGGCCCAATTTTGAAGTAGGGTATAATGCCATTATTAACGATTATCAAAACGGAAGGGTTCCACAAACCTTTTATACAAATAGTCCTTTTGCCAATGTGGATGTAAAGTTTCTAAAACACTTAACATTTACGGCAGATTGGAATTTATATAATTATTCAGACAAAGCTAACACCATAGAAAATCAGTACTCGTTTTTAAATGCGAACCTATATTTTAGAAAAGGTGATAGTCCTTGGGAATTTAAAATACAAGCTACCAATATTCTTGACACAGAATTTACCAATAATGATAGTTTTAATGATGAGTTTAATTCAACAACTCAATATTATGTATTGCCAAGAATAGTAATGTTTGTGGTGAAGTATGATTTGTAAATTCAACAAATACTTTTATCGATTTATTAATTCAATCCCATTATCAATCAAATGAGCAATTTTTGGTCTTGTTTCTTTTAAACTGATTAAGTGTTGTAAAACGACTTTTTCCTTATTGAGTTCATAGATTTCAATTGACAATAACCAATCGGAAGGATGATTTTTCCTTAAGGATTCAAAAATACTAGTTAATGAATCTTGAGAAGATTTACTTTCTCGAATGGTTCTAACAGATTTGTACAATTCATTTAATTCCATTTCTTTTTCTGAAATGGTCTTTTGAATGGTTTTAGTATCACTAGGTTTTAAAGTAATTGGGAACGAACTATAATCTGCTGCACCTGTAAAAGCAGAAACAATTTCTTTGCCAACCGCCATATCAAAACCTCCCATTTCTGGAGAAAATAACACTTCATTTTTATAAGTTACGGTACAATTTGTAAACTGAATTAACATCAATTCACCACCTAGGTTTCTAATTCCGGTAACGTTTAATCCTTTTACAGTGATTCCGCTTTCAAACTCAAATGAAATTTCTTTTCCATCATAAAAATTATAAGCTTGTAAATCGCGAGGCCCCATGTTTTCAATAGCTAGATTGATGCCTTTCAATTTCCCTAAAGGAGAACTGAAGCCATGTCTGTGAGCAGCAATTCCGTGACCGATCACTTCCTTCTCTCGATAGGACAGCGCAGTAGGACCCTCTGTTTTGAAGAATACTACTTCGTTATCTTCATTTTTAATCATTTGGGAAAATACACCTGATATTTGCAATCCAGTACTTAACTCAATAGTTCCTAATTGCTTAGATTTCATTAATTTGCTTAGACCTCTCCATCCACCTTTTCTAACAGCCATGGTATTGGCAAACTCTTCTAAGACTTCTTGTAAATAAGCAAAATCCGGTGTTACATATAGTTGAGGTTGTGGTTTTGTAATATCAAAACTTTGATAAGCAGCATCGATAGAATAAGGAATCTTTTTTACTTCATCTTTTAAACACGAAGTGCTTTCTCCAATAGAAGATAGAAGTCCGGCACCATAAATTTTTGGATCATCAATAGTTCCAACCAATCCATATTCTACGGTCCACCAATGTAAATTTCTAATTAATGTAATTTCGGAAGGTGAAACCTCTTTATTTTGTAATTCTGCTACTCTATTTTCTGCTGCTTCAATTTTAGAATTTGAAATTCCATCAGCTTCCTTTAAAATAGACAATTCTCTTATGGCTTCATACATATCTATATCATGAGCACTAGAAATTGCTTTGGCACCAATTTCTCCAAAACGCCTTAAATATTCAGCATAATCTGGATTTGCAATAATTGGAGCATGACCTGCGCCCTCATGAATAATATCTGGTGCAGGAGTGTATTCAATATTTTCTAATTGTCTAATTTCACTTGCTATCACCAATATTTTGTAGGCTTGAAACTCCATAAAAGCATTGGGTGGTATAAAACCATCTACAGCAACAGCAGCCCAACCAATTTCCTTAAGTATTCTGTTCATCCCGTACATAGACGGAATATCATCAATAGAAATTCCAGTTTTCTTTAAACCTTCAAGATAGCTTTCGTGTGCTACTTTACTTAAATAATCTACATTCTTACGCATTACATAACGCCACACAGCCTGGTTTATGGGAGTGTATCGTTCGTAATCTTGTGGCTTCATAAATTGCTTCAAATGAGGAGGCAATCTATCAAGTAATGGGTTGGATGTAATTTGATTAGTCATAAGGCCAAAAATAGAATATTATTAATTATAATTTCAGAATTGGAAATAAAAAAAGAAATGATAACTTGCCTTTTCTATGAAACGAGCATATAAAAGTTTTACACTCAAAGGAATTATTATTAGCGAACAGCATGTGACCGATTTATAAAATATTATTGACACATGAGCCCATCTCCCAGAAAACTAGAAATTATTTCAGTAGCCTCTACCCTTTTTAAAGAAAAAGGATATAGTGCTGTTACGATGCGAGATATCGCAAAAGCAATGGGAATAAAAGCTGCTAGCCTTTATAATCATATAAAAAACAAAGAAGAAATTCTTACGTTTATAATCATATCATTAGCAGAAGAGTTTATTGAAGGGCTGGACAAGGTAAAAGATAGTAAAGCAACTTGTGAAGAAAAATTAAAGCAAATTATATCGTTACACGTAGACATTACAAGTAGAAACACCAACGGTATGGCGTCTTTGAATAATGATTGGATGCATTTAAAAGATCAATTAGATCATTATTTAGTATTGCGTGTAGAATATGAAAATACGTTTCGTGATATTATTAAAGAAGGTATAAATAATAATGAAATTAAAAATTTAAATCCAGATATTATGTTGTTCTCTATATTATCGACATTACGTTCTTTATATATTTGGATTCCTCAAAAAGAAGATATGGAGCCAGCACTTTTGGCTTCTAACCTAAGTGAGATACTGTTAAAAGGAATTAACAAATAGATAGCAAATATTTGCTATCTTTGTAACGTAAACTAACAGTTGTTAGTTGAAATTAAATATTATAATTGTGGCGAAATTTCACCCCATTGAAGTAAAAGATATCTATAAAGACACCGATGATTGTTCGGTGGTAGCATTTAATATACCTGAGGATTTAAAAAATGTATTTAAGTTTAAACCAGGTCAATATTTAACCTTAAGAGAAACTGTAAACGATGAAGATATTAGGCGTTCATATAGTTTATGTTCTAGTCCTTTGGATAATGAATGGAAAGTAGCAGTTAAGCAAATACCAGAAGGAAAATTTTCGACTTTTGTAAACGAGACCTTAAAAAAAGGGGATGTTTTACAAGTTATGAAGCCAATGGGTAGATTTGGAACTGCAATTTCTGAAACACCAAAAAACTATATTGTTTTTACAGCAGGTAGTGGTATTACACCAATACTTTCGATGCTGAAAACTCATTTAGAAATGGAGCCAAATAGTACTTTTAAATTATTTTATTTGAACCGTACTGTTAAATCTATTATCTTTAAAGAAGAAATAGAACAACTTAGAAACCAGTATTTTGGAAGGATTGAACTGTTTTATTTTTTAACTAAAGAACACAGAGATGTCGAATTGTTTAATGGGAGGTTTACTACAGAAAAATTAGAAATAATCTTTAATAAATTAGTAGATGTTTCAAGTTTAGATGAATGTTTTCTTTGTGGTCCTGAAGAAATGATTTTTTTAGTAAAAGATGAATTGATAAAAGCTGGAATGCCTTCAGAAAACATTCATTTCGAGTTGTTTGTAACAGGTCTTTCAAAAGAAAATATCAAGAAAACTAAAGCAACTGAAATTTCAGAAAAAGATAATTTTGAGATTACCATTATAGATGGAGGCAAAGAATTTCACTTTGGTATGCCCAAAGGAGATGGTAGTATCCTGGATGCTGCCTTAGGCGCAGGCGCAGATTTACCATTCGCTTGTAAAGGTGGAGTTTGTAGTACCTGTAAATGTCGAGTAGTTGAGGGAGAGGTGATAATGAAAGTAAATTATGCTTTAGATGAAAAGGAAGTTGCGCAACAATTCGTATTAAGTTGTCAAGCTGTTCCAGTAACCAAAAAAGTAATAGTAGATTTTGATGTGTAGCATCAGGTCCAATATATTTATATTGAAAAACAAAAATGGAAGTTCAACTTGCTAAAAGCAAATAGCCAATAGCTAAAAGATTAGAACAATGAGTGAAGAACAAATAAAAAATTTAGAGACTCAATTTGAAGCACGAATTTCTCGTGATGAAAAAATCGAGCCTAAAGATTGGATGCCAGAAAAGTATCGTAAAACGCATATTAGGCAAATGTCTCAACATGCGCATTCCGAAATTATAGGGATGCTACCTGAAGGAAATTGGATTACCAGAGCTCCTTCTTTAAGAAGAAAAGTAGCATTGTTGGCAAAAGTTCAAGATGAAGCTGGTCATGGTTTGTATTTGTATTCTGCAACGGAAACCCTAGGGATTTCTCGAGAAGAATTATACGAACAACTTCATTCGGGTAAAGCAAAATATTCTAGTATCTTCAATTATCCAACGGTAACTTGGGCAGATATGGGTGCAATAGGGTGGTTGGTAGATGGTGCTGCTATCATTAATCAAGTTCCCCTCTGTAACACATCTTACGGTCCTTATGCAAGAGCAATGGTTCGTGTTTGTAAGGAAGAAAGTTTTCACCAACGCCAAGGATATGAAATTATGATAAAGTTGGCAAATGGAACACTTGAGCAAAAAGATTTAGCTCAAGATGCGCTAAACCGCTGGTGGTGGCCAAGTCTTATGATGTTAGGTCCAGCTGATGCAGAATCTATTCATACAGAACAATCTATGAAATGGAAATTAAAACGTAAATCTAATGATGACTTACGTCAGCAATTTATAGATCAAACAGTTCCTCAGGCAGAATTGATTGGACTAACAATTCCTGATCCAGATTTAAAATGGAATGATGAACGTGGTAGTTATGACTATGGTGAAATTGATTGGGAAGAGTTTTGGCAAGTAGTAAAAGGTCATGGGCCTTGTAATAAAGAGCGCATGAAAGCTCGAGTTGGAGCCTGGGAAGAAGGCGAATGGGTTCGTGATGCGGCTATGGCTCACGCCGAAAAAAAACAAGAAAGAAAACAAAAACAAGTAGTATAAAAACAGATAGTCATGTCAAAAAAAAACTGGCCACTTTGGGAAATTTTTGTAAGAACTAAAAACGGATTAGAACATCGTCATTTTGGTAGTCTTCATGCTGCAGATGCAGAAATGGCTCTAGAGAATGCGCGTGATGTTTATACCAGGCGGAATGAAGGTGTAAGTATTTGGGTTACAGAATCTAAACATATAACGGCTTCAAACCCTAAGAATAATGGTGAATTATTTGAGCCTGCTCATGATAAAGTATACCGCCATCCAACTTTTTACGATCTACCAGACGAAGTAAAACATATGTAATGAAAGAGAATTTATATAACTATATTCTTGGTATCGCAGATAACAGTCTAATTCTAGGACAACGTATAGGAGAGCTCTGTGGTCACGGACCAAGTTTGGAAACAGATATCGCTTGTACTAATATTTCATTGGATTTATTCGGACAAGTACGTAGCTATTTTCAGTATGCTGCGAAAATTGCAGGAGATGAAAGAACCGAAGATGATATAGCAATGCTTCGTAAAGAGCGTGACTATAAAAATGTATTATTAGTAGAGCAACCAAATTCAAATTTTGCATATACTATTGGGCGTCAGTTTTTATTTGATGTTTATCATTTGGCGTTTTTGGCTGAGCTACAAAAAAGTACAGACTTAACCCTATCTGCTATTGCTAATAAATGCATAAAAGAGGTGAGTTATCACAAACGATTTTCATCTGATTGGGTGAAGCGATTGGGTGACGGTACACCAGAAAGCAAAGAGAAAATGCAAGAAGCTATCAATGACTTATGGACATATACTGATGAATTATTTCATCAAACGAAAGCTGATAAAGCTATGGTTTTAGAGAGTATAGGAGTAGATGTCACAAAGCTTAAAGGTGATTATTACAAATGTGTTAAGGATCTTTTAGAAGAAGCAACACTCAAGACTCCTGAATCTAAATGGTTTCAAAAAGGAGGTAAAGAAGGAATTCATACAGAACATTTAGGCTATTTATTAAGTGATTTGCAATACATGCAACGTGCTTATCCGAATATGGAATGGTAAGGTGGTTGAAACAGAACTACATATCGACCCAATTTTAATTCCAATACTAGAAGAAGTTTCTGACCCAGAAATTCCGGTGTTGTCTATTATGGATATGGGAGTGGTGCGTTCTGCGTTAATTATAAATGATTTAGTTGAGGTTGAAATAACACCAACCTATAGCGGCTGTCCTGCGATGGATGTGATTGGAGACGATATTGAAAAAGCGTTAAAAGATGCTGGATATGATTCAAAAATAGATTTAATCCTTCACCCAGCTTGGACAACCGATTGGATTACGCCAAGAGGAAGAAAAGCATTAGAAGATTACGGAATAGCTCCACCTTTAGACGCTGATGCCGATAAAGATGTATTGTTAAATGGAAAACGAATCGTTAAGTGCACCAATTGTCATTCACAAAACACAGCATTAGTAAGTCAATTTGGATCAACTGCCTGCAAAGCTTTATTTAAGTGTGAAGATTGCCAAGAACCATTTGATTATTTTAAATGTTTATAATAAATGTCATTGAGAGCCAAAGACGAAGAATCTCTCAAAAGATTGCCGCAGAATTTCATTTCTCGCAATGACAAATAATTGAAAATATGAATAAATCAATACAATTAAATATAAAAAACCAAGTCGCATTCATTAATTTTAATCGCCCAGAGGTATTCAATAGTTTCAACCGAGAAATGGCATTGTCACTTCAAAGTGTGTTAGATGAATGTGAGCATAATAATGGCGTACGATCTATTGTGATTACTGGAAACGGAAAAGCATTTTGTGCAGGTCAAGATTTAAAGGAAGTCACTAGTCCAGAACTAAATCCAGGATTTAAAAAAATATTAGAAGAACATTACAATCCTATTATCACTAGAATTAGATCTATTAATAAACCAATTATAGGTGCTGTAAATGGTGTAGCAGCAGGAGCAGGAGCGAATATTGCTTTGGCTTGTGATTTGGTTGTAGCATCAGATAAAGCTAGTTTTATCCAAGCTTTTAGTAAAATTGGATTGGTGCCAGATAGCGGTGGGACATTCTTCTTGCCAAGATTGATTGGGTTTCAAAAAGCGACCGCTTTAATGATGTTAGGAGATAAAGTAACTGCTGAAGAAGCTGAAGAATTAGGAATGATATTTAAAGTAATTTCATCTGAAAATTTTAATGAAGAGGTCGAAAAACTAGCGATTAAATTAGCTAATATGCCAACCAAAGCTCTAGGTTTTATTAAAGAGTTATTAAATAAATCAATTACAAATACCCTAGAAGAGCAATTAGAGTTAGAAGGAAAATTACAAATTGAAGCTGCTCAATCTGAAGATTATTCAGAAGGAGTTAATGCTTTTATGGAAAAGAGAAAACCAATTTTCAAAGGAAAATAATGAATAAAGAAACTTTGATCCACGTACATGATAAAGTGAAACCATACATTCACCGTACACCTGTACTTACTTCTGAGTTGATCAATGAAATAACTGGTTGTAAGGTGTTTTTTAAATGCGAAAATTTTCAGAAAATGGGAGCATTTAAAATGAGAGGTGCAGCAAATGCAATTTTAAGTCTTTCAGAGGAACAGCGTAAATGTGGAGTGGTGACACATTCTTCAGGTAATTTTGCCCAAGCTTTATCATTAGCTTCAAATAAAATGAACGTTAAAGCATATATCGTGATGCCTAAAAATGCACCACAAGTGAAGAAAGATGCTGTTAAAAATTATAAAGGTGAAATAATAGAATGTGAGTCTAATTTAAAAGCTCGAGAAGAAGCTGCAGAGAGAATTAGAATAGAAAAGAATGCCACCTTTATTCACCCTTCAAATGACGATCAAGTGATTTTGGGTCAAGGAACTTCTGCGAAAGAATTATTAGAAGATTATCCCGATTTAGATGTTATTCTAACTCCAGTTGGAGGAGGAGGATTATTGGCAGGAACTGTATTATCCGCTAAATATTTTTCAGATAAATGTGAAGTAATAGGAGCGGAACCTTTAAATGTGGATGATGCATATCGCTCTTTAAAAAGTGGAAAAATAGAATTTAATGATAATTCGAATACCATTGCAGATGGGTTAAGAACATTTTTAGGAGATCGAAATTTTCCGATCATATTAAAAAATGTAAAAACAATTATAAGAGTTAGTGAAGAGGAAATAGTCGATGCAATGAAATTGATTTGGGAACGAATGAAAATTGTTGTGGAGCCTTCAAGTGCAGTTCCTTTTGCAGCTTTATTAAAAGAAAAAAAAGATTTTAAAAATAAAAACATCGGGATTATAATTTCTGGTGGAAATGTAGATTTAAATCATCTACCGTTTTAAATATATAGTATGACAGTTGGAATTATAGGAAGTGGAACAATGGGAAGTGGTATAGCGCAAGTAGCCGCCACTGCAGGTTGTGTAGTGAATTTATACGATACCAATCAAATGGCTTTAGATAAAGCCAAAGCTTCACTTGAAAAAATATTAAATCGTCTAATTGAAAAAGGCCGTATCGATAATAATGAGAAAATCCGAATTCAGAAAAATATTAATTATGTTGATTCTTTAAAAGAATTAAGTGATTCTAATTTAACTATTGAAGCGATTATAGAAAATCTTGATATTAAGAAAAAAGTGTTTTCTGAGTTGGAAAGTTATGTTTCAAAAGAATGTATCATAGCGTCAAATACCTCAAGTTTATCAATAGCATCTATAGCTGCCTCATTAAAAAAACCAGAACGTTGTGTAGGAATTCACTTTTTTAATCCAGCTCCTTTAATGAAGTTAGTTGAGGTTATTCCAGCCATTCAAACATCATATGAAGTGCTTGAAAAATCAATAGATATAATATCAAGTTGGAATAAAACAGTAGCACTTGCTAAGGACACTCCTGGTTTTATTGTCAATAGAGTTGCAAGGCCATTTTACGGTGAAGCATTACGAATCTACGAAGAAGGTATCGCAGATTTTTCAACAATAGACCATAGTTTAAAAACATTAGGTGGTTTCCGTATGGGCCCATTTGAGTTAATGGATTTTATAGGTAATGACATAAACTATACCGTGACAGAAACGGTATTTAATGCTTTCTATTTCGATTCAAGATACAAACCCTCATTTACACAAAAGCGTTTTTTAGAAGCTGGTTACTTAGGACGTAAATCTGGAATTGGTTACTATGAATATGATGAAAACGGCAGGTCTGTCATCTCGAATGAAAGCAAAAAATCTCATAATAGTGAGTTGTCTCAACAAATATTTGAAAGAATATTAGTGATGTTAATTAATGAAGCTGCAGATGCTTTATTTTGGAACATTGCTTCAGCAGAAGATATAGATACTGCAATGACTAAAGGAGTAAACTATCCAAAAGGATTATTGACTTGGGCAGATGAAAAGGGAATAGATTGGTGTGTGAAGGCTATGGATAATTTATACAACGAATATCATGAAGATAGGTATCGTTGTTCTCCATTGCTTCGAAAAATGAATCGAGAAAATAAAAATTTCTTTTAATGAAAGGAGAACTAATACCTGAAAAGATGTTACATCAAGATGCTTATGGCCAATCGTTAGGTATCAAAATATTAGAAAGTGAGATTGGAAGGTGTAAGTTAGGAATGACAATTCGTAAAGAAATGTTGAATAGTATGGATAAAGCTCACGGAGCTATAACCTATGCTTTAGCAGATACCGCTTTTGGATTTACAGCAAATACTCATGGAAAATATGCGGTTTCTATTGAAACATCCATAAATCATATAGAAGCCCTAGAATTAGGGGACTATATTACAGCTGAAGCCACATTGGATCTTCAGAAAACTAAAATCGGATTTAATATAGTTGAAGTAAAACGAGGAAACGAATTAGTAGCACTTTTTAAAGGAGTGGTTTATAGAACAACAAAAGATTGGGAAGAATAATGAAAGAAGCATACATAATAGACGGAATAAGAACACCAATAGGTACTTACAAAGGAACCTTGTCTGCGGTTAGAACCGATGATTTAGGTGCTCTTGTGATTGCTGAAATAGTCAAACGAAATCCAAACATTCCAAAAGAAGCTTATGATGATGTGATTATGGGTTGTGCAAACCAAGCAGGTGAAGACAACCGTAATGTTGCTCGTATGTCTTCTTTATTAGCAGGATTGCCTTTTACCGTTCCAGGAGAAACTGTAAATAGACTTTGTAGTTCGGGCTTATCGGCAATTATTCATGCAAACAGAGCTATAAAAGCTGGAGATGGAGATTTGTTTATTTCAGGAGGAGTAGAGAATATGACTCGTGGACCCTATGTGGTTGCAAAACCTTCAACTGGATTTGGTGGTGATTCAAAAATGTATGATTCAACTTTTGGATGGCGTTTTATAAATCCAAGGATGAAAGAACTTTATGGAGTAGACGGCATGGGAAATACTGCTGAAAACTTAGTAGAGAAATATAATATATCTCGCGAAGATCAAGATAAGTTCTCTTATTGGAGTCAAATGAAAGCAACAAAGGCTCAAGAAAATGGGCGTTTAGCAAAAGAAATAATTACTGTTAAAATTCTTCAACGGAAAAAAGATTCAATTCAGTTTTCCAAAGACGAATTTGTTAAGCCTACAACATCGTTAGCAATTTTAGGGAAGCTTAGGCCTGCTTTTAAAAATGAAGGCGGAAGTGTAACTGCTGGGAATTCTTCAGGATTAAATGATGGAGCTGCTGTAACTATTATCGCTTCAGAGGAAGCCGTTAGAAAATATAATTTAAAACCAATTGCAAGAATAGTTAGTTCTGCAGTCGTTGGTGTTGAGCCTAGAATAATGGGTATTGGTCCTGTAGAAGCTTCTAACAAAGCATTAAAAAAAGCAGGATTAACAATGGACGATATGGATGTAATAGAATTAAATGAAGCTTTTGCAGCACAAGCTTTAGCCTGTACTAGAGCTTGGGGATTAGCAGATAATGATTCTCGATTAAATCCAAACGGAGGTTCTATTGCTATCGGACATCCTTTAGGGGTAACTGGAGCTAGAATCATTTATTCTGCAGCTTTAGAACTAAAAGAGCAAAATAAAAGGTATGCATTAGTTACTATGTGTATTGGTGTTGGGCAAGGATATGCCGCGATTATAGAACGAGTGTAAAAAAAAAGAATAACGAACTTTAAAAGATATTCAATTGAAAACACAACATTATACAAAAGGCCATTGGGTAGAAGGTAAAGGGGAAGGCACTCCAGTTTACGATTCTATTACAGGAGATCATTTTACCAACACTACTGTAGAAGGTTTAGATGTGCCTTCTATTCTTCAATATGGAAGAGAAAAAGGAGGAGCGCTTCGTAAAATGACTTTTCAAGAACGAGGAAATATGCTTAAAAAATTAGCCTTTTACCTTGTTAAAAAGAAACAGGCATTTTATGAAATTAGTTATCGTTCTGGAGCAACAAAAATTGATAGTTGGATTGATATTGAAGGAGGATTCGGAAACCTTTTTGCGAATGCATCTCTAAGGAAATTATTCCCAAACCAAACATTTCATGTAGAAGGTGATCCTATCGATTTATCTCGAGGAGGGAGATTTATGGCGCATCATATTATGGTGCCAAAAGAAGGCGTTGCAGTACATATTAATGCTTTTAATTTCCCTGTTTGGGGAATGTTAGAAAAATGTGCTGTCAATTGGATGGCAGGGATGTCAGCTGTCGTATTACCAGCACCTCAAACCGCCTATTTAACAGAAGCGGTTGTGAGAGAAATCATAGCATCGGGGATTTTACCTGAAGGAGCACTACAATTAATTAGCGGGACTGCAAAAAACATATTAGATACTGTAGGATCTCAGGATGTAATCACCTTTACGGGATCTGCAGCTATTGGTAGAAAATTAAAAAATCACCCTCAATTAATTGCAGAATCCGTACCATTTACGATGGAAGCAGATTCTTTAAATGCATCCATATTAGGAGAAGATGCCGTTCCAGGAACCCCAGAATTTGATATTTTCATTAAAGAAGTTAGAAAGGAAATGACCGTTAAATGTGGGCAGAAATGTACTGCAATTAGACGTGTAATAGTTCCTGAAAAGCTAATAGAAGATGTTCAAATTGCTCTTGGAAAGGCCTTGGATAAAGTAACCATTGGAGACCCTCGATTAAAGGAAGTACGTATGGGATCTTTAGTAAGTGAGCAACAACGTAATTCTGTAAGAGAGCAAGTAAACAAGATTGCAAAAACTGCAGAAATTGTTTATGGAAGTTTAGAGGAGGTAACTACTATTGGAGCTGATGCTAAAAAAGGAGCTTTTATAAGCCCGATTTTATTGCGAGAAAATCAGCCATTTAAAAATGAAGCAGCACATGTTAATGAAGCTTTTGGTCCAGTAAGTACTCTAATGCCTTATAAAAATTTAGAGGAAGCGATTACTTTGGCTAAAATGGGAAAAGGTTCTTTGGTGAGTTCTATTATTACCAATGACAATAAAATTGCTAGAGATTATACCATTAGCGCAGCAACGCATCACGGTAGAATATTAATTCTTAATAGAGAAAGTGTAAAAGAAAGTACTGGACATGGTTCTCCGCTTCCTAGTTTAGTTCATGGAGGTCCAGGACGCGCTGGTGGAGGCGAAGAAATGGGAGGTATACGTGGTGTGAAACATTATCTGCAACGTTGTGCTATCCAAGGTTCTCCAACAAGTCTTACTGAAATAACAGGAATTTACCAGCCTAATGCAGCCTATAAAGAGACAGACAAACATCCCTTTGCATACCATTGGGAAGATATTCAAGCAGGAATGTCTTTAAAAACGCATAAACGTACCATAACGGATGGTGATATCGTAAATTTTGCGAATCTTACTTGGGATCATTTTTATGCGCATACCGATATTACCTCTTTGGAAGGAAGTATTTTCGAAAAGCGAACTGCGCATGGTTATTTTATAATAGCAGCAGCAGCAGGATTGTTTGTATATCCGAATAAAGGGCCAGTTGCTGCAAATTATGGATTAGAAGATTGTCGTTTTTTAAGACCTATTTATCATAATGATACCGTTTATGTTCGATTAACTTGTAAGCAAAAAATTGATCGAGATGAAAGAGGGAAAGAACATCCATGTGGAATAGTTAAATGGTACGTTGAAGTTTTTGATGTTGAAGATGAATTGGTTGCAATTGCAACTATATTAACAATGGTTCAGAAAAAACAAACTGTTTTTGTAGAGATGACTTCTGAAAAAATTCAAGAATGTTTAAAAAAGTTGACTGAGGAATCAAAACCTAATTGGGGAATAATGACTTCACAGCATATGATTGAACATTTAGAGTTAACTTATCGAATTGCATCTGGAGAAATTCAAGACTTTGAAATTCATACGCCAGAAAAATATTTAGAAAAAGCACAAGAATCTCTCTATAATTATGAGCCAATGCCTTCAGGATTTGATTTTCCTTTGTATAAAAAAGGAACATTAGAAGAATTAAAACATGAAAATTTACAAATTGCGAAATTAAAATTATTAGAAGCTAGAGAACAATATGTGAGCTTTTACAAAGAAAATCCAGATGCAGTAGTTAAGAATGCAGTATTTGGGTTTATAGAAAAGTACGATTGGCAATTGTTAGAACGTAAACACTTAAATCATCACTTTAAACAATTTGGATTACTATAAATATGGAAGCTTACGTAAATCAAAATATACAAAGCGGTATTGCAACCATTGAGTTTTTTCACCCAGCACACAATAGTTTGCCTGGCGAAATATTAGCTCAACTTGCTAATACTATAAAACACGTTGGAGAGGATAATGATGTTAATGTTATTATTTTAAAAAGTGGAGGAGACCGCACTTTTTGTGCTGGCGCCAGTTTTGAGGAATTAATAAATATCAATGATGCTGAAACTGGGAAGGTGTTCTTTTCAGGATTTGCAAATGTTATAAATGCAATGCGAAAGTGTCCAAAATTTATAATTGGTAGAATACAAGGTAAAACTGTTGGAGGTGGAGTTGGTATTGCATCAGCTACGGATTATTGTATGGCAACAAAATTTGCATCTATTAAATTAAGCGAATTGAATGTTGGTATAGGACCTTTTGTAGTTGGTCCCGCAGTGGAAAGAAAATTAGGACTCAGCGGAATGTCACAAATAGCC
This sequence comes from uncultured Flavobacteriaceae bacterium, assembly GCA_913052585.1. Classification (GTDB taxonomy): domain Bacteria; phylum Bacteroidota; class Bacteroidia; order Flavobacteriales; family Flavobacteriaceae; genus Marifrigoribacter. The sequence continues at coordinate 29,651 of CAJXEB010000004.1, read as the reverse complement.
ATAGATGCAAATACCTTTTATAGTGCTGAATGGTCAAGACAAAAAGGATTGTTTACTCAAGTATATGAAAGCATTGAAGAATTGGATGAAGCAATACAATCTTTTGCAGAAAACTTATGTACTTATAATACCGATGCCATGAAAGAAATGAAAAAAGTTTTCTGGAGAGGTACTGAAGATTGGGATGATTTATTAGCTGAACGAGCAGCCATTAGCGGTCGGTTAGTCCTATCTGATTTTACGAAAGAAACTTTAAAGAAATTTAAATAGATGTTTTATAGTTTTAAAGGACAGATACCGATAGTTCACGAAAGTAGTTTTATTCATCCATTAGCTGCTGTTACTGGAAACGTAATAATTGGGAAGAACTGTTATATAGGTCCTGGAGCTGCGATTAGAGGAGACTGGGGAGAAATTATTTTAGAAGATGGTGTTAATGTTCAAGAAAATTGCACGGTTCATATGTTTCCTGGTAAAACAATTGTTTTAAAAGAGGGTGCTCATATTGGGCATGGAGCCATTATACATGGAGCTAATTTGGGTCGAAACTGCCTTGTAGGTATGAATAGTGTTATCATGGATGGTGCAGAAATAGGAGATGAATGTATCGTTGGTGCAATGGCTTTTGTTAAAGCGAAATCTGTTTTTTCTAATAGGAGTTTAATTGTTGGCAATCCGGCAAAAATCATTAAGAAGGTTACCGATGAAATGATTGATTGGAAAACGGCAGGAACAAAATTATACCAGCAATTACCTGCAGATTGTCATGAAAGTTTAAGAGAAGTAGAGCCTCTTCGGGAGATTCCGAAGAATAGGCCTAAACAAGAAGATTTTTATAATACACTTGCTGAGTTGAAAAATAAATAAATAACATTAAGAGTGATAGCGAAGAACCTCTAAAAGATTACCAGGTCGTTATACTTCTCGAAATGATATAAACAAACATTAGTTAATTAATAATGTCGGAATATAAATTTAAAATGCCAAAACTTGGCGAAAGTATCACTGAAGCAGCCATTATTAAATGGTTTAAAAATGTAGGCGATACCATTGGGGAAGATGAGGTTTTATTAGAAGTAGCGACAGACAAAGTTGATTCTGAGGTTCCTTCATTGGTTTCAGGAGTAGTTACAGAATTGTTATTTAAACAAAATGATGTAATTTCTATTGGAGAAACTATAGCTATTATTAAAACTGATGGAAAAGTTTCACATCCTAAAAAAGAAGAAGTTCAGAAACAAAAATCTTCAAAAGAGTCTGATAAAGAAATAAAAAAACCTTCTCGAAAAATTCAACAAGGAGCTTTTAATGTATCAAATTCAAATTTATTTTTCTCTCCTTTAATTGTCAGTATTGCAAAAGAACAACACATCAGTTTTGAAGAACTAGCTCGAATTCCTGTAACAGGAGGCGAAGGACGTTTGCGAAAAAGTGATTTAATGAACTATATTGAAGAAGGTAGGCCTTTTAAATATGCGCAGCCAGTTGCTACAGATAACGGTTTTAAAGTACCCGATTTAAAGTTTGATAAGGGAACTGGTAAGATTGTAGAAATGGATCGGATGCGTCAGATAATCGCTGATCGTATGGTTTTTAGTAAGCATACCTCTCCGCATGTTACAGCATATGTAGAAGCAGATTTAACCGAGATGGTGCATTGGAGAAATCAAGCAAAAATTCCTTTTCAAGAAAAGTATAATCAAAAATTAACTTTTACACCTTTATTTATTGAAGCAGTAGCTAAGGCAATTGTTGATTTCCCGATGATCAATTCTAGTTTAGATGGGAAAAATATTATTGTAAAGGATAAAATTAATGTCGGGATGGCAACAGCCTTACCTTCGGGTAATTTAATTGTACCCGTAGTAAGAGATGCAGATAAAAAAAATCTTAAAGAATTAGCTTCCTCAATTAATTCATTATCCTTAAAAGCAAGAGAAAATAAACTGAAAGCAGATGATACTAGTGGCAGTACATTCACTATTTCTAATGTAGGAACTTTTGGTTCGGTAATGGGAACTCCAATTATCAATCAACCGGAAGCAGCAATTTTGGCTACTGGGATTATAAAGAAAAGAGCTGAGGTGATGGAAAGAGCCGAAGGAGATACAATAGAAATTAGACATATGATGTATTTGTCACTTTCATTTGATCATAGGATTGTAGACGGTTTTTTAGCTGGATCCTTCTTAAAAAGAATTGCAGATAACTTAGAGAAATTCGATACAAAAAGGAAAATATAATTATATAAGTCTTATCAAAAAATAATAAAAAATACCATGAAAAATATAACAATTACAAAAACGAAACATTCAACATTAAGTGAATTAGATTTTGATAATATTCCTTTAGGAAAAATATTTACCGATCACATGTTTATTTGCGATTATGAAAATGGTACTTGGAACAATCCTCGCATCATACCAATGCAAACGATTGCCTCTCATCCAGCAACGATGGCTTTACATTACGGACAAGCAATTTTTGAGGGTATGAAAGCTACATTGGATAGTACTGGTACTCCATTATTATTTCGTCCTAATAAAAATGCAGCAAGGCTTAATTTTAGTGCAGATCGAATGGGAATGCCAAGTTTTCCGGAAGATCTTTTTTCAGAAGGGTTAAAACAATTGGTAGATCTTGATAAGGAATGGATTCCTAAGAAAAAAGGAAGTGCAATGTACCTTCGTCCATTTATGTACGCAGATGAACATTTTATAGGTATGCGCGCAGCAACGAGCTATAAGTTTATTATTATTTGTTCCCCTGCGGGTCCATACTTTAGCGAACGGATTAAATTATTTGCTGAAAAAAAATACATTCGTGCGGCAACTGGTGGAACTGGTGAAGCGAAAGCAGCTGGGAATTATGCAGCAGCAATTAAACCTACAGAAAATGCAAAAGCTAAAGGATATAATCAAGTGCTTTGGTTGGATGCTGTTGAACATAAATATATTCAAGAAGTAGGTACTATGAATATTTTCTTTAAGATAAGTGGAAAGATTATTACTCCTTTTAGAGATGGTAATATTTTAGATGGAATCACACGAATGAGTGTAATCGATTTATTGAAGCATAAAGGTTTTGAAGTAGAAGAGCGTCCTATTTCGATTGATGAAGTTAAAGAAGCTTCAGAAAATGGAACATTAGAAGAAGCTTTTGGAACAGGAACTGCTATAGGAATTGCATACATTCAAGAGATTGGAACTGATGAAGGGACGATCCATGTATCAGATGAAAGTCCGGTAGGTGAAGATGTAAATAATACATTAAATGGCATTAAGATTGGTGAGATTGAAGATTCATTTGGTTGGATGGTTCCAGTATCTTAAAACTATTTAATAAAAGAATTCAGCTTAAAATAAAATTACTTGAAAGATAATTCAATTCATAAAGATTTATTAAAAAAAGGATTTTCTAACCTCTGTACTGCAAAAGCAATGACTGAGGAATACGAAGCAAATTTTAAAGAGGTTTCAGAATATGTTCATGCAACCTCTAGAGGTCATGAAGTAATACAGACTGCTGTTGGAATGCAATTGTTACCACAAGATTATGCTTTTCCGTATTATCGAGATGATTCTATGTTATTAGCATTTGGTATGACTCCTTATGAATTAATGCTTCAATTATTAGCAAAAAAAGAGGATCCATTTTCTGGAGGTAGAACCTATTATGCTCATCCTAGTTTAAAAGATGATGATAAACCTAAAATCCCACATCAAAGTTCAGCTACTGGAATGCAGACAATCCCAGCAACTGGAGTAGCGATGGGAATGCAGTATAAAGAATTAGTAGATTCAAAATCAGATTCTAAAACATTCAATACGCTGGATGAAAATCGACCAATTACAATTTGTTCGCTAGGTGATGCATCTGTAACTGAAGGTGAAATAGCGGAAGCTTTTCAGATGGCTGCATTAAAGCAACTTCCAATATTATATTTAGTACAAGATAATGGCTGGGATATTTCTGCAACTTCTGAAGAAACTAGAGCGCAAGATGCCTATGAATATGCAAGAGGCTTTAAAGGGTTAGAAGCTGTATCTATAGATGGAACTGATTTTGAAGAATCTTTTAATACGATTCAATCTGTAATAGAAACGATCAGAAAAGAAAGGAGACCATTTTTAATTCATGCTAAAGTTCCTTTGTTAAATCATCATACTTCTGGTGTGCGAATGGAATGGTACCGTGATGATTTGGAGGAGGCAAGAAGCAGAGATCCATATCCCAAAATGAAGAAATTACTATTGAAAAATGGTTTTTCAAAAGAAGAATTAAAAGAAATTGAAGTTTCAGCAATTGAAACAGTAAAAAAAGATTTAATAAAAGCCCTTAAAGCAGAAGATCCAAAACCAGAAGATTTATTTACTCATGATTTTGCATCCACATTAATTACAGAAGAAGTAGGAGAGCGAACTCCTAAAAATGCTGATAAAGTAGTGATGGTTGACTGTGCTTTATTTGCTATAGAAGAGTTAATGGAAAAGCATAAGGAATGCTTGGTGTATGGACAAGATGTTGGAGGCAGATTAGGCGGTGTGTTTAGAGAAGCTGCAACCTTGGCCCAAAAATTTGGAGATCATCGTGTTTTTAATACTGCTATTCAAGAAGCATTTATTGTGGGAAGTACTGTGGGTATGAGTGCAGTTGGATTAAAACCTATTGTTGAGGTGCAGTTTGCAGATTATATTTGGCCTGGATTAAATCAATTATTTACAGAAGTAAGTAGAAGTTGTTATTTATCTAATGGTAAATGGCCAGTATCTATGATCTTAAGAGTTCCTATTGGTGCTTATGGAAGTGGTGGTCCGTATCATTCATCTTCTGTAGAAAGTGTGGTGTCAAACATTAGGGGTATTAAAATTGCCTATCCTAGTAATGGAGCCGATTTAAAAGGATTAATGAAAGCTGCTTATTATGACCCAAACCCAGTTGTTATTTTAGAACATAAAGGCTTGTATTGGAGTAAAGTTCCAGGTACAAAAGGAGCAACTTCTGTAGAGCCTGCTGAAGATTATATTTTGCCTTTTGGGAAGGCGTGGGTATTGCAAGAAATTTGGAAACAGGAAGAAGAAGAAACTCTATCGATTATTACTTATGGTATGGGAGTTCATTGGGCGATGAATGCATCAGAAGAATTAGGAATGCAAGATCGAATTGAAGTAGTGGATTTAAGAACGCTGCATCCATTGGATTATAAAACCGTTTTCAATTCAGTAAAAAAATGCGGAAAGTGTTTAGTGGTTACAGAAGAACCTTCAGAAAATAGTTTTTCTAGAGCTTTGCAAGGAAGGATACAAGAAGAATGTTTTAAAGATCTAGACGCACCAGTAATGGTAATAGGTAGTGAGAATATGCCTGCAATTCCATTAAATTCAACGTTGGAAAAAACCATGATTCCAAGTGCCGAAAAAGTGAAATCAAAAATTCAAGAATTATTAAATTATTAAATATCTAATTATGAGAAACTTACTTAAATTATTTATGTTTTTTGCATTTATAACTATGAATGCTCAATGGACAACAGATACAGATTTAAACACATTAGTTGCAGATTCTGAAGGAGGAGATATGAAAGCTATTGGTACTTCTGGAGGAAAAACCTATGTTGTGTTTTGGAAAACTGTTGCTGCGCCTACAAATTATGAATTAAGATTACAAATTTTAGATGTAGATGGATCACAATTATTAGGAAGTGATGGTATGTTAGTAAGTGATGCTATTCCTATGAGTACCTATACTGTCATATGGAATGTTTTTACAGATGAGAATAATAATCTTTATATCGGAGTAACAGGTACCGGTAGTGGTGAACCTGCTTTTGTTTTTAAATTAGATGATAGTGGTAATCATTTATGGGGCGCCAATGGTGTTAATGTAGGTTTTGGATATTCTGTAACCGTTTTGCCATTGTCAACTGGAGAAGCTATCGTTTCTTGGTTTCCAGGTGGAGAAAGTGTCATGCAAAAATACGATGCTTCAGGTGTTGCAATTTGGGGAGCGACGCAAACTATAGTTGAAGGAGGAAACGATACGGTACCAGCAAATATATTCGAATTATCTAACGGAGATTATATGATGGTTTTTCATAGTCTAACTTCTGGAATTAATTCCATCTTATTTGCACAGCGATATGATTCAGACGGAGTATTTCAATGGACTAATCCAACTCAAATAGCCAATTATGGAACTGTATTTAATACTACTTATGATGGTTTGCAAGATGGTGATACTGTTTATATGGGATATAAAGCTTCTCCAGGGAACAGATTCGATTCTTTTTTACAACGAATTGATGCAGACGGAACATTGCCATGGGGTGTAAATGGATCAGATTTCGATACCAACCAAACCGATTATGAGATGGATACAAAAATTGCATTCGAAGAAGAGTCTAATTATGTATGGTCAACTTGTACTTATACTAATACCAATCAAAGTGAGAAAGGGGAGTACATTCAAAAGTTTGATAAAGAAACTGGAGCAAGAATGTTTACCGATAATGCAAAAGAAATTTTTCCAATAGGTAGTGAAAAAGTACATGCTGGATCTATGCATTTAATAAATGATTCTCCATTATTATTAATTAAAGATGGTTTGGATAATGGTGTTTCTCCTACCACATTACATGCTTTAATGTTAGATGAGAATGGTGACTTTACTTGGCCAGAACAAACAAGACCAATGGCAACTTATTCAGCAAATAAAAAAAGAATACAATTTACAAAACCAGTAAATAATCAAAGTGTTTCTGTTTTTATTGAAGAAAAAGGAAGTGACGCTAAAATTTATGCTCAAAATTTTACGGAAGAAGTGTTAGCGATCAATGATAATGAATTTGAAAGTAATTTATCTTTTGTGAATCCAGTTACAACCAATTGGGAATTGAAAAGCAATACTAAAATGACATCAATTAAGATTTATAATGTGCTTGGGCAAACTGTTTTAAATATTAATGATTTGTCTTCTGAAATTATATCTATTAACACGCAATCATGGAAGTCAGGTATTTACATCTTAAATGTTGAATCAGGAAATGGAGCGCTTTATAAAAGAATAATTAAAAACTAACCTCCAATATATTTTAATAAAAAAGGGTGTTTTCAATTTATTGAAAACACCCTTTTTTATTCTTTTAAATTATTCTTTTAAAAATAATAATTTAAGCCTATCGTTACAAAACTGTTTTTAATTAAAAGAGGATTGTAAACTTCATTATAAATGAAACTTAGATTGTTTTCATATTCTGAAATATAACTTATCGTTAATCCAATATGTTTTTTATTTTTTAACTTATAAAGAACACCAGTTTTTGGTAAAAAGAAGTAGTTTTGATTATGATCTTTAAAATCTATTGCTCCTATATAACCATTATAGTAATCTGAAGTATAACCATATCCTATCCCTAAAAATGGAGATAAGATACCTTCTTTATTAAATACATACTCTAGCCCTAATGATAATCGGTAGCTGTTTACTTTGTAGTTTAATGGTATTAATCCATTGTTAAAATCATTATCTCCAGAAAAAATCATAGAAAGATCAAAATCTATATAGATATTTCCTTGTAGCTTTCCCATAAAACTTGGTGAAGCAGCAAGACCTAAACCTAAACCAAAACCGTTTGAACTATTAGAATCGTAGTTGTTTACTTTTGTGCTATTGAAGCTCCCTAGTAAAGCAGCATAAAACCTAAACGTATCTGTATTATAAGTGTTTGCTTTGTTTATTTCAGTTTCAGTAGGAACATAAGTGCCATACTCGCAATTGTTATATGAATTAGTTAAACTTATTAATGTCTTTCCTGAAAACCTTTCAGTTTTATTAATATCATCTCTTACAGGATTACAATCATTAAAAAGCAATGATAGGATTCCTGGAATTTGTTGCTTGTTATTTTTTAAATTGAATTTCTGACCATTACTTTCATTAATAATCAAAAAGTTATCATTTCTAAGTTCATATAAAGATGCTTTTCCAGAAACTAAAGTAGTGGCTAAATATTCTTCATTATTAAAAGTAGTATTAGTGTAATTGACATCTCCAATAGTTACATTTTTAATGGTTGAAAAATTATATATGTCTGAATCTTCACTTTTTTTATAGAACACTTTTTTAGAATCATTGTCTATAGAAACTCTTCCTTCAAATGTTTGTTCTTTATTAGTAGTTATGGTTCCTGAATGATAATTTTGAGCAACAGCAATATTAACAGTAAATATGCTTACTGCAATTAAAGTATAAAGTAATTTCATTTTAATAAGAGCTTTAGTTTAAGTATATAATTATTTAGTTTTAACGACTGGTGGATATTGAGCAAGTATTTTAGTGACAATTTCTTTAATTCTTGCTTCTTTCTTTTCTACACTACTCATTATTAAATCTCCTTTTCCAATTCCTTGCCAAATTAATTCGTTTTTACTACGATCAATTAAGTCAATATATAAGGTACCTTCTGGAGTAGAAGAAACGGAAGTTCCGCCACCATACCATGCGCCATAACCATAAAAATTATTATTATAGACATCGATGCGTTCTTTTTCTTTAGTAAATAAACTCACTAACATATCAGGTTCTTTAGACATTGTCAAGCCTTTAGCCTTCAAATTTGCTTCAATTTGACGCATAATTCTTTTTTTATCCAAATCGGAAATTTTAGCTTTATCGATACCAGGTTTGTAAAAAGCAAATGTTTTATACTTAGTGAAATCTGTTACAGAATCATAATCTGAAACAACTCGAACTGAAGAACAAGAAGTAAGAACAAATACAAATATTAATAATAGAGGGGTAAATTTTAAATTTTTCATGTTTTTATTATTTATTAAATAAAGAATCATCAACGAAATTTGGAAGCGTAACTTTTAAGTTTGGATTTTTATCCATCGCTCTTTTTATAGCAAAAATGGCTTCGTTATTTCTAGCCCAACTTCTTCTAGAAACTCCATTGTTTACATCCCAATAGAGCATTGATTCTAGTCGTCTTTGCGCGTCATTACTACCATCAATAACCATACCAAAGCCCCCGTTTATCACTTCGCCCCAGCCAACTCCACCACCATTATGGATGCTTACCCAAGTAGCTCCTCTAAAACTATCTCCAATTACATTTTGTATGGCCATGTCTGCTGTAAATTGGCTGCCATCATAGATATTGGAGGTTTCACGATAAGGAGAATCTGTTCCCGATACATCATGATGATCTCTTCCTAAAACTATATAACCAATTTTGCCATCAGCAATGGCTTTGTTAAATGCAGAAGCTATTTTCATTCTTCCTTCCGCATCAGCATATAAAATTCTTGCTTGGGATCCAACAACTAAATTATTTTTTTGTGCTCCTTTTATCCATTGAATATTATCTTGCATTTGTTGTTGTATTTCAGGAGGAGATGTTTTTATCATTTCTTCCAAAACTTCACAAGCAATTTGATCGGTTTTTAGTAAATCTTCAGGTTTACCAGAAGCACAAACCCAACGGAAAGGACCAAATCCATAATCAAAACACATAGGTCCCATAATATCCTGGACATAACTAGAGTATTTAAATTCTTTTAAGGGGTTTTCAGTATCTAATACATCGGCTCCCGCACGAGAAGCTTCTAATAAAAATGCGTTTCCATAATCAAAAAAGTAAGTCCCTTTTGCGGTGTGTTTATTGATAGCATCTGCATGACGACGTAATGTTTTTTTAACTTCTTCTTTAAAGGCTTCAGGTTGATTTGCCATCATTTCATTGGACTCTTCATAGGATAATCCAACCGGATAGTAACCTCCTGCCCAAGGATTATGTAAGGAAGTTTGATCACTTCCTAAATCAATATGTAAATCTTCTTGGTCAAAAGTTTCCCAAACGTCTACGATGTTTCCATCGTAAGCAATGGAAACTGTTTCTTTATTTTTTACAGCTGTTTTTACACGATTCGTTAATTCTAAGATATCTGAATAGACTTCATCTACCCAATCTTGAGAGTGTCTTGTTTCGGTTGCTTTTTTATTAATTTCTGCACAAACCGTAACACAACCTGCTATGTTTCCAGCTTTTGGTTGTGCACCACTCATACCTCCCAATCCTGAAGTAACAAACAATCCTCCAAAAGGACTTTTATTTATTTTTCGGAATCCATTTAATACGGTGATGGTTGTTCCATGAACAATACCTTGAGGACCAATGTACATATAGCTTCCTGCGGTCATTTGGCCATATTGAGTAACTCCTAATGCATTAAATTTTTCTAAATCGTCTTTTTTAGAGTAATTTGGAATCATCATACCATTGGTAACTACCACTCTTGGTGCATCTTTATGTGAAGGAAACAAGCCTTGTGGATGGCCAGAATACATAACTAATGTTTGTTCTTCTGTCATTTCAGATAGATACTGCATCGCTAATAAATACTGTGCCCAGTTTTGAAAAACGGCACCATTACCACCATAGGTGATTAATTCGTGAGGATGCTGAGCAACAGCATAATCCAAATTATTTTGAATCATTAACATAATGGCTTTTGCTTGCTCAGTTTTCCCAGGGTATTCGGAAATAGGGCGCGCATACATTTTATAATCAGGACGAAAACGATACATATAAATACGACCGTAAGTCTCCAACTCATTTTTAAACTCAGGAAGGAGTATAGCATGGTGTTTAGCATCAAAATAACGAAGCGCATTCTGTAGTGCTAGCTTTTTTTCAGCTACAGAAAGAATGTCTTTCCGTTTAGGTGCGTGATTTATAGAAGGGTCATAATCGTTAGCTAAAGGAAGGTTGTTAGGGATTCCTTGTTGTATTTCTTCTTTAAAAGTCATATTTATTAGTGTTATGTCATTGCGAGAATACTAGGGACTTGCTAATCTCTGGATGAGATTTTTTAGTCCTTTCGCTCCTTTTTAATGACATGCTGTTTATTTGTTTTTTTGTCAAACCCATAAGGGCAATGCCTACAACCACTTTCACAACAATGACCACGTTTTAGATGGTATTGCGCTGTAAAGCACTTATAGCCTTCTGGAGTTAGGTAAAAATCACCTTCTTCTAAAGGAATGTATTTTTTGAAATTGGTCACGATACAAAAATAACATTTTCTTATCTTGTTTGCTTGATTGTTTTAGTTAATAGATGGTTCTTAGGTGAAAAATTTAACGGAATTTCCATTTGACCTTTTATTTTTATATGAAGTAAGGTTTGTAAATAAGATACAATTTTTTTAAATCATGAAAAAACACATCTTCGATAACAATTAGAGTTGCTCATTATCCCATTTTATATTTGGGGCGGATTGGAGCTTTTAATTCGTTTAGCAATATATAAACATGAATATCAAGCCTATCGGAATATTTGTTTTGAAAGCGAAGTGTATAAAAAAAGACCTCGACTATTTAAAGAGAAGGTCTTTTTGGAAGTTTTTATTATATTTTTTTCAGCCTTTACAGTATTTAATTTTTATCTATCATATTCGATAGCTCTAGGTTTAGAAGGGTTTTATACTTTATTCTCTAAAAATATTATTTTTCACTCTTTGTATCTTTATAACTATTCTCTTCAAGTTTTGAAACTTTATTTTCTTTAGGTAAAATGTTACTTGGTGCATCTGGAAAACGTAATTTTTCATACAAAGTTATTTCGTTACTACGAGATGCTACTTCATCTTTTCTGTTAGCAACAATATGCCAAGAGAATGAAGTATTAGAGTTTCCGTTTTGTAATTCTTTAACAGTAAACTCATTTTTAGATTTATTAATTACATAAACACCTTTACAGTCGCCTTCTAATTGAATAAAAACTTTTAAAGGATGTTCATTATTAACAGTAATGTTATTAGAAAATATAGGGTCGATATCAATTTTAATAATTCCATTTACCAATTTACCAATTCCATAATCTTCAAATAGAACTTCTGGAGCTTCTGGAGCAAACATTATTTTTTTAGTATCATTTTTAGTAGCGCCATCAACTATGGTAGAGACATTACCATTTCCTATAATTTTATAATTTGTATTACCGTAACGTGCTCCAGCATAAGCCCAAGATCCACTACTGTTTCCTCCACTATAAAAATAACCACCATAATACATGTTACTTCCTCCTTGTTGGCTAGCATTGGTATATCCAGCTAATTGAGCTCTCATATCACGGGCATCAGAATCCGTTGCAGATCCTGTATAATTTGTTTGAAATCTTGCAGATTCTCTTATGCCTGAAGTGCCCTCAGTTAAAGCATAAAGAGCTAAATCAGTGGCATTGGTATTGACTCCTACATTTAATATTTGAGAAGTTGAAATTGAAGTTGTACTTCCTGACATTACTCTAATTCCTATATTGGAGTTACTTGAAACAACTTTGTCTACTATTGCTAATGCACCATTAGCACCATTAGCACCAGACCCCCAGCCAACACTGCCTGCAGTAAGAAATACGCCTCCTGTATATGGAGTTGCTCCATACACACCATGTGTATTTGCAGCATAAGCAAAGAGACCTATACCGGTACCCATATTTACTGCTCTCATGGCGTATCCACTACCCGAATGGTGTGAATTAATTCCATGACCAGTTCCAGCATGGTCTGCATAAACACCAGATCCTGTACCTGAAGCATAGGCGTTTATTACATTTTCATCTACATCTCCAGTAACTGTAAATCGATCATTTACATTAGGATTTGTTTCATTGATTGCTACACGTCCATCATCTATTATTCTCATTCTTTCATTATTATCAGTTCTGAATACTAGATGTTCGTTATCTGTTGTTCCTAAAAAATTAGTCACTGAATTTGTTCCAGAATTTCCTTCTAAAGACCAATCTCTACCATTGGTTCCTCCCATAGCAACCCATTCTAAATTAATTCCATCCCAATAGTAAAAACCTGGTAACACTTCAGTAGCACCACTACTAGCGTTTACTGTATTGTAAACTAGTAGCCCATTAGCAGGAGATGTAACTGGTGAAGGAGTGTCAGTGGCAGATAATGTTACTCGATTTATTAAAAGTCCTTCGTTGATTGCTGCCATTTCTAATTGTGCGCTTGCATTAGGTGAGTTGGTTCCTAAACCAATATTATCTTCTTCACCACTTACAAAAAATGAATTGGCGTTATTATCGGTTTCTACCCTAAGATTTAAATCAACTCCTCCAGGGTTAAATGTCCATTCTAGATTTGAACCTCCACTTGTATTGGCATTTGAGTTAAAAAAAGAAGTTCCATTTATAACCATATCCATTTGTCTGGTACCCGATCTCCAAAAACCCATAGTTTGATCTGAATTCCAAGAGTAAAAAGGTACTGCTGCAGATCCATTTGCCATCGCTAATACTTGGTCTCCATTTGCCACTCTAAAACGTTCTGTGTTATTTGTTCTAAAAGTTAAGGCCTCAGAATCGGTTGTTCCTACAAAATTTACATCTTCATCTGTATCTATATTTCCGTCTAATTTCCAATCATTACTATTTAAATTAACCCATATGGATCCATTCCAGTAATAATATCCTTTACCTGTTGTTAAATTAGTATTGTATACTAATAAGCTTTCTGTGCTTCCATCTGTAATAGGGTCTATAGTATTAATGTTTATAATATCCACCCTTGGTACTAATAAACCTTTATTTGTGCTATTAATATCTAACATAGAGCCAGCACTTGGGCTTATTGTATTAATTCCAACTTGTGCTGTACTTATTGTACTTATAAAAAGAATAAAAAGTACACCTATTATATAGGGTTTCGTGATTAAAGTAGTTTTCATTACATAATATTTAAAAATTACACAAACAAAAGTATAATTAAAAACGATAAAAAACAAAAAAATAGGATAAAAAGCAATTAAAATTAACATATTCAGAAATAAACTTGTTAAAAATAAAAAATAAATTATACTTTAATATTTAAGCATTTATAGTTTTGTTGTTTAAATTGTAAAAAAAATATTATCACTTTGTTCGAAGAATATTATAAAGTTAAAAATCAAATAATTCCATTAGAAGTATTTTCTATATCAAATTATAATTTAGTAATTAAAAGAGAAGATCAACTTCATCCAGATATATCGGGTAATAAATTCAGGAAATTAAAATATAATATTTTCGAAGCAAAAAGGTCTAACAAATCTACTTTATTAACTTTTGGAGGTGCTTATTCAAACCATATTGCAGCTGTTGCTGCAACGGGAAAAGAATATGGATTTAAAACTATTGGTATTATAAGAGGAGAGGAGTTAATTGATAAAGTAGATGATAACGCTACTTTATCATTTGCTAAAAGTTGTGGTATGCTTTTTCATTTTATTTCAAGAGAAGAATATCGTAAGAAAAATGAATTGAGTTTTTTTGAAAATTTAAAATCAGTTTATGGAGACTTTTATTTATTACCAGAAGGAGGCACTAATGACTTGGCTGTAAAAGGATGTACTGAGATACTGACTAAAAAAGACACTTCTTTTGATTATATATGTGCGCCAGTAGGTACTGGAGGCACTATTTCTGGTTTAATAGAGTCTTCTAATCCTACTCAAACTGTTTTAGGTTTTTCAGCTCTTAAGGGAACTTTTCAAACTTCAGATATTCAAAAATTCACTAAAAAAACAAATTATAGAATCCTTGATGATTATTGTTTGGGCGGTTATGCAAAAGTAAATACTGAACTTATCGAATTTATGAATGATTTTAAAAAGAAAACGGCTGTTTCATTAGATCCGATATATACAGGAAAAATGATTTTTGGAATTTTTGATTTAATAAATAAAGGATGTTTTAAAGAGAATAGCACTATACTAGCAATCCATACTGGAGGTCTACAAGCAATTGATGGAATGAATACGTTGTTGAAGAAAAAAAATCTTCCAATTATAATTTAACATTTATTTGTTTAAAAATTAAGCTACAAAGTATGATGATAATAGGAAAGTAATACTTAAAAAATCACCTAATAAAAACAGGCTCGTTTTCATTTAAAGTATCATTATTACTGAAACCGTAACCATCAGTATTGAAATTTTTTAATTGTTCTAAAGAAGTTACATTATGGTCTAAAATATAACGAACCATAGATCCTCTTGCTTTTTTAGCGAAAAAGGAAATGATTTTTAGTTTTCCATTTTTAAAGTCTTTAAAAATAGGAGAAACAACAGTTGCTTTTAGGTGTTTAGGTTGAACTGCTTTAAAATATTCTTGACTTGCCAGGTTTACAAATAATTCATCATCTTCTAATTCTTCATTTAAATTATCAGTAATGGTCTTACCCCAGAATTCATAAAGATTTTTATTGCTATTTATTTTTAATTGAGTTCCCATTTCTAAACGGTAGGGTTGCATTAAATCTAAAGGTTTTAAAACCCCATATAAACCGGATAAAATTCTAAGCTGTTCTTGCATCAATACTATTTTTTCTTCTGATAAAGAATAAGCATCTAAACCAACATATACATCTCCAGAAAATGAATAAACAGCTTGGCGAGCATTTTTATTGGTAAATGGCACTGAAAAATCTTGATAACGTTGGTGATTTAATTCGGCTAAATTATCACTGATGCTCATTAATTTTTTAATGGCGTTTTTAGATTTGGTCGCCATTTTTGCGTTCAAAACTTCTGTTTGATCTATAAAAACAGGAATTGTGAAATTAGTAGCAGGAATTTCACTTTTAAAATCAAGGCTTTTTGCAGGAGAAATAACAATTTTCATTAAAAGTAGTAATTATTGGTTTGTTGAATTTACAGAATATTTTTGCCATTTTTCAATACATTTTTCAATGTCTTCTGGAATTGGAGAATCAAAACGCATCATTTTTCCTGTAGTAGGATGAATAAACCCAAGGGTTCTTGCGTGCAGTGCTTGTCTGGGTAAAATTTTAAAACAATTATCTACAAATTGTTTGTATTTACTAAAAGTGGTTCCCTTTAATATCCTATCACCTCCATAACGTTCATCATTAAACAAAGTGTGGCCTATGTATTTTAAATGAACTCTAATTTGGTGAGTTCTTCCGGTTTCTAATTTGCAAGACAATAGGGTTACATAGCCTAATCGTTCTATAACTTTGTAATGAGTAACAGCAGGTTTTCCATTATTTTCGTCATCATCTTCAAATACGGTATTTTGTAATCTATTTTTTGGATGGCGTCCTATGTTTCCTTCAATAGTTCCTTCTTCATCTTTAACATCTCCCCAAACCAAAGCTATATACTCTCTTTCTGATGTCTTATTAAAGAACTGTTTAGCAAGATGCGTCATCGCTTCTTCCGTTTTTGCAACTACTAATAGTCCGCTTGTATCTTTGTCAATTCGATGAACTAGTCCTGGACGATTACTACTATTGTTTGGAAGGTTATCAAAATGAAATATTAGTGCATTTATTAAAGTTCCACTATAATTTCCGTGACCAGGGTGAACCACCATCCCAGCAGGTTTGTTTACTACTAATAAATCATCATCTTCGTAAACAATGTCTAATGGAATATCTTCAGGAACCAATAAAAGTTCATACGGAGGATGTTTAAATAATACTGTGACAACATCATCTGGCTTTACTTTATAGTTAGATTTAACTGCAATATCATTTGCATAGATGTTTCCATCTTTTGCAGCTTGTTGTATTTTGCTACGAGTAGCATTTTCTATATAGTTCATTAAATACTTATCAACCCTAAGAGGTTGTTGCCCCTTTTGTGCTACAAACCGAAAATGTTCATATAAATCTTCATTTTCTGGGCCTTCAATTTTATTTTCCTCCATCTTCGTTTTGTATTTCTTTTTCTGAATTTTCTGATTGTCTTTTAAGTCCCCCTTCTCCATCACCTAGAATTAAGTCTATCACGGAAGTTTTTTGAAGTTCGTCACTAGGATTTAGTTTTTTTCCTTTATGGCTTATTTCTAAAACTTCATCCAGAGCAATGTAGGGTTTATAAGTTATTCTTCCTATTTCGAAACCCATAGATATTAAAGTAGGTTCTGCTTGCCTTCTCGTTTTTCCAACCACTTCAGGAATTTTTAAAAACACATAACCCGATCTATTTAAAGTAAGATAAATTTTACGATTTTCTTTCACAAATTCTCCTGCTTTTGGAATTTGCTCAATCACAGAATATTTTGGAAAATCAGGATTATAATTAGAAGAATCTAAAACCTCAAATCGTAAGTCTATTTCATCTAATTTGTCTTCTACAACATCCAAACTCATTTTTGCCAGATTTGGAACTTCTATCTTTTGATCGTGATTGGTTGTAGATTTTAACCAAAATAGAATAACAAAAGTTAACCCTAACAATACAATAACTGCTATAAATAATTGTTTTAAAAATACTTTGGTAAATAAAAATTTAATAAATGTCATAGCCTGTAGTTATTTTGCAAAAATATAAAACCTAAAGTTAGTATCTTTATAAATGAATAATGATATTTTTGTTAAAAGTAGCTTTTAATAAATTGTTATGAATAAAAAGCATATTGCTGTTGTAATGGGAGGTTATTCCAGTGAATTTGAAATTTCATTAGGAAGTGGGGGTGTTGTTTGTGAGTTTTTGGATACTAACAAATATTTTATTTATCCCATTCACATACTAAAAGAAGGTTGGAATTACATCTCGCCTGAAGGCGAAAAATATACAATCAATAAAGGGGATTTTAGTTTTTCTAATGGTAATGAAACTATAATTCCAGATGCAGTGTTCAATACTATACATGGTACTCCAGGAGAAGACGGTTACCTACAAGCATATTTATCTTTAATCGGAATACCTCAAACGAGCAGCGAATTTTATCAAGCAGCACTTAGTTTCAATAAAAGAGATTGCCTTTCTGTTTTAAAAGGTTTTGGTGTTATATGCGCTTCTTCTTTTTATATTAACCAAGACGAAAGTTATTCTAAATCTGAAATTTTAAAAACGGTAGGGCTTCCTTGTTTTGTAAAGCCCAATAGGGCTGGTTCTAGTTTTGGAATTAGTAAAGTTTATGAAAAAGGAGAATTAGATCTTGCTATTAAAAAAGCATTTAAAGAAGATTCTGAAATTATTATAGAAAAAGCTATTGAAGGAGTTGAAGTATCTGTTGGTGTTTTTAATAATCAAGAAGAAATTATTGTTTTGCCACTAACAGAAATTGTTTCTGAAACAGATTTTTTTGATTATGAGGCCAAATATCTAGGCAAATCCGATGAAATTACACCTGCTCGAATTTCAGAAACTGAAGCAGAAATAATCAGGACTGAAACTAAAAGAATATATAAATTGCTCAATATGAAAGGGGTTACTAGAAGCGAGTTTATTATTCAAGATGGGGTTCCTTATTTTTTAGAAATAAACACGAACCCTGGAATATCAAAAGAAAGCATAATCCCAAAACAAGTAAAAGAATTTGGATTAACACTAACAGCGTTTTTTGATATTCTGATACAAAATGTGTTAAAATAAAATAATTTACATTTGTTTATGAAAAAAGCTGTATTTCCAGGTTCATTCGATCCAATTACATTAGGACACCTAGATATTATAAAAAGAGGATTGGATCTTTTCGATGAAGTTATAATTGCTATTGGAGTAAATGCTGATAAAAAATATATGTTTTCATTAGAAGACAGGAAACTACATATCGAAAATGCTTTTAAAAATGAACCACGAATTAAAGTTTCTACCTATAAAGGATTAACAGTAGATTTTTGTAAGACTGTAAATGCAGGATTTATTCTTCGAGGATTAAGAAACAGTACTGATTTCACCTACGAACAATCCATTGCACAAACAAATTCATCTCTTTCCAAAATTGAAAGTGTATTTTTAGTTTGTACTCCTAATGTGTCAAATATTTCTTCATCTATAGTGCGAGATGTTATTCGTAATGGAGGGGATTATAGGGGTTTAGTTCCTAGAAGCGTTTTAATATAAACACAAAAAAACTCCTTCAGGAAATCCTAAAGGAGTTTTTTTTGTAAACTTTAAAACAAATTACTACTATAAAGAAGCAATGTGTTTTGTCATATTTGACTTCAAGTTAGATGCTTTGTTATTATGAATAACATTTTTCTTAGCTAACTTATCGATCATAGAAATTACACCAGGAAATAATCCCTCGGCTTCCTTCTTATCTGAAGTTTCAACGAATTTCTTCATTGCGTTACGAGTTGTTTTGTGTTGATAACGATTACGTAAACGTTTAACTTCGCTATTTCTAATTCTTTTTAATGCTGACTTATGATTCGCCATTGTGTTGTTTTTAATTCTTATTTTTTGTAGTCCGTAGGGGAATCGAACCCCTGTTACCAGGATGAAAACCTGGCGTCCTAACCCCTAGACGAACGGACCATTAATTTTTAATTGCGGATGCAAAAATACGATTATTTTTGAATGCAACAAGTTTAAGTAAACTTTTTTTAAATAAATTAATACGCCTTTGCAAAAAGCACTTTTTTATTCGAAGGTTTACCAGTAACCATACATATTCCTATCTCTTCTTTTGCATCTAAAGGAATACATCTAATAGTTGCTTTTGTTTCGTTTTTTATTTGTTCTTCCGTTTCAGCTGTGCCGTCCCAATGAGCTAATATAAACCCGCCTTTGGTGTTTAGTACTTCTTTAAACTCATCATAAGTGCTTACTTCAGTGGTTTTCTCAGTTCTAAAACTGGCAGCTTTGTTATAAAGATTTTTTTGAATTTCATCCATCAAATCGACTACAATAGAAGCTACATTATCTCTCGAAATAGATTCTTTTGTTAGTGTATCTCTTCTGGCAAGTTCTAATGTTCCGTTTTCAACGTCTCTAGGGCCAATAGCCAATCTTACTGGTACACCTTTTAGCTCATACTCATTAAATTTCCAACCGGGCTTATACGTGTCTCTATTGTCGAATTTAACACGAATACCTTTTGATCGAAGTTCTTTCATCACTTCCTTAGCTACTTCACTTACCAGGTCAAATTGTTCATCATTTCTATAAATAGGAACAATTACTACTTGGTCTGGAGCAAGTTTTGGAGGTAATACTAGACCTTTGTCATCACTATGGGTCATAATAAGCGCTCCCATTAAACGTGTAGATACACCCCAAGAAGTTGCCCAAACATAATCCTGTTTGCCATCTTTAGCGGTAAATTTAACATCAAATGCTTTAGCAAAATTCTGACCTAAAAAATGGGAAGTTCCAGCTTGTAGTGCTTTTCCGTCTTGCATTAAGGCTTCTATACAATACGTTTCTATAGCTCCAGCAAATCGTTCGCTTTCCGTTTTTAAACCTTTAATAACAGGAACTGCCATGTAGTTCTCTACAAATTCAGCATAGATATTAACCATTTGTTCGGTTTCTTCAATTGCTTCTTGTTTAGTTGCATGTGCGGTATGACCTTCTTGCCATAAAAATTCAGTAGTACGCAAAAATAACCTTGTTCTCATTTCCCAACGAACAACATTAGCCCATTGATTTATTAATAAAGGTAAATCTCTATAAGATTGAATCCATTTTCTATAAGTATCCCAAATAATAGTTTCAGATGTTGGACGAACAATTAATTCTTCCTCTAATTTTGCGTCAGGATCAACTTCAACCCCACCTTTTCCATCTTCTCTTAGTCTATAATGTGTTACAATAGCACATTCTTTTGCAAAACCATCTACATGACTTGCTTCTTTACTGAAATAAGATTTTGGTATAAAAAGTGGAAAATAAGCGTTTTGATGTCCAGTTTCTTTGAACATTCTATCTAATTCAGCTTGCATTTTCTCCCAGATAGAAAAGCCATAAGGCTTTATGACCATACAGCCTCTAACACCGGAACTTTCTGCTAAATCAGCATTAATAACCAGTTCGTTATACCATTTTGAGTAATCTTCGCTTCTCTTTGTTAAATTTTTAGCCATAGCAGTGTGTTTGGCACAAATATTGTATTTAGTGTTAAAAATGTTTTAGTTCTCGGCAAAACTAACTAAATTTATAATGTCCAACAATTAAATTGCTATTGTTATGAAAACCTTTATTCTTTCTTTTAAAAACTTAAATCCATTATTACTAATTGGATTTGTATTCTTATTAATAACTTCTTGTGGAACCCATAATAAAAACGATTATGATGAAGCAGATGGAATATACTCATCAAATCAAAACAATTTAGTAGCTGAAGAAACAACTGCAGAAGAAGATAAGAACAATTATTATAAACAATATTTTAAAACAAAAGAATTAGCCTACAAGGATATTCCTGAAGATGATGCTATTTTAACAGATATTGAAGCTTATCATTCTACTGAAAGTCTTGATGAAGAAGGATATGTTGTTTCTGAAAAGCAAGAATACAATGCAGAATACAATGAAGGCAATGAAGGCAATGGAGCTTGGGGCACTAATTCTACTGAAGTTTCTATAAATGTGTATGGAGGGTATGGATATACTCCCTATAATGGTGGTTGGGGTATTGGATTTGGATGGGGTTACCCATATTATGGTGGCTTGGGTATTGGATTTGGATGGGGTTACCCTTATTATGGTTATGGAGGATTTTACGGTGGAGGATTTTACGGTGGAGGATTTTACGGTGGAGGACATTATGGCGGAGGACATTATGGCGGAGGTTTTTACGGTGGAGGCGGATATGGTTATGCATACAATAGAGGAAGAAGCAATACAGATTATTTAGCAGGAAGATCATCTTCAAGAGGAAGAAGCAATACTAATAGTTATAATAGAAGAGGTAATAATAATGGATACTCAAGTAGTTTTGGAACAAATAATTCAAGAAGAGGGGGTTCTTATTCTAGATCAGAATCTAGTAGAAGATCTGGAGCTACTAATAGCAGAATAAGGCCTTCAACAAAACCAAGTTATCAAGGAAATTCTTCTTCAAGAGGTAATACAACCCGAAGATCAAATACTACTACTAGACCAAGTTCGAATACTAAACGAAATACTACTACTAGACGAAGTACGAATACTAAACGAAATACTACTACTAGACGAAGTACGAATACTAGGCCAAGTGCTTCATATGGAGGATCTAGAAGTAATTCGCGTAGTAGCGGCAGTTCACGCAGTAGTGGCGGATCTAGAGGTGGAGGCGGAAGACGTGGAGGAATATAATATTATTTAGTTTTTGTTTATATGAAAAGATTTTATTTCTTATTGATAACAATAATTTCTATTACCAGTATTCAATCACAAAATTTAATAGATGCACTTCGTTATTCGACTGAAAATTTAAATGGTACAGCTCGATTTAATGCTTTAAGCGGAGCGTTTGGAGCATTGGGTGGAGATATTTCATCCATAGCTATTAATCCTGCTGGAAGTGCAGTTTTTATAAATAGTGCTGGTTCTGTAACACTTTCTGTAGTTGATAAAAAAAATAAATCAAATTACTTTGGCACCAATACCGAAGCTTCATCTACCAACTTAAAGTTTAATCAGGCAGGGTTTGTGTTTCCTTTTACCAATCCTAATAAGGGGTCGGTTTTTAAGAAATTTTCATTAGGTTTTAATTATATAGCTTCAAATAACTACGATGATGATGTTTTTATAGCGGGAACTGGAAATGCTTCAATCGGAGAGTTCTTTGTAGCGCAAGCAAACGGAGTGTCCTTGGACTTGTTGCAATTACAAGAAAATGAAACCACTTCTAGTCTTTATGGATATCTTGGAGTCAATGAGGGTGTGTCGGCCCAAAATGCTTTTTTAGGGTACCACGGATTTGTTATTGATCCCATCGATGCAGAAAACCCAGAAAACACACAATACTATTCTAATATAGCGCCAGGAAGTTTTAATCAAAGATATGCTTATAGCTCAGGAGGTCATAATAGGAAGTATACATTTAATTTTGCTACAGAAATCAATAATATTATCTCTATAGGAATAAATTTAAATAGTAATAATTTTAATTATAGACAAAGTACTTTCTTGAATGAAACTAATAATAACTCCGGAAGTTTAGTAAATTATGTTGGTTTTCAGAATGACTTATATGCTTATGGTGGAGGTTTTTCAGCTCAATTTGGAGCAATTGCAAAAGTGACTAATTTATTAAGGTTAGGGTTTACATACGACACTCCAATTTGGTATAATATTTATGAAGAAACTACTCAGATTTTAGAAACTACTAGAGAAGTAGAAGGTGTTGTTTATAATGAATATATAAATCCTCGGATTGTAAATGTTTTTCGTAAATACGAAATAAAAACACCATGGAAGATAGCTGCAAGTGGTGCTTTTATTTTTGGAAAAAATGGATTAATAAGTATTGATTATTCTTATAAAGATTATTCGTCCATAAGATTTAGTCCATCTCAAGATCCAAGTTTTGCAACTCAAAATATAGCAGCAGAGAATCAATTAAAAGGCTCATCAGCTATAAAAATAGGTGGAGAATATAGGATTAATAGAATGAGTTTAAGAGGTGGGTATCAATATGAAGAAAGCCCATATAATAACAGTACAGCAAGAGAGGATTTAACAGGCTATTCTGGTGGATTTGGATTTTATTTAGGTAGCTATAGTCTTGATTTTTCCTATTCTAGGATTCAACAAAAAGGAGCGCTACAACTTTGTAATGTTGGTTTAACTGATTCGGCCTCTATTAACAATATTAGAAACAGCTATACTTTTACGGTTATTTATAAAATTAATTAATAGTAAGAAAGATAGAAAACAAACACATTTTTAATCTTATAGTTTCTTTATTTCCATTCAATAACATCACCCGTTTTTATCCCCCAAGAATCAGAAAGACCACCATTAATTTCTAATACATATAATACAGGAGCATTAGAAGGCAAAGAAACCTCGTCATAAGGCTTTGTATTTTTTTGAATACTTACTATTTCTTTTTTGTTATTTATGTAAATAATATCTAAAGAAAACTCGGTATTTTTCATGTAGAAGGAACGAGGTTGTTCATTCTTGAAAACAAATAACATAGCTTGATTATTCTCCATTATATGTCGATACATTAAGCCTGTTTGGGTTTCGTATTCCGTTTCAGCAATTTCAATATCTAACCTTTTTATTACAGAGTCTGTTTCTGCTTTTTTTAAAAGCAATTCCCCTTCTTTTTTAAAGATAATCTCTTTGGTAATTGAGATCGATTGCTTTTTTTTTTCCTTGCATGATTGAGAAAAAACAAGAATAGTAATGACAGAAATGATATAAAATAATTTATTCATTTGGAACAGGTCTTTTAGGTGACGAAATCATTAAATAGACACCAATAACTATAAAAGGAATACTTAACCATTGTCCAGTATTTAAAGCCCATTCTGCTCTTTCGTCTACCTGAGCTTCTTTTACAAATTCGACAAAGAAACGCACTGTCCAAAGCAACACTAAGAACATTCCTAGTAAATACCCCATTTGTTTACTTTTACTGGTTTTCCAATACAAATAGTAAAGTGTGGCAAAAACAAAAATGTAACAAAACGATTCGTATAATTGAGCAGGGTGCCTAGGGAAATCCTCTCCTAATTGCTTAAATACAACCCCAAAATCACTATTTGTTGCTTTTCCTATTATTTCAGAATTAATAAAATTTCCTATTCTTACAAAAATTGCTCCACTTGCAACTGCAATCACAATTCTGTCAAGTATCCATAGTATAGGTTTTTTAAGTACTTTTTTACTGTAAAAATACATCGCAGCTATAATTCCTATTGCAGCACCATGACTTGCTAATCCTCTAAAGCCTGTAAACTCAAAACCGTTTTTAAAACTAAAAGGAAGAAATACTGAAAGGAAATCATCTTTTAATAATTCTGGTTGATAAAAAAACACATGACCTAGTCGAGCACCAACTAAAGTTGCTAGAACTACATAAATAAAAAGACTGTCCATTTTATCATCGGATTGTCTTTCGTTCTTAAAAATTCTTTTAGTTAAAAACCAACCTATAGAAAATGCTATTACAAACATTAGGCTGTAATACCTGATCATAAAAAAACCTAAATCAATTCCTGGAGATGGATCCCAAACAAAACTTAATACTTGCATAAAATATTTTATATAAAATTAGAATTGTAAATATAAGTAAAGCAATACTTAATGTGATTGCTTTTTATCTTTTTCAGGAACAGGATTGTAACCAGAACCGCCCCAAGGATGACAACTGCCAATACGTTTAATTGCTAACCAACCGCCTTTTAAAAAGCCATGTTTTTGAAGTGCTTCTATAGCGTAATGGGAACAAGTTGGATCGTATCTACACGTTGATGGTAATAAAGGAGAAATTAATAATTGATATCCCTTGATCAACAAAACAAAAGGATACGTTAGAATATTTCTCATTCTAGATTTAAATTTAAACTATTTATTGTAGAGAATTTTTAACTAATTTAAAGAAAAAGATGTGCCGTCTTTCCCGTCTTTTAAGTTAATGCCCACCTCTTTTAATTGGTCACGGATTAAATCACTAGTGGAAAAATCTTTGTTGTGACGTGCTTGATTTCTAAGTTCTATTAATATATTAATAGCATCTGATAACTTATTATCATCACTCGCATTATTTGCATTGCTTTCTTCTAAAGCCAAAACATCAAAAATAAAATCGTGCATTGTTTTTTTAATGACATCAATATTTTCTTTATCTAATTGTGTTTTTCCTTCTTTAGCTAGATTGATAACTTTTACTGCTTCAAATAATTGAGCTATTAAAATTGGGCTATTAAAATCATCATTCATTGCGTTATAACAAGATTGTCTCCAAACAGAAGAGTCAAATTCATTTTTTTCGGAAGGTGCTATTTCTGAAAGTATTTTATAAGCTTCCATCAATCTATTAAAACCTTTTTCGGAAGCTAATAATGCTTCATTAGAAAAATCAAGTATGCTTCTGTAATTTGCTTGATACATAAAAAACTTAGCCACTGAAGGTGAAAAAGCTTTGCTTAGTATAGTGTTGTCGCCAGAAAATATTTCGTGAGGTAAAATATTATTCCCTGTTGATTTCGCCATTTTTTTACCATTAAGAGTAAGCATGTTGGCATGCATCCAATAATTTACTGGATTGGTTTTTAAAGCAGCTTCAGATTGTGCAATTTCACATTCATGGTGTGGAAATTTTAAATCCATTCCTCCACCATGAATATCAAAATGATTGCCTAGATATTTAGTGCTCATTGCGGTACATTCTAGGTGCCAGCCAGGAAATCCATCGCTCCAAGGTGATGACCAACGCATAATGTGCACAGGTTCTGCTTTTTTCCAAAGAGCAAAATCTTGTGGATTTTTTTTATCGGTTTGAGTAGCTAAATCACGAGTATTAGCTACCATGTCTTCTAAATTTCTTCCGCTTAGTTTTCCGTAAGAATGAGTCTCGTTGAATTTATGTACATCAAAATAAACCGAACCATTTACGACATATGCAAAACCTTCAGAAATAATTTTTTCAATAATTTCAATCTGTTCAATGATATGTCCAGTAGCAGTGGGTTCAATGCTTGGTGGGAGTGCATTAAATTTCGCCATTGTTTGATGGAAATCAACAGTATATCGTTGAACGATTTCCATAGGCTCTACCATTTCAATTCTTGCTTTTTTAGCAATACGATCCTCGCCACTATCTGCATCGTTTTCTAAATGACCTGCATCTGTAATGTTTCGAACATAACGAACTTTATAGTCCAAATGCTTTAAATAACGAAATACCAAATCAAAAGACAAAAAAGTACGGCAATTTCCTAAATGCACATTGCTATAAACGGTTGGTCCACAAACATACATTCCAATAGAGCTATCGTTTATTGAAGTAAATTTTTCTTTTGTCTTTGAAATTGAATTATATATGTATAATTCTTGTTGCTCGAAAAGTTTCATTTATTATAGAATCTATTAGGTATTTATTTTCACTAAAGAGGAGTATTTTCTAAAAGACGGTACTTAACTTTATATAATCTAAAAACTCTCTTCGGGTTTCTGTCTTTTTAAATATTCCGCCAAATTCACTTGTTATGGTGCTGCTGTCAATATCACGAATTCCACGAGAATTAACACATAAGTGTTTTGCATCTATTATGCAGGCGACATCTTCAGTATTTAAAACTTCTTGTAATTCTTTTACAATTTGAATTGTAAGCCGTTCTTGAACTTGTGGTCTTTTAGCGTAAAAATCTACTATTCTATTCATTTTTGAAAGCCCAACAACAGTCCCATTTGAGATATAAGCTATATGTGCTTTTCCGACAATTGGGAGTAAATGATGCTCGCAAGTAGAATAAAGTGTAATGTTTTTTTCAACCAGCATTTCACCGTATTTATATTTATTGTCAAATGTTGATGCCTTTGGCTTGTTGTTAGGGTTTAATCCTCCAAATATTTCATTGACAAACATTTTAGCAACTCTTTTAGGAGTTCCATTTAAACTGTCGTCTGATAGATCCATGCCAAGTGTAAAAAGAATATTTTTTACATCTTCTTTAATTGCTTCAATTTTTTCCGAATCACTTAATTTAAAGGCATCTTTTCTTAATGGAGTATCGCTTGATGTTCCGATATGATCATCTCCTAATTCTTCAATTACTTTACTATGGTTTTCTGAATTCATACGTGTTTTTTGTAATACAATTTGCAAAGATACAAATTCAAGTATTGCAATTTAAAAATGAGAAAAAAACTTTAATAAAATGAAATTGAGTGTTTTCATAAATTTTTCTTAAATTTAAAAAAAAATATAATGAATAAAAAAAGTCTAATTCTATTGTTTTTTGTTCCTTTTTTCTTGTTTAGCCAAGAAGCTATTATCGACAATAATTACGAAAATTTCATTAAAATTGAACCAAAAGTGGTCTTTTCTAGTGCAATTTTAACTTTTGACTTCGAAATGGCCAAAGAAATCACCTATATCTTGAGCTATAACAACACTGTTATTTCTACATCAACTTTCATTAAAGTAAAGGGTAAGGCTATGAAAAAAGTTGACTTTTCATTATTAAAAAAAGGAATTTATTTAGTTGAATACTATATAGATGAAAAAAAAGTAAAGCAGTTAACTTTTAGTAAATTGTAAAAAACCAAGCTTAATGAAACTTAATAAAATATATTTAATATTTAGCATATTTTTCGTTTTGCATTCTTATAGTCTAACAGCTCAAGTATGCGATATATTAATTCCCATTTGCACTAGTCAAGATGGCTTAGAGAATAATGCGATAGACCCATCCCCTATTACTATAATTACAGCCTGTCAGACTCTTCAGGGTACAAGAACTGCTTGGTATTATATTTTAATTGAACAACCTACAAATTTCACTTTTCAAGTTGAACCTACAGGAAACGTTGATTACGATCTTGCTGTCTGGCTTAATGCGGATTGCACAAATTTAGGTATAGCTGATAGGGGTACATTTGATGCTCCTGGAGCTGGAGAGTACGATACTGGATTAGATATGCCTTCTGTCGATACTTGTGAAGGTGCAGCTGGAGATGGCGATGTAATTTTTATGGCTTTAGTTCCAGGTGATGAAATTATTATAGTTGTCGATCGATATTCAGCAACAGCAGATATTTTTGATTTGTCATTTGGCGATCCTGATGCTTTTAATTGTTCGATAGTTTTAACTGAAGCCTGCGAAGGAGATACGGTGACATTAGACGCCACTGATCCCGATGGATTAGGGTATGTGTGGTCTTTCGAAAACCCAATTGGATCGGGTAATTTTGATCCATTTATTCCTGCAGAAACAACAGCATCTATTGATGTAACTATTGATGGCAACTATAAGGTAATCGTTGATTTACCTAGTGGTGTAACTGATACTAACTTTTTTGATGTAGTATTTTATCCTAATCCAATAACCGAAAACCCGCCTGAGGATTTATTTCAATGTGACGATGGGACCAATACTGGAGTTTTTGATCTTACTATTAACACACCTATAGTTTTAGGAGGTCAAGATCCATTGATTTATGAAGTAAAATACTATACCACACTGATAGATAGCCAAAATGACACTAATGCTATTTTTACTCCATTAGCATACCCTATAGCAGCTCCACCACAACAAACTATTTATGTTCGGATTCAAGATATTACTACCGGTGCCTGTTTTTCTGTAAGTGATTTCTTTATAGATTTTTCTCAAGTATCTATTGGTGTTATGACAAACTATGATTCTTGTGATGCAGATGCTGATGGATTTGTAGATTTGAATTTACCCTTAATCAAAGATGCTGAAGCGCTAAGTGGCCTTGATCCATTACAGTTTACAGTAACTTATCATGGCTCACAAGCTGATGCAGATAACAATGTTGGAACATATCCAAATCCATATACTGTAGCTGCTCCTTCAGAAACAATATTTGTTAGAGTTGAAAATAATTCAACACCAACTTGTTTTGCAACAGATAGTTTTCAAGTTTTTGTAACACTATCTATTACGTTAATAGATCCAACACCTTATATTTTATGCGATGAGTTCCCAAATGATGGATTGGCAGAATTTGATTTAACAACTAAAGATGCTGAAATTACTGGTGGAGATCCAAATGCAGTTATTACTTATCATGAATTTCAAGCAGATGCAGATGCTGGACTTAATCCAATATTAACTCCAGCAATATTTATTAATACAACACCTAGTTATCAAATACTCTACCCAAGAGTTGAAAATGTAATTAATCCCGATTGTTATAGCACTACTGAATTAGTCCTCCAGGTAGATCAGGCTCCAGCTATCACAGATCCGATCACGGAT
>CAJXEB010000003.1 GCA_913052585.1 uncultured Flavobacteriaceae bacterium | reverse complement strand
CAGGACAATTGTCTGTTCCTGTAAAACTATTTAACCAAGCGTTAAATTCAGCTGTGTTACCAATATCGTATACAATGTTACCACTAAAGTTTCTTGGTCTGAAATTAGTTCCTGTAAAGATAGGATTACCTTTACCAATTCCTTCGTAAATCTTTAGGTTAGCATCAGACGCCCAAAGAGCACCTTCTGTATTACCATCGATATAGTTTAAATTTCCACCCGTTAAATTGTAGATATAGAAAGAAACGATATCTCCAGCACCAACTGAAATGCCCATATCCAATCCAAGCGGAGTTGGATTACCACTTCCCGCAGAAACAATTCCATTAGAAGAACCTACAAGATTCCAGTCACCAGCATTGGTTTCAGAACCAACGTAACTTCCCGTTTTCATGTATACTACGTAATCGTCAGTACCAGGGTTAGCGTTTACGTCAAACGAGTTGATTACGATATCGTTGATTGCCATGATGTCGAACATATTACCTCCAAATTCATTATTGTCGGCAAAGGAAGTAGTAAGAGATAAAGGAGTTAATCCTCCACATTCTACTGTTAAATTAGCAGGAGTATTATCCCATACAGGACCTTCAGTATCGTTAACCGTTACATCGAAACTACAAGTAGCTGTATTTCCAGCAGCATCTGTCACTTCAAATGTATTGGTCGTTGTTCCCAATGGGAATGTACTTCCACTTGGAAGTCCAGCCGTTTGAGTAGTAGTAACTCCTGTACAATTATCTGTTCCAACCGGTGTAGTATAAGTAACTACAGCTGAACAATCTCCTGTATCATTACTTGTCGTAATATCTACAGGACATATTATTGCTGGATTTTCCGTATCGTTCACCGTAATGGTAAACGTACATTGATCGGTCCCAACAGAATTTGTTGCCGTTGCAATTACCGTAGTGGTTCCAACTGGAAACGCCGTTCCTGGATCTTGTGAGTAGGTAATTCCTGATGTCGGATCTCCGGTGGTATCTGTTGCAGCAAACGTAACAATTGCATCACAGCTATCAGAATCATTATCAACAACTATGTCTGCAGGACAAACTATAGAAGGTGGTACTCCTGTTGTATCAATAATATCAATATCTAATGAAAAACCTGCTGCAGTACCTTCGCTATCAAAAGCATCTAATGTAAATGTCAGTGTTTGTTGACCCTCTATTAAGAGATCTTCAGCGATTGCAATAGTAAGTTGATTTATATCATTACTTATTGTAAATGTTCCTGTCATGTCTGAAGGATTTTCTAAATCATCCGATTCAATTCCAGTAATAGTATAACCTACTGTTACATTATTTGGAACATTAGAACTATTTAAAGTAAATAAAGCTGTTTGACCTTCATCTAACTGAGCTTGTGCATCTAAACTATCATAAGATTTTACTATAACTTGAACAGTAGCTGTACAAGTAGCGGTAAAGCCATTACTGTTAGTTATAGTTAAAGTAACCGTATTTGCTCCAGCATCAGCACTGGTAAAGGAAGATGGACTAACAGAATATGTTAGCGCACTTCCATTAGGGTCTGAAGATCCTCCATCTACATCTAAACCAGTAATAGTTGCAGTTTCTGCACCATTTATTGTTACCGTAGTATTCATACAAACTGCAGTTGGTGAAAACAGGTAACTTCGTGTGTTTGGAAAATCATTACCCATATAAAACCTCATTCTTTCTTCTGCATCTGCAGAAAAATTTTCAACGCAGGCAAAAGGTTGGTTATAAGACATTATTTGTTGTGGATCTGGATTGTATAAATCACCATTAGCATCTGTGGCGCCACCTCCAGGGTAAGCGCAATTATTATCCCAAATGTTAGGGTCTGCAGGTGTGTCACATAAGAAATCTCCAGCACCATCTAAAGGTAAACCTAATGTTCCTGGTCCACAATTAGAGCCATCTACTAATTCTGCTCCCATAAAATCCTCGTGTGTATGCAATAAACCAAAGTAATGCCCCATTTCATGCGCAGTAGTTGCTCCAGTTCCATCTGTATTACCCCCCCCGACTGTAAAGTAATCCTCTTCGTTCCAGGGAAACCTTGCATAACCACCAATTTCGTTTCCTGAACCTGAACCACTAAGTACTGTTGGGATGTAGTAAGCATTTACATGATTTAGAATATTGAATTGTGGAAGATTGTTATCACCTTCTGTGCTTCCACCAGTTCCAACAGCACCTAATGTTAGTAAATCGGTTCTATCTACATAAAGAATAGGTTTGATATCTAAAATTATTCCGTGCGGAAGGTAATGTGCTGCTGCGGCAATTATATCTGCCGTAACGCTAGCTGCTAAAGCACCACCACTACCATTATCATTTCTAATAATATGAGGTTGAAAAGGAACCGTAATTGGCCCAACTGGAGTTATAGCTTCATCACCTGGAACAAAGCCCATTGACATAGACTGAACGCCTAACATTATTTGAGCAGCATCTTCTGTAGTTAAATCCTCTATACCACATTCTTGTTGCGCATAGTTTTGCCAACTTAATAGGGTAAGACAAAAGAAAATAACTGTTGTAATTTTTTTCATTATTGATTGTTTTTTGAAATTAATTCGCAAAACTACAAATTTTATATTTTTATATTGATTGTTTTTTGAAATTAATTTGCAAAACCACAAAATTTATATTTAGATCACACAATTGCTTGTGTTATTTTTTGTTTATTAATACGTAGTGGATATATAAAATTTGAACTTTACAAAAATTCGCGAAGAAGAAAATATAGAAATTATAAAAAAAAATGTATATTAATTGTCTAAAATATTTCAATGCAAAAATCTCTTTTTTTTATTATTTCGCTACTATTTTTTAGTTGCACAAGGGAATCTAAAACAACCAACACCTTAAGTGAGAAAAAACTAATCAATTATGTAAATCCATTTATTGGCACCGGTGGTCACGGTCATACCTATCCGGGTGCGACTATGCCATTTGGCATGATGCAACTAAGTCCGGATACTCGTTTGGATGGGTGGGACGGATGTAGCGGCTATCATTATTCTGATGAGTATATCTATGGGTTTTCTCACACACATTTAAGCGGAACTGGTGTTTCCGACTACGGAGATATTTTATTAATGCCAACGAATACCATTAACTTTAATAATGGAGCAAATGGAAAAAAAGGCTATCGCGCACATTTTTCACATGCCAATGAAATTGCAGAACCTGGGTATTATAAAGTAAAACTAGATACTACAAATATAGAGGTAGAGCTTACCGTTTCTAAACGTAGCGGAATGCATAAATATCAATTTCCATCTGCTGAAAATCAAATAGTAATTTTAGATCTACTACATCGTGATAAAGTGTTGGATGCGAAGATTGATAAGATTTCTGACACCGAAATACAAGGCTATCGGTTTTCTGATGCCTGGGCAACAGACCAACGTTTATATTTCTATATAAAAACATCCCATTCATTTAATGATATGTTACAATCTCCGCCAGTTTATGGAATGCCTGGAGGTAGAAAAACAGCTTTAACATTTAACAACCCAACTAATGATCCTGTTTACATTAAAATAGGAATCTCTGCAGTTGATGAAGAAGGAGCACGTAACAATCTAGAAGAAGAAATTGCCGATAAATCTTTTGAAACGATTAAAGCTGAAGTACAAAAATCTTGGGAACAACAATTGGAGAAAATAGTAATCGAAAGTTCAAATTTAGATTATAAAACTAATTTTTACACTTCATTATATCACACCATGATTGCTCCTAATTTATATCAAGATGTAGACGGGCGTTATCGAGGTATGGATTTAGAAATTCATAAAACACAAGATTTTGATTATTATACCGTGTTTTCATTGTGGGATACCTATAGAGCAGCTCATCCTTTATATACCATTATTGAACAGGAACGAACCAATGATTTTATCAATACATTTTTAGCAAAATACGATGAAGGTGGCATTATGCCTATTTGGGATTTATCTGCTAATTATACCGATTGTATGATCGGTTATCATGCGGTTCCAGTGATCGCTGATGCCTATTTAAAAGGAATTCGAGATTATGATACTGAAAAAGCATTTAAAGCCATGAAGCATAGTGCTTTTCAAGATAAGTTAGGTTTAAAATCGTATAAAGAATTTGGTTTTGTTCCTATGGAAGAAGAAAGTGAATCTGTTTCAAAAACATTAGAATATGCATACGACGATTGGACCATTGCACAAATGGCAAAAGCGATGGACAAAGAAGATGATTATGCTTTGTTTTCAAAAAGAGCACAGTTCTATAAAAATGTATTCGACCCCGAAACTCAATTTATGAGAGGAAGATTTAGAAATACATGGTTTGCACCTTTTGACCCTTACGAAGTGAACTTTAATTATACCGAAGCCAATGCATGGCAGTATAGTTTATATGTTCCTCAAGATATTACAGGATTGATGAATTTAATGGGAGGAAAAAAAGCCCTGGAAAATCATTTAGACAACTTGTTTATTGCCAACAATGAAACTTCTGGTCGTGATCAACCAGATATAACGGGACTAATTGGTCAATATGCTCATGGCAACGAACCTAGTCATCATATGGCATACTTATATAATTTTGTAAATCAGCCGGCAAAAACACAAGAAAAAGTACATCAGATTTTAACGGAGTTGTACAAAAATGATCCAGACGGGGTTTCAGGAAATGAAGATTGCGGACAAATGAGTGCTTGGTATGTATTGAGCTCTTTAGGGTTTTATCCAGTTACTCCGGGTGCTAACCAATACATAATTGGAAGTCCTTTGTTTAAAAAAGCGACCCTAAATTTAGAGAATAAGAAGCAGTTTACCATTCAAACTGAAAATAGTTCGGATAGCAATATTTATATTGAAAAGGTATTTTTAAACGATACAGCACTGAATAGAACTTTTATCACTCATAATGAAATAATTTCTGGCGGAACATTAACGTTTTATATGACTGATGCTCCATCTAATTGGGGAACACAAGAAGGTCAAGAACCTAAAACCGAAATTAAAGAACATTTAATTACACCAGCACCATTTATTGCTAAAGGAGAAATTGCTTTTAAAAATGACACTCAAGTTTTTTTAGCAAATACGATTAAGGAAGCGGCTATTTATTATAGTATAGATTCAGATGATTTTGAAATATATACAAGTCCTATTAATATCACCACTCAAAGTCAGTTAAAAACATATGCTGAATTAAACGGAATTATAAGTGATACCCTAAAAACCAACTTTTATAAAATCAATCCAAATGTTAGCATTCAATTAGTATCGGAATATGCCAATCAATACAATGCAGGAGGGAATAATGCACTAATTGATGGTATTCGCGGTTCTAAAGACTATAGAACAGGAGCTTGGCAAGGATACCAAGATACCGATGTAATAGCAATTATTGATTTAGGAAGTATTCAAGCATTTGAAAATGTTGAGGTTAGTTTTTTGCAAGATCAACGAAGTTGGATATTTCTTCCTACTGAAGTAACCTGTTATGTAGCTCCAGAAAAAACATTTCATAAAAGTTTATCAGCTCAAATTATAGCAGCTGAGGTGCCCTCTTCAGAAACCGACATTAAAACATTGAAGTTTAATACGGGAGGGCAGGGTGCTCGTTATATAAAAATAGTTGCTAAAAACTTAGGGGATTTACCTAAATGGCATTTAGGTTCGCCATTTAAAGGAAAAGCTTGGATTTTTATAGATGAAATAACGATTAAATAAATGATAACTATACAAAAGGAGCATCAATAGGAAGTACCTTAACTTTTCGGTTTTCAATATTAAATCGGTCGCTATTAGAAAGCACATGGACAGTTAAATTTGCCATGGTCATTGGTGTGCCTTCCGGTAATGCTTTTTCGTTATTGTGAGTTAAGGTTTTTGGATCAAATATGATAACCATACCAGAGCCAATCACTACAAACTCGTTATTTTTAATTATAAGTCCAGTGTCTTCAGCTAAACCAATACCTAATAAATTTGGAAATTTTGCAACAGCTTCAGATTGTCTACCAAAACGACCTCTCATAATAAAATGAGTATCGAAAATTAATTCTGGAATTAACCCAAGACCTTCTCTCATTATCACCGCACCTTTTATAAATGAATCAGTACTGCTTCCTCCTGCAATCATTTTATTAGCCATCACCATTGCTCCAGCACTTGTTCCCGCAATTACAAAACCTTCTTCGTTTTTATAACGTTCTAGTAATATTTTATGAATGGTAGTTCCTCCGATTTTATCAGATATATTAGACTGATTACCTCCAGAAAACATAATACAATCTGCCGTTTTAATTAAATTGATGGATGCTTGTTTTTCTGAATCTTCTTTGCTTCTTATATCAAGCACATGAACATTTGCACAACCTAATTTTGTGAAGGCATCAATATAATTTTCACCCACTTCAACTGGAATACTTGAAGCGGTAGGAATCACTACAATCTTAGATTCAGTTCCTCCACATTCCTTCACTACATGAGAAAGAATACCTTCTTCTATATATTCTAAGGTATATTGTTCGTGAGTATTTCTATCACCTTTATCTTCATTACCGCCAATTGGGATAAGCGTTCCTTTTGTCATGCTATTTGTTTTTTCTCCGGTAAAAATAAACTAATTTTTTTACGAAAAAATTTATATATTTATAAACTTTCACTATAATTAAAACAAAGCACCCGCTTTCTCGGGATATCATTATGGAAATAAGAAGTATCAACGCTATGCGCGGTCCCAATTATTGGTCAGTTCGTCGTCACAAATTAATTGTGATGGTTTTAGATTTACAGGAAATGGAAGAATTGCCTTCTAATAAAATTGAAGGATTTCGAGAACGGTTAGAAGCTATGTTTCCAACCATGTATGAACATCGATGTTCTGTTGGTGCTCCTGGTGGTTTTTTTGAAAGAGTAGAAGAAGGAACTTGGATGGGTCACATTATTGAGCATATTGCATTAGAGGTGCAAACGCTGGCTGGTATGGATACGGGCTTTGGAAGAACACGTGGTTATGGAGAAGAAGGAGTATATAATGTTGTGTTTTCTTATATAGAAGAAAACGTGGGACGTTACGCAGCAGCAGCTTCTGTAAAAATTTGTGAAGCATTAATTGCTGGAGAAGACTATGCATTGGAAGGTGATATTCAGAAAATGCGAGAAATTCGGGAAGATGAGCGATTAGGACCTAGTACAGGTTCTATAGTTGAGGAAGCTGTAAGTAGAGGGATTCCTTGGATTCGTTTAAATAAATATTCTTTAGTACAATTAGGCTATGGTGCCAATCAAAAAAGAATTCAAGCTACTGTAACTAGTGAAACTAGTAGTATTGGAGTTGAAATTGCCTGTGACAAAGAAGATACAAAATATTTGTTAGAACAAGCAGAAGTTGAGGTACCTCGTGGTGATATTATCCGTAAAGAACGAAGTTTAGAAGAAGCATGTAATTATGTTGGTTTCCCTTTAGTGATTAAACCTGTTGA
Source organism: uncultured Flavobacteriaceae bacterium (assembly GCA_913052585.1). Taxonomy (GTDB): domain Bacteria; phylum Bacteroidota; class Bacteroidia; order Flavobacteriales; family Flavobacteriaceae; genus Marifrigoribacter. Next base: position 66,963 of record CAJXEB010000003.1, on the reverse strand, counting down.
TGGAAATCATGGAAGAGGAATAACTGTAGATATTAATAGCCTTGAAGAAGCTTTAGTAGCTTTTGCACATGCAAAGGAAAGTTCCCGAAGTGGAGCTATTATTGTAGAAAAATTTGTTGTTGGTGATGATTATAGATTGTTAGTGATTAATAATCAGTTAGTAGCTGCAGCAATACGTACTCCTGCACATGTGGTTGGAAATGGAAAATCTACAATACAAGAATTAATCGATGAGGTAAATAGCGATCCACGAAGAGGATATGGTCATGAAAAAGTATTAACTCAAATTACTACTAACGAATTAACGAAAACCTTAATTAAAGATGCTGGATATGCATTAGATTCAGTTTTACCAGAAGATGAACGATTAATATTAAAAGATACTGCAAACTTAAGTACAGGAGGAACAGCTGAAGATGTAACAGATATTGTTCATCCTGCAAATGTTTCTATGGCAGAGCGAATTTCAAAAATAATCGATTTAGATATTTGTGGAATTGATATTATGACTTCAGATATTACGAAGCCACTTTCGGACACTGGTGGTGCAGTATTGGAAGTGAATGCAGGTCCAGGGTTTAGAATGCACTTGGCTCCAACCACAGGTTTGCCAAGGAATGTGGCAGCTCCAGTAATTGATAAATTATTTCCAAAAGGGAAAAATGGTCGAATTCCAATTATCGCGGTAACGGGAACCAATGGAAAAACAACGACAACAAGATTGTTAGCACATATAGCAAAAATGAATGGTCATCGAGTAGGATATACCACTAGTGATGGTGTGTATATTCAAAATAGATTATTGATGACAGGAGATTGTACAGGTCCTTCTAGTGCAGAGTTTGTTCTAAAAGATCCTACGGTAAATTTTGCTATTTTAGAAAGTGCTAGAGGAGGATTACTTAGAGCAGGATTGGGTTTTGAAAAATGTGATGTAGCTATTGTAACAAATGTGGCGGCAGATCATCTAGGATTAAAAGGGATTCATACCATAGAACAATTAGCTAAAGTAAAAGGAGTAGTTCCTGAAACCGTTTTACCAGATGGGTATGCTATCTTAAATGCAGATGATGAATTAGTTTATGATATGCGAAGAAATATAGAATGTAATTTAGCCTTGTTTTCGATGGATGAAAACAATCCACATATTTTGGCTTTACAACGTAAAGGAGGTATTACCGCTGTATATGAAAATGGATATGTTACCATTTGTCGTGGTGAATGGAAAATGAGAGTGATGAAAGCAGAAGATATTCCATTAACTTTTGGAGGGAAAGCTAAATTTATGATACAAAATGTGCTTCCTGCAATTCTTGCTGCAAATGTTCAAGGAATTAGTATTGAAGATATGAAAGCAGCTTTAGAGACTTTTATTCCTTCTCCATCTCAAACCCCTGGAAGATTGAACCTTTTTAAGTTTAACGATTTTAGTATTCTTCTAGATTACGCTCACAATCCAGCTGGAATGAGAGCGCTTAAAGATTTTACAGACGAATTAGATGCGACTGTAAAAGTTGGTATTATTGCTGGTATTGGTGATAGACGAGTAGAAGATAATAACGAAATGGGATCAATTGCTGCCGAAATGTTTGATGAAATTATTATCCGTCAGGATAAACGTTTGCGAGGTAAATCGGAGGAAGAACTCATTAAAATGTTGAATGATGGTATTAAAATGAAGGACCCAAATAAAAAAATAACGATTATTCCTTCTGAAAGAGAAGCCATTTTATATGCTGTAAAGAATGCGGTAAAAGGATCGTTGATTATTTTAAGTAGCGATGTAATTCCAGATGCTTTAGAATTAGTTAAGGAATTAAAAGAATTAGATTCTAAAGGGAAATTAAATGAAATATAAAAATTGAAAACCCACCACAGATGTGGTGGGTTTTCGTCCCAAATTTGATTAATAACGAACGTTATTAACCTACTTATGTAATATGCTAATTTACAAAAAAAGTAATTTTCAGTCGCAAATATGTAGTAATAATCTTAGAATTAATTGATAAATTAGGTTATTAAATAGCTAATTGTAAGCATTTTATTAGTTTTTGTTGTAAAAGTCAGAGGGTACATTAGTACAATTACTATCTTTATAAATGGATACACTAAAGTATTCATGTATTGAATAATAACCAGTTTCTCCTTTTTTATTTATTGCGATATAACCGACTTGAAAATTCTTGTAATTATCGTTTTTGGATACAATACGATGTATAGCTTCTTCACAAGCTTCTTGAGGGGTTTTACCTTGCCTCATTAATTCTACAATTAAAAAACTTCCAACTGTTTTTAAAACCTCTTCTCCCATTCCAGTTGCCGTAGCTCCACCAATTTTATTATCTATAAATAATCCAGATCCTATTATTGGTGAATCACCAACTCGTCCAGCCATTTTATAGGCTAGTCCACTTGTGGTACAACCTCCTGAAATATCACCATTTTTATCAATAGCAAGCATACCAATAGTATCATGGTTTTCTATGTTAATTATGGGTTTATAGTTAGATTCCTTTTTCCAGTCTTCCCATGCTTTTTTTGAAGCTTCTGTTAAAAGGTTTGTTTTTTTAAACCCTTTTGAAATAGCAAATTTTTCAGCACCTTTTCCTGCTAAAATCACATGAGGTGTGTCTTCCATTACTTTCCTTGCAACAGAAATAGCGTGAATAATATTTTTCATATAAACCACAGAGCCGTAGTTGCCACTTTTATCCATGATACAAGCATCTAAGGTTACGTGACCATCTCTATCTGGCCGACCTCCATTTCCAACAGATTGATTATTCAAGTCAGCTTCCTCAACCATACAGCCTTTTTCAATGGCGTCTATGGACGAACTTCCTTCTTCTAATAATAATCCTGCTTTTTTAGTCGCATTAGGAACGTCCCAAGTTGAAATTACAATAGGGAAATTTTCTTTTGTTTTAGTTAATGAATTTTTAATCTCATTAATCTTTTTTGAAGGTGTGTTAGCAAGTATAGTAGTGCCAACTGCAACTCCAATTCCTGTTAATGAAGCTCTTTTTAAAAATTTTCTTCTTTTCATCTAAATTTTACTTAGACTTTAAATGTAGTAATTTTATTAAAACGAAGTTAAAAAACTTAGAATCTAATAAGTTTTTTTTTAAAGATGGTATATTTAAATTCTTAATTAGTCAGGTTATTTATGCGTTGGTTTATTTTTATATTAATATACATTCTTGTCGATCTATATGCGTTTCAAGCAATTCGAACTCTTTCAAAAAATGGATGGGTTGCGGCCATCTATTTTTTAATATCGATTTCTATTATTGTAGCTCTTTATTTTATATTGAACTCCAATGATTCAACTCATTTTATGCAACCTCCTAAAAATTATTTATTTGGGTTGTTTTTAGCTGTTTTTATTCCAAAATTATTAATGGTTATCTTTATGTTTGGAGAAGACATAATGCGCTTTTTTACCGGCTTATTTTATAAAATATCTGAAAACGAAACGAATTTTTATTTGCCTTCTAGAAGAAAATTTATTAGTACAATAGCTTTAGGAATTGCAGCCATACCATTTACATCATTACTTTATGGAATGATAAAAGGACGCTATAATTTTAAGGTTTTACAATATGAATTGGCGTTTGATGATTTACCTGAAGCTTTTGATGGCTTTACTATAACCCAAATAAGTGATATCCATAGTGGAAGTTTTGATAATAAAAGTAAAATTAGCTATGCTGTTGATTTAATAAACGAACAACAAAGTGATGTCATCCTTTTTACTGGTGATTTAGTAAATAATGTTGCTGAAGAAATGAATGATTGGAAAGGATTGTTTTCAACATTAAAAGCAAAAGAGGGAGTGTATTCTATTTTGGGAAATCATGATTATGGAGATTATGTAAAATGGGAAAGAAAAGAGGATAAGATTAATAATTTAAACAAATTAAAAAACATTCAATCTGAAATGGGATGGGATTTATTATTAAATGAAAATCGTTTTATTAAAAGAGATGGTCAAAAAATAGCAATAATTGGTGTTGAAAACTGGGGAGAAAATGGTTTTAAACAAGCAGGAGATTTAGATGTAGCTTGTGAGAATATTGACTATAAAGATTTTAAAATATTATTAAGTCACGATCCTTCTCATTGGAAATCAATAGTAAAGCATGATGACCGTCATTTTCATCTAACTTTAAGTGGTCATACCCACGGAATGCAATTTGGAATCGAAATTCCAGGTTGGATAAAATGGAGTCCCATAAAATATCGTTATGAAAATTGGGCTGGAATTTATGAAGAGCAAGGAAGGTTTATAAATGTTAATCGTGGATTTGGGTATTTAGGATATCCAGGAAGAGTTGGTATTTGGCCAGAAATATCGGTGATAAAACTTAAAAAAAAACGAGTTAATGTATAATCCCTTGAAAAGCCTATATTTGTATAACAATTTTTTACCAAACAGTTAGAATTATGTCAAAATTTGGAGAATTAATTGAAACTCCTGTTCCAGTCTTATTAGACTTTTATGCAGATTGGGATCAAGCATGTAAAGGAATGCATCCAGTATTAAGAGATGTTGCTGCTGCTTTAGGAAATAAAGCTAGAGTAATAAAAATTGATGTTGATAAAAATGAAGAATTATCTAAAGCCCTTCGTGTAAAGGGATTGCCAACATTAATGATTTATAAGCAAGGCGAAATGAAATGGCGTCAAAGTGGAGAGCAAGATGCGAAAACTCTTATTGGCTTGGTAAATGAGTATGTATAATTATAGCTTTATAGATTCACAATTTATATTATTGATTTTCAAATAATCCAATACTTTCGGTAAAACATATCTTAACTTTTCGTTGGATTTTAAACTATCGTGGAAAACTACAATACTTCCTGGCTGAATATTTTTTAATACATTTTCCAAGCATTTTTCTTTAGATATTTTAGTATCAAAATCGGCACTTAAAACATCCCACATAATAATATGATATCCTTTTTTCTGAAGATTTTTAGATTGCCTTACTGTTAATTTTCCAAAAGGAGGTCTAAAAAGATTGTTGATTTCTGATTCTTGATTTCTGATTGTTGATTTGTCATCCTGAACTAGATTCAGGGTGTGTTCACATTTTTTGCAATTATTAATGTAGTCTTCAGTTTTTGTTTTCCAACCGTTTAAATGGTTAAAAGTGTGATTGCCTATGGAGTGCCCTTCTTCAATTACTTGTTGAAAAACTTCAGGATGTTTGTTCACATTATCGCCAATACAAAAAAATGTAGCTTTTGCCTTATATTGTTTTAAAACTTGAATAACCCAAAGGGTAACTTCTGGAATTGGACCATCATCAAAAGTTAAGTAAATAGAATTTTTAGAATTTGGAAACGCCCAAACTCGTTTCGGAAATAACCGATGAACAAATTTGGGCGTTTTTACCAAATAGGGTTTCATATTATTGCGTTGAATCCTCCATAACTTGAGGAATAGTATCTAAATAAATTTCTTTATTCTTATTATTCAATAACTCTTCTTTAACATCTAGCATGTCATTTTCATCTTGTGAAAAATTAAATAGTTGCAAATAGGTGTTAAATTTTTCTGCTTCTACAACCGTGTATTCTTCTGTGTCATAAGAAGCTAAAACGTCAATTAATCCTCTGTATCTTCCTAGATCACTAAATATTTCATCGCCTATTGCTTCTTGTCTACTATAACTTAATTTACTGTAGAAAAATAAATGTTCTTGATAATGTTTGACAACAGATTGGTAGACTTCTCTTGCTTTATCTTTTTTATCTATTTGATAATACCCTAAAATAAATGGTTCTATTAACGAATAGAATTCAAAATAATCTACAGGCATTTTTTCCATAGCTAGATCATATATCTTTTCAGCTTTATCAAACTTACCTTCTTCAATTAATGCACTTGCTAATCTGGACATATTGCTTCGGTAAGTAATACCATTCCTACGAGTCTCTACATCATGATATATTTCAGGATCACCACTATTACCCCATTTCCAATTCATAACAATGTCATACATCTTATCGGTATCAATCCTTCCCATATCATAAGGATTTCCTTTGTCTAAAGGAGTACGAATAGGGACTAATTTATAAACAACACCTTCTAGCTGTAAAAACTCTTTCATCCAAATGTAATCGTCATCACCAAAGGCACCCCCACTAAAATAAATTGGACGTTCCCAATTGTTATTTGCAATTACATCTAACATTAAAAGGCGATTTTTATAAAGCACATCTCCTTTTAGAACAATGTCTATATATGGAACGATTTTATCAGCATCTTTAGGGTCTACAATACCATTACGTAAAACAGCATCTTTATCAACAGGAATTCTAATTACTTTTGAAGGAAATGTATTTACCCACTTTCTGCTTTCTAATTCTACCTGAGTTTTTTTACTGTCATCCGCAACAAAATTCATCCAATCTTTAATGTCAATGGTATCCTTCCTTGTTTTTTGAAAGAAAAGAAAATCTCTTGATCCATATTTATATTTATCATGAGTCAATTGTGAAGGAATAGGGTCGCTGTTAAAAGCTTTCTTCTTCATATCGTCGATGTACCAATCTGTTTGGAATAAACTGGTGTTTACAACCCTTACATCTTGCCTATAACCTTCTATACCTTGTGCATACCATAATGCAAATGTATCATTATCTCCAATGGTAAAAATAATGGCATTCTCATCACAAGAATCCAAATACATTTTCGCCATAGATTGTGCAGTGTATCTATTAGAACGGTCATGATCATCCCAATTTTGTGAGCCCATTAATACTGGAACTGTTAATGCAGTAACAGCAAGAACAAGTGGTACCGCTAATTTTGGTTTTATTTTTTCTTTAACTATTTCAAATAAAGCATAAACTCCAAATCCTATCCACATGGCAAATACATAAAAGGAACCTACCAATGCATAATCTCGTTCTCTTGGTTCAAAAGGACGTTCATTTAGGTATATTTTTAAAGCAATACCTGTAAACAGGAAGAATATTAAAAGCACCCAAAAGTTTTTAGGGTCATTTTTAAAATGAAAAAGAATTCCTATAATTCCTAATAATAAGGGGAACATAAAATAAGTGTTTCTTGCTTTATTATTTTCGGCATCACTAGCTATAAATTCTTGTGGACCTAATCTAGCGTCATCAATAAAACTTATTCCGGTAAGCCAATTTCCGTGTAAATCGGTATACTCACCTTGTTTGTCATCCTGTCTTCCGCTAAAATTCCACATAAAATAACGCCAATACATATATCCAAATTGGTACTCAAACATATATGACATATTTTGCATAAACGTAGGTTTTTGGATATCTAAAAAAGGTCCAAAATCTTTCAAAAAACTATCAAAATCATCAGCTCCTACCTTTCCTTCTCTTATATCTTGATTAAAATCTTTTACAATATCGACCAATCGGGATTCTCCCAAATATTCTCTTTTAATAGTGTATTCAAGCCCTCCTGTAAATTCCATATAATTAGAACTATGCTCCATACTCCACATTCTCGGGAAAAATCCTTTTTGTGAATCATCGGTATTCTGAGAAGCGTTTACATAGTCATTTACTATAATATATTTTCCGTTTTTCTCATCTTTTTCAAACTTAGGCTTGTCATCTTTATAAGGCTTGTTAGGGTCTAGACCTACATATTTTTCGGTAAACAATGGGCCGTGAAAAAGATGGGTTTCCGGATATTGTTCTCTATTATAATAAGCAAGTAACTCACGAGCATTGTTAGGATTGTTTTCATTAATCATGGTACCTGCATTTGCTCTAACAGGAAGCATAACCCAACTTGAAAATCCAATAAAAATAAATAATACAGAAAGTAATAATGTGTTAAATTTTACTAAATTGTTATTTCTAGTATACCGCAGTAAAAAGTAAAAAAGAGCTATAAAGATTATGCCAGCGATGATAGTTCCTGAATTAAAAGGAAGTCCAATATTGTTAATGAAAAATATTTCTGAAGCACTAAAAAACTTTAAAGTCATTGGTAATAATAACTTGAAAATAAAAAGCAAAATAGCGACCATTACCACATTAGCAATAATGAAATTTTTAATGCTAACTGTTTTATAATTCTTAAAGAAATAAAGCATTCCCATAGCAGGAATGGTAAGAAGTCCCATGAAATGAACTCCAAATGACAGTCCAATAACAAAAGCAATTAAAACAACCCATCGATCCCCTCGTGGTGTGTGCATGTCTTTTTCCCATCGCAATGCTAAATAAAACAGCACAGACATAATAAATACCGCCATTGCGTATACTTCAGCCTCTACAGCATTGAACCAAAAACTATCAGAAAAAGCAAAAGTTAAAGACCCAATAACGGCACTTCCTAAAATTGCATAGCTACTTTCTTTAGTAATCGTATTATTTTTTGAAATGATATTTGTAAGTAATAATGTAAGTGACCAAAACATAAACAGAATGGTAAAGGCACTTGCAAAGACTGACATTAAATTAATGGTTAGTGCAATATTGGTTGCTTCCATAGCAAAAATGGAGAAAAAAGCACCCAATAATTGGTATAAAGGAGCTCCTGGTGGATGTCCAACTTCTAAGTTACTTGAGGTGGTAATGTACTCACCTGCGTCCCAAAAACTAGCCGTAGGCTCTACAGTTAGCCAATAAGTAACTAAGGCAATGGTAAAGACAAACCAGCCTAAAATATTATTCCATTTTTTAAAGTTGAAGGAATCCATAAATAATTTCAATTTTATTTGGGGCGAATTTACTAATAATATATATAGCTCCAAGTTAAAAAAAGTTAACGTAAATAGGGAGTAGATATTTTAGCTAAAAAAATAAGAAGTAAAATTTTAAATATTTTTACAAAAATATTTGTACAAGCCAAAGTTTGTATTAAATTTGCATCCGCATTACGGTATTGGCCCATGGTGTAATTGGTAACACGTCTGCTTTTGGTGCAGAAGAGCCTAGGTTCGATCCCTAGTGGGCCAACAAAAATTAAATCCCAATTCAATATTTGAATTGGGATTTTTTATTTTCAACCTAAATCTTAAAAGTCATTACTGGCATGTTGGCGTGATTCACTAAGTCTTCACTAACACTGCCGTTAAAAAAATGAGAAATTCCTTTTCTGCCATGGGTGCCCATTCCTATTAGATTTGCATTGGTTTCGCTTGCAAAATTTAAAATTCCTTTTTCTATAGAAGTGTCGTTATATATATGGATGCTGCTGCTTTCTCCGTTTTGGTCTTTTACAAAATCTTTTATTCTTTCGTTAATTTCCTTTGTTGTTTTAAAGCCACTTGGGGTATTAACATAAACTAAGTTTAGATGTGAATTGGTCGCTTCTGCAAATTTTTGTGCTTCTTTAAAAGAGGCTTTACATTCCTTAGAGAAATCAGTAGCATACACAAAGTTGTCAGTTTTAAAATCTAAATGTTCATTTTTAATTACTAATACAGGTATTTTAGAGGTTCGCACTACTTTTTCAGTATTACTACCTATAAATATTTCCATGAAACCATTAATTCCGTGAGACCCCATAATAATAAGATCAATATCCTTTTCTTTTACAACTTCACTTACGTCGTTATAGATTTCACCGTGACCAATAATTGCCTCATGAATAAGCAAGCCATCTAAGTAGGGTTTTTTCAACAATTCATCAAAATATTTTTCGGCAAGTTTTATAAAATATAATGATTCTGGCATGGCTCCAGTACTTCCTGAATTTGATAGATGTGTTGGTAGTTCAAGGGAGTTTAATATATAAATTTCACTGCCATTTTTTTTAGCCATTTGAGCAGCTACTTTTAAGGCATTTTCTGCTTGTTCGGAAAAATCAGTTGGGACTAATATACGTTTCATAGGTTGCTTTTTTATTGCTTTAGTTAAAGGTAATAAGTTACAAAAATAATTCGGAAGAATAAAGGTTTTTTTAAAAGTTAAAAAAACACTATATTTGCACCGAATTTGATACGAAACTAGCTGAGGGGACCAAAAGTCCCCTCTTTTTATAGCTAAAATTGATGAAAGAAAAAGTAAAAAATCTACTAGATCAGGCCTTAGACGATAATAAATCGTTATTTTTAATTGATTTTAAAATCATAGAAGGCAATCAAATAAAGGTAATAATTGATGGTGATCAAGGTGTAACCGTAAATGATTGCATCGCAGTAAGTAGAGCTATAGAGCATAATATTGACAGGGAAGAAATTGATTTTTCGTTAGACGTTGCTTCGGCAGGAGTCTCAGAGCCACTTTCGATTCCTCGTCAATATAAAAAAAATATTGGGCGTACCTTAAAAGTGAAAACCCAAAATAATGATGTTTTAGAAGGGAAGCTTACAAAAGTAGATGATAACGAAATAGAGCTTAATTGGAAAGCTCGCGAGCCTAAGCCAATTGGCAAAGGTAAAGTTACCGTTCAAAAAGAAGCGGTTTTAGAATATAAAGATATTGTTGAAGCAACAGTGGTGATAACATTTAAATAGAAGAATATGGAGAATTTAGCATTAATTGATTCTTTTTCAGAATTTAAAGATGATAAGTTAATTGACAGAGTAACATTAATGTCGATTTTAGAAGATGTTTTTAGAAACGCTCTAAAAAGAAAATATGGTGATGATGATAATTTTGATATCATTATCAATCCAGATAAAGGAGATTTAGAAATTTGGAGAAATCGTGTAGTGGTTGCCGATGGTGAAGTGGAAGAGCCAAATCAAGAAATTTCATTAAGCGATGCTCAAAAAATTGAAGCTGATTACGAAATTGGTGAAGATGTTGCCGAAGAAGTAAAGTTGATTGATTTGGGACGTCGTTCAATTTTGGCATTACGTCAAAATTTAATATCAAAAATTCACGAACACGACAATACTAATATCTTTAAGTATTTTAAAGATTTAGAAGGAGAAATTTATACAGCAGAAGTTCATCATATTCGTCATCGTGCTATCATTTTATTAGACGACGACGGTAATGAATTAATTTTACCTAAAGAAAAACAGATACCTTCAGATTTTTTCAGAAAAGGAGATAATGTAAGGGGGATTATTGAAAGCGTTGAGCTAAAAGGTAACAAGCCTTCTATAGTAATGTCTCGTGCGCATCCAAAATTTTTAGAGAAGTTATTTGAACAGGAAATTCCTGAAGTATTTGATGGGTTAATTAGTGTTAAAAAAGTGGTTCGTATTCCTGGAGAAAAGGCAAAAGTAGCGGTAGATTCTTATGATGACCGTATTGATCCTGTTGGAGCTTGTGTGGGAATGAAAGGATCTCGTATTCACGGTATTGTTCGCGAATTAGGAAATGAAAATATTGATGTAATTAATTACACAACAAATACTCAATTATTTATAACTCGTGCTTTAAGTCCTGCAAAAGTTACTTCTATCAAACTAGATGAAGAAAATAAAAGGGCAGAAGTAATATTAAAGCCAGAAGAAGTATCTAAAGCAATTGGACGTGGAGGACACAACATTCGCTTAGCGGGTTATTTAACGGGTTATGAAATTGATGTATTACGTGAAGGAGCTGAAGAAGATGTAGAGTTATCTGAATTTAAAGATGAAATAGAAGATTGGATCATCAAAGAATTCGAAAAAATTGGATTGGATACTGCTAAGAGCGTATTGGAAAATAATCTTGCAGAATTGGTAAAAAGAACCGATTTAGAAGAAGAGACCATACAAGAAGTATTAAATATATTAAAAGAAGAATTTGAAGATTAAGTAGTGATTTTAACTACCTATTTTTAAATTTAAAGTGAAAAACAGGAGAAAGCATCTATATGTCTGAAGTAAAAACAATGAGACTTAATAAAGTACTACGTGAATTCAATATTTCATTGGATCGCGCAGTAGAATTTTTAAGCTCTAAAGGGTACGAGGTGGAGTCTCGGCCTACCACAAAAATTTCTAATCAAGAATACCAAGTGATGTTTGAAGAGTTTCAGACAGACAAAAGTAAAAAGGTAGCCTCTAAAGAAGTTGGTGAAGAGAAAAGAAAAGAGAAGGAAGAAATTCGTTTAGCTTCTGAGCGTGAGCTTGAAGAAAGGCAGAAAAGAATCGAAGCTTCTAGAAAAGTTATAAAAGCTGAAGTTAAGCTTGAAGGACCTAAGACAATTGGGAAAATCGATCTTGATCCAAAAAAACCTTTAGAGGAAAAGGAAGGGGCGATTAAAAAAGAAATTTCTATTCCTGTAAAAAAAGAAATTCCTGTAAAAGAAGAAGAGGTTGTTGAGCCTAAAATAACTAAAGAAGCACCAAAAGTAATTTCTAAAAAAGTAGCACCAAAAGCTATTGAAAAAGAAATTTCTAAGGAAGTTTCTAAAGAAGTGCCTAAAACTATTAAAAAAGAAGTTTCTGCTCCTGTAAAAAAAGAAATTCTAGTAGTAAAAAAGGAAGAAAAAACTTCTAAAGCTCCTTCTGTTAAAAAAGAAGTTTCTACTCCTGTAAAAAAAGAAACTCCAAAAGTTGAAACAGTTGCACCTAGTAAATACCCAGATGCAATAGAAGAATCAGAGAAAGTAGTTACTCAATACAAAAAACTAAATGGTCCAAGAATTATTGGTGAAAAAATAGATTTATCACAATTTAAAAAGCCAGAAAAGAAAAAGAAAGTTACTACGGATGCAGATAAAGATAAAAGAAGTAAACGTAGAAGGATAAGTAAAAGTCCTCCAAAAGGAGCGGCTCGAGTTGGAACCCCACAAAGTAGAGGAGGAGTTCGTAAAAAAGTTGCGCATACTCCAAAGGAAGAGCCTAGTGAAGCTGATGTACAAAAACAAGTGCGAGAAACTCTGGAGAAACTTCAAGGGAAATCTTCAAAAGGAAAAGGAGCTAAGTATAGAAAAGATAAAAGAGATGTGCATCGTCAAAAAACAGAAGACGATCAAGCAATTCAAGATGCAGAAAGTAAATTACTTAAGGTAACAGAATTTGTTACCGTAAGTGAAGTTGCAACTATGATGGATGTGCCAGTTACGCAAATTATTTCAGCTTGTATGTCATTAGGAATGATGGTGACCATGAATCAACGTTTGGATGCTGAAACTTTAACTATCGTTGCTGATGAATTTGATTATGAGGTTGAGTTTATAACATCAGATATTGAAGAGGCAGTTCAAGTTGAAGAAGATTCACCAGAAGATTTAATTCACCGAGCTCCCATTGTAACAGTAATGGGACATGTAGATCATGGTAAAACTTCATTGTTAGATTATGTACGTAAAGAAAACGTAATTGCAGGAGAGTCTGGAGGGATTACACAACACATAGGTGCTTATAGTGTAACTTTAGAAGACGGACAGCAAATTAGCTTTTTAGATACACCTGGTCACGAGGCGTTTACAGCGATGCGTGCCAGAGGTACACAGGTAACTGATTTAGTGATTATTGTGATTGCAGCAGATGATGCAATTATGCCTCAAACTAAAGAAGCAATAAGTCATGCTCAAGCAGCAGGAGTACCTATCATATTCGCAATAAATAAAATAGACAGACCAGCTTCTAATCCTGAAAAAATTAAAGAAGGTCTTGCTCAAATGAACCTTTTAGTAGAAGATTGGGGTGGTAAAATTCAATCACATGATATTTCTGCAAAAACAGGTGAAGGTGTTAATGAATTATTAGAAAAAGTATTACTAGAAGCCGAATTACTTGAACTTACTGCAAATCCTAAAAAATTCGCAAATGGTACTGTAGTTGAAGCATTTTTAGATAAAGGTAGAGGATATATTTCAACGATATTAGTTCAAGGAGGAACATTGAAGATTGGGGATTATATGCTTGCTGGACAATGTAGTGGTAAAGTAAAAGCAATGCATGATGAGCGTGGGCATAAAGTTTTAGAAGCAGGGCCTGCAACACCAATATCAATTTTAGGATTAGATGGAGCTCCACAAGCTGGTGATAAGTTCAATGTTTTTGAAGATGAACGTGAAGCAAAAGCAATTGCATCTAAACGAACTCAATTACAACGTGAACAATCTGTAAGAACTCAACGTCATATTACATTAGATGAAATAGGCCGAAGAATTGCACTTGGAGACTTTAAAGAATTGAATGTAATACTTAAAGGTGATGTAGATGGATCTGTTGAAGCATTAACAGACTCTTTCTTGAAATTATCAACAGACGAAATACAAGTAAATATTATACATAAAGCAGTTGGAGCCATTACGGAGAGTGATGTGTTATTAGCTTCTGCTTCTGATGCGATTATTATTGGATTTAACGTGCGACCTATGGGGAATGCGCGTCAGATTGCTGATAAAGAAGAAATCGATATCAGAATGTACTCGATTATTTATGCTGCGATTAACGACCTGAAAGATGCCATGGAAGGGATGTTATCTCCAGAAATGAAAGAAGAAATTACAGGTACCGCTGAAATTAGAGAAACATTTAAAATTTCTAAAGTGGGAACTATCGCAGGTTGTATGGTTCTAAGTGGTAAAATTTATAAAGATGCTGAAATTCGATTAATTCGTGAAGGAGTAGTTGTTTATACTGGAGTATTATCGTCATTAAAACGATTTAAAGATGATGCAAAAGAAGTAGCGAAAGGCTATGACTGTGGTATGCAGGTTAAAAACTACAATGAAATTAAAGAAAATGATATTATTGAATGTTTCAGAGAAGTAGCTGTTAAGAAGAAACTTAAATAGTGTTCTTTTAAATAATATACGATTAAAAAACGGCTCTTAGAGCCGTTTTTTTTGTTTTATAATTTTTGTATTGCATTAGAATTGTTATAGGATAGTCTGATCATGACCTATAATTTTATTCCATAATTAAGAAGCTTTCTTTCCTATTAAGAATGTGTTAATTATTCGATTTTATTAATTAAAATTATTCATTTTTAAAAATTATATTTTAACTATTTGCAACTACTGATAAGGCATCTGCTCTTGATTTTTAGGGACAAATAAGTGTATTATAAGATTCAGGAGGAATATTAAAACTAGGGGACTGTTGTCAACCGAAATAATTTTTTGCAGACTTTGATTTTGACTACATATCTTGATAGTTCTGATTCGTCCGATGTTCAATTTAATATGAACTATCCTGCAATCTATTCTCTTGGAATTAGACTATTTGGCGGGAAATTTGATTTCGCTTTAGATTTTAGACTTGTGGATTATGAAAGTACCTAAGGATTTAAAGAAAGGCGTTTTATTTTTAATTGTTTTTTTAACTTCTGTCTGGTTTCAATATAAAAGCAGATGGAAATTTGTCTTTAATTTCTAACCTGGCACGATCTGCTTCAAAACGAGAGCTGAAACTTCCAATCCATACTTTATAATTAGGAGTTTCATACTCTATAGATGCAGGCCATGAATCAAAATTGTTTCGATATTCTCTAATGATTTTGTTTGCTTCGTTTAATTCACCATAATATAATTGAATAGTATACCCTACAGTAAGTTTGTTTTCAGCTTCAAGGTTTTTTTTTAATGCTAAGATTTCAGATATTTTTTTATTTTCATTAATTGTAATGGACGCATTTTGACCAACTACAATGTTTGAAAAAGTAATTGTTATAAAAATAACGCAAAGGCTTTGATAATAAGATCTATTTTTCATAAAAAATAATGTTAGTGCAAATGTAAATCTTATTAACTCAATAGAAAACTAGTTTATTATTTAGAACTGTTATAAATTATGTATTTACACTTTGTTACTATTTTTGATATTGATATTAATATCTTATTTTTGTGCTGTTGTTAAAGGTAGTTAAGTGGTATTTTAACTAGTGCTTTGAAAATGAATGAACTACATTTATAATAATTGAAAACAATTTTAACCATTAGTATGAAAAAGGTGAATTACCGAAATTTATCATCACAACTGCCACTTCTATTGCTAGCTTTATTGCTGTCATTTTCAACTACCGTTATATCCCAAGAAAATGGTGATGCTGTTGTTGGAGAGGCTTTGTATAAAGCAAATTGTGCCGCTTGTCATAAACTAGATAAAAAAGGAGTTGGACCTGCATTGAGAAATGTAGCTAACAAGTACGACAGAGATTGGCTTTATAAATGGATTAGTA
Source organism: uncultured Flavobacteriaceae bacterium (assembly GCA_913052585.1). Lineage (GTDB taxonomy): Bacteria > Bacteroidota > Bacteroidia > Flavobacteriales > Flavobacteriaceae > Marifrigoribacter. The sequence goes on along the minus strand of CAJXEB010000003.1, from coordinate 50,932 downwards.
ATAGTCAAGGGTTAATTAGATCCGGTGATTCTAAAGCAGTAGCTTTATTTGCAGAATATAATAATTCTGTAATGACATCTTTTCCTGGATTGTCAAATGGAGATATTGATAATATTCTAGCATATACTAGTTTACCAAAGCCTGAGCCAAAAGTATCTAAAGTAACTGTAGCAGTTTCTAATGAAGATGATGGCACTTTTCAAAATATGGTTTTAGTAGGTTTTGTTTTAGTGTTTTTGCTATTAATAGTAATGTTTTACTTAGTAACAAAATCATTAACTAAACTATCTCAAGTTGATAGTGTTGAAGTAGAATCGAAATCTAGGAAGCCTTTATGGAAATCTTTTGTTCAGAATCAATTTTTAATGTTGGTTTCGGCAATAATGTTATTATTGGTGTCTGCCTATTTTATGTATGGATTTTTTATGCAGATAGGTATTGATCAAGGTTATGCTCCAGTTCAGCCAATTCATTATTCTCATAAAATACATGCTGGTGCAAATCAAATAGATTGTAATTACTGTCATTCTTCAGCCAGAAAAAGTAAGCATTCTGGTATCCCTTCATTGAATGTGTGTATGAATTGTCATAAAAACATTTCGGAATATAACGGTGAAGAAGATTTAGCTAAAGGTTATACAAAAGAATTTTATAACGGAGAAATCGCCAAATTATACGATGCTGTAGGATGGGATGATGCAGATCAAAGTTATACAGGTATAGAAAAACCAGTGAAATGGGTTCGTATACATAACTTACCAGATTTCGTATACTTTAATCATTCACAACACGTAACAGTTGCTGGTGTAGATTGTCAAAAATGTCATGGTCCAGTTGAAGAAATGGAGATTATGGAACAATATTCGCCGCTAACAATGGGGTGGTGTATAGATTGTCATAGAGAAACTAACGTTGATTTGAAAAGTAACAAATATTACGAAGATATACACAAAGAGCTTTCTAAAAAATATGATGTACAGAAATTAACTGCTGCGGAATTAGGAGGTTTAGAATGTGGTAAGTGCCACTATTAATAAAAATTAAACGATGGAATCAATATTGGTTCAATCATTAAATTAACTATATAAATGTCATCAAACAAGAAATACTGGAAAAGTGTTGAAGAGCTAAACGAAGATAGCTCTATTGTTAAGGCGCTACAGCAGAATGAATTTGTTGAGGAAATACCAGTTGATAAATTTTTAGGGGATAAAGAAACCCTTGAATCTTCTTCGACATCTCGTAGAGATTTCTTAAAATATGTAGGTTTTACTACAGCAGCTGCCTCGTTAGCTGCCTGTGAAGGACCTATAATAAAATCGATTCCTTATGTTGTAATGCCAGACGAAATTGTTTCTGGAGTTGCTAATTATTACGCGTCAACTATTGCTGATGGTTTCGATTTTGCTAATGTTTTAGTGAAAACTAGAGAAGGTCGACCAATTAAAATTGAGCGAAATCGTGTGTCAGATAGTGTCGGAAGTGTAAATGCACGTGTGCATGCTTCTGTGTTATCTTTATATGATGTTAATAGATTGCAATCTCCTAAAGTTGGTGGAGAAGTTTCAACCTGGGAAAATTTTGATTCAACATTAGAAGAAAAGTTAAATGCATTAAATGGACAAGAAGTAGTCTTGTTAACTCAGACATTTGCAAGTCCATCTACATCGAGATTGATTAAAGAATTTACTACAAAGTATTCTAATGTGCGTCATGTAATATATGACACAGTATCTTCTTCGGAAGCATTAGATGCTTTTCAAAATAAATATGGTGTTAGAGCTTTAGCCGATTACGATTTTTCTGAAGCTGAAGTAATTGTTTCTGTTGGTGCTGATTTCTTAGGTGATTGGCAAGGAGGAGGTTTTGATGTTTCTTATGCAAAAGGACGTACTCCAAGTAAAGGGAAGATGTCTCAGCATTTCCAATTTGAAGCTAATATGTCCCTTTCTGGAGCAAATTCAGATAAACGTGTGCCGGTAACTCCATCACAACAACAACAAGTTTTAAATGCGTTGACTGGTGGTAGTACTACTGGATTACCAGAGTCTATTGCTATTGCTGTCTCAAAAGCAAAAGCTGCATTACAAAAAGCGGGTAATAAAGGTGTCGTTTTAACAGGATTGCCAGATATTACTGCTCAATCTAAAGTGCTTTCATATAATGAAGGTGTTGGAAGTGTTATAATGGATACCAAAAAGCCAAAAATGATCCGTAAAGGAAACGCTGCAGAAGTAGTAAGTGTTTTAAATGGAGTTGTTTCTGGATCTATAAAAGGATTGATTTCTGTAGGAGTTGATCCTGTATACTCTTTCCCAAATAATAAAGTATTTACTGAAGCTTATTCTAATTTAGATTTATCGGTTTCCTTTTCTTTTAAAGAAGATGCTACCGCTTCTTTATCTCAATTAGTTGCTGCAACTCCACATTATTTAGAATCTTGGGGGGATACACAAATGAAAAAGGGTTCTTTTGGTTTAATGCAACCAACTATTCGTCCCTTATTTGATACTAGGCAATTTCAAGATTGTTTATTAAAATTAACAGGTAACACAACTAAATATTACGATTATATTAGAGAGACCTGGACTAACTCTATTTTAGGAGTTTCTAGTTGGAATCAAGCTTTGCATGATGGTGTTCTTGTAAGTGATGTTGAAGTAGAAAATGAAGAAATGCTAGCAAGTGTTGGTGTAGAATCTAATACTTCTCACGGAGCAATGTCTTCAGCTCTTCAAGAAGGAGGATTGGAGCTTACTTTGTATACTAAAACATCTATGGGTGACGGACAGCAATCCAATAACCCCTGGTTACAAGAGATGCCTGATCCAATAACGAGAGCTTCGTGGGATAACTACTTAACCGTTTCTGCTGTAGATGCTTCTGAAATGGAACTTGTAAATAATAATGTCGCTAATGGAGGTTTAAATGGTAGCTATGTAAATGTAACAGTAGGTGGTGTTGTTATTGAAAAAGTACCGGTATTAATTCAGCCTGGACAAGCAAAAGGTTCTGTTGGATTAGCATTAGGATATGGTAAAACAGCATCTATTCAAAAAGAGATGCAAACAGGTGTAAATGCTTATGCGGTTTATAACAACTTTTCATCTGTACAAAATGTAACAATAGAAAAAGTTTCTGGAGAACACGAATTTGCTTGTGTGCAATTGCACAATACCATGATGGGTAGAGATATTATTCGTGAGACTTCATTAGAAATATTTAATACAAAGGATTCGAAAGAATGGAATCCGGGAACGATGGTGTCAAAAGATCATAAGGAGATTTCAGTTGATGATCCAGATGCTGATTTATGGACATCATTTGATAGATCTGTGGGACATCACTTTAACCTATCAATAGATCTTAATTCTTGTACGGGTTGTGGTGCTTGTGTAATCGCTTGCCACGCGGAAAATAATGTACCTGTTGTTGGAAAACAAGAAGTGCGTAAGAGTCGCGATATGCACTGGTTGCGTATTGATCGTTATTATTCAAGTGAAGAAACTTTTGTAGAGGATTTAGAGAAAAAAGATGTTGCAAACGGATTGTTTGGTGAAACTGGAGTAAAAAGCACTTTAATTTCAATGGAAGATGCTTCGGCTAGTCCGCAGGTAGCTTTTCAACCTGTAATGTGTCAGCATTGTAATCACGCACCTTGTGAAACTGTTTGTCCAGTAGCTGCAACATCACATGGTCGTCAAGGTCAAAATCAAATGGCTTATAACCGTTGTGTTGGTACTCGTTATTGTGCTAATAACTGTCCTTATAAAGTTCGTCGTTTTAATTGGTTCTTATATTCTGAAAATGAAGAATTTAATTACCATATGAATAACGATTTAGGAAGAATGGTTCTTAATCCTGATGTTGTTGTCCGTTCTCGAGGTGTGATGGAAAAATGTTCTATGTGTATTCAAATGACACAGAAAACAATACTAGATGCTAAGAGAGATGGTAGAGCAATTAAAGATGGTGAATTTAAAACTGCTTGTTCCGCAGCTTGTGAGTCTGGAGCAATGGTTTTTGGAGATGTTAACGATCACGAAAGTGAAGTAAGTAAATTAAGTAAAGATAAAAGAATGTATCACTTGTTAGAAGCAGTAGGAACAAAACCTAATGTACTTTATCATGTAAAAGTGAGAAATTCTGAAGAAGTTTAATAATACTAAGAAATAGCAAAAAAGATATGGCGTCGCATTACGAAGCTCCTATTAGAAAACCCTTAGTTACAGGAAATAAATCTTATCACGATATCACGTTAGATGTTGCTGCACCTGTTGAAGGAAAAGCCAATAAATCTTGGTGGATTGTTTTTTCAATTGCCTTAGCCGCATTTTCATGGGGTATTGGATGTATTGTATATACCGTTTCTACGGGAATTGGTACTTGGGGATTAAATAAAACTGTCGGCTGGGCCTGGGATATTACCAACTTTGTTTGGTGGGTAGGTATTGGTCACGCAGGAACATTAATTTCTGCAGTATTATTATTATTCCGTCAAAAATGGAGAATGGGTATTAACCGTTCAGCAGAGGCAATGACTATTTTCTCTGTAATTCAAGCGGGATTGTTCCCAATTATACACATGGGTCGTCCTTGGTTAGCGTATTGGGTAGTTCCAATTCCTAATCAATTCGGGTCATTATGGGTTAATTTTAATTCGCCATTACTTTGGGATGTATTTGCAATATCTACTTATTTATCAGTTTCATTAGTTTTCTGGTGGACTGGTTTATTGCCTGATTTCGCGATGATTAGAGACAGAGCGGTAACACCTTTTAATAAAAAAATATACGGTATTCTTTCTTTTGGATGGAGTGGGCGTGCAAAAGACTGGCAACGATTTGAAGAAGTTTCATTAGTTTTAGCTGGTTTAGCTACACCATTAGTACTTTCAGTACACACGATTGTATCCTTTGATTTTGCTACATCAGTAATACCAGGATGGCATACGACTATATTCCCCCCTTATTTTGTTGCTGGAGCTGTATTTTCAGGATTTGCAATGGTAAATACGTTATTAATTATAATGCGTAAGGTGTCAAGTTTAGAAGACTATATTACAGTTCAACATATAGAATTAATGAACATTGTAATTATGATTACGGGTTCTATAGTTGGTGTCGCATATATTACCGAGTTATTTATAGCATGGTACTCTGGAGTTGAATATGAACAGTATGCTTTCTTAAATAGGGCAACCGGACCTTACTGGTGGGCTTATTGGGCGATGATGACTTGTAATGTGTTCTCACCACAATTTATGTGGTTCCCAAAACTTAGAAGAAGTATTTTGTTCTCGTTTATTATTTCAATAGTGGTAAATATTGGAATGTGGTTTGAACGTTTTGTAATTATTGTAACATCATTACATAGAGATTACCTTCCTTCTTCTTGGACAATGTTCTCTCCAACTTTTGTAGATATTGGAATATTTATAGGAACCATAGGTTTCTTCTTTGTATTATTTTTATTATATGCTAGAAATTTCCCAGTGATTGCACAAGCAGAGGTGAAATCTATTTTGAAATCATCTGGAGCAAATTATAAAAAATTAAGAGAAGATCATGGAGATGATGCAAAACACTATGGTGAAGAAGTAGAATTTTCAACTAAAAATAAAAACAAATAATTATGGCATCTAAAGTTATTCACGCTTTATATACAGATGATGATATCTTATTGCAAGCCGTAAAAAAGGTACGTGAGCAGCGTTATCATATAGAGGAAATTTATACTCCTTTTCCAGTTCACGGACTTGAAAAAGCGATGGGACTTGCAGATACTCGTATAGCAATTACATCTTTTATATATGGTCTAATTGGGTTAACAGTTTCTATTGTAATGATGAATTATATTATGATTCAAGACTGGCCTCAAGATATTGGAGGTAAGCCAAGTTTTAGTTATATTGAAAATATGCCAGCATTTGTACCAGTAATGTTTGAGCTAACGGTATTTTTTGCTGCCCATTTAATGGTAATTACTTTTTATATGAGAAGTAGATTATGGCCTTTCAAAAAAGCTGAAAATCCTGATGTGCGTACTACCGATGACCATTTTTTAATGGAAGTAGATGCTAGTAAAGATCCAGAAATAGTTTCTGAATTTATGAAAAGTACTGGAGCTGTTGAAGTTAAATTAATTGATAAGGATGAAGATCATTAATATGAAAAATAGTATAAATATAGCAGTTGTTATTATTATTGCAATGAGTATAACATCTTGTTTTGATAGTAAAAAGCCAAATTATAGATATATGCCAAATATGTATACTTCTTTGGCACTAGAAACAGACTCAGAACACGAAATACTTCCTAACGGACAAGCTGATTTATTGCCAGTTGAAGCAACAATTCCAAGAGGATGGATGCCTTATGGATATGAAAATACTATTGAAGGCAAAGCATCTGCTACCTCAGACTTAAAAAATCCATCAAAAGTTTCTGAAGAAAACCTAACTAAAGGAAAAGAATTGTATAGAATATTTTGTTCAGTTTGTCATGGTGATAAAGGAGACGGTCAAGGGATTCTTGTTAAAAGAGAGAAGTTTCTTGGTATCCCAAGCTTTTCTGATAAGGGTAGGAATATTACTGAAGGAAATATCTATCATGTAATGATGTATGGTTTAAATTCAATGGGATCTTACGCTTCACAAACAAGTGAAGAAGATCGATGGCAAATAGCAATGCACGTTTTAGATTTAAAATCTACTTTGAATGGAAATCCTTTATGGTCTTCTACTCAAAAAAATTCAGGAGATACTATTTCAGAACAAGAAAATGCTTCAAACGAAGCACATTAATTAAAGAATAAAGAGAATAGCAAAAGATATGTATACGCTACCAAGTAAATTAAAACTTTTTGCAATCGTTCTTATGGTTATAGGTGCCTTAGGAATCGTTACTGGTTTTATTTCAACTCCAAGTAATACTGCTGAAGTTAAAGAAATGATGGCATCTAGTCACGACGATGGTCATAGTGTAAAAGCTACACATAATGATGGTCATGATGCTGTAAAAGATAATCATACAGAAGCTCAGGGTGAAACAGCACACGATGATGAAGAAGCTCATTTAGAGCACGTTTTACATCAATTACAAAATAGACCTTGGTCTTCTTTATATATTGCATGTTTCTTGTTCTTTATGATATCATTAGGGGTATTGGCTTTTTATGCTATTCAAATAGCGTCTCAAGCTGGTTGGTCTCCAGTATTATTTAGAGTTATGGAAGGAATTACCGCTTATTTAATACCTGGAGGAATTATCATGTTAATTCTTATAGGTCTTTCCGCATTCCATTTTAATCATTTATTTGTTTGGGCAGACCCAGAAGTTATGGCTCACGATAAATTATTACAAGGTAAAGCAGGATGGTTAAATGGTTGGGGTGTTATGATAAGAGCAATGATCTTTTTAGGAGGTTGGATTGCTTACCGTCAAATTTCTCTTAAGTACTCAAGGAAACAAGATGATGCTACCGATGGGAAATGGTTTAAGAAAAGTTTTAAAATTTCAGCAGGATTTTTAGTATTCTTTATTTATACAGAGTCTATCATGTCTTGGGACTGGTTAATGAGTTTTGATCCGCATTGGTTTAGTACCTTGTATGGATGGTATGTATTTGCAGGAATGATTGTTTGTGCAATTACTACGATAGCTTTAGTAACTATGGTTTTAAAATCGCAAGGATACTTAGAATATGTGAATGATAGCCATATTCATGATTTAGCTAAATATATGTTTGGATTTAGTATTTTCTGGACTTATTTATGGTTTTCACAATTTATGTTAATCTGGTATGCTAATATTCCTGAGGAAGTAACTTATTTTGTTACTAGAATCGAAGACTTTAAATTACCATTCTTTGGTATGGTAGTTATGAATTTCATTTTTCCGATTTTAGTTCTAATGAATAGCGATTATAAAAGAGTAAATTGGTTTGTTGTTTTAGCAGGTATTGTAATTCTTGCAGGACATTATGTCGACTTATTTGTAATGGTTATGCCAGCTACTGTTGGAACATCTTGGTATTTTGGTATTCCTGAATTAAGTTCAGTAGTATTTTTCTTAGGGCTATTTATCTATGTTGTATTTACAGCATTAACGAAAGCACCATTATTAGCTAAAGGAAATCCTTTTTTAAAGGAAAGTAAAAATTTTCATTATTAATTAAATTTGTTGAATAGAAAACGATGACCGCATTTTTAGTAATTTTAGTATTCATTCTTTTTGGAGTTGCTGTTTGGCAAATAAATAAAGTATTTCAATTGTCACAACCTGTTAAATCTGAAGATTCAGAAGTAGCGTCAGATAACGATAATAATATACAAGGCTATATGATGTTAGGCTTTGTCTTCGTTATATATGGGATTTTAGCATATTGTTTTTGGAAATGGGGTGATGTTTTATTACCTGTTTCTGCATCAGAACATGGAGTAGAAATCGATCAATTGATGTTGATAACGATGGTTGTAATTTTCGTCGTTGGAATATTTACACAATGGTTGTTACATTATTTTGCTTTTGTTTACCGTGGAACAAAGGATAAGAAAGCACTCTTTTATGCAGAGAATCATAGATTAGAATTCCTTTGGACAATTATTCCAGTTATAGTTTTAGCTGCATTGATTATTTATGGGTTATTTACTTGGTCTGACATAATGAGTTTTGATGAAGATGATGATACAATTGTAGTTGAACTTTATGCCTACCAATTTGATTGGAGAGCTAGATATTCAGGTACAGATAACACATTGGGTGAAGCTAATGTTAGATTGATTGAAGGAATAAATCAATTAGGGGTTGATGTCTCTGATCCAAATGCACAAGATGATATAGTAGTTAATGAATTACACTTACCTATAGGTAAAAAAGTGTTGTTTAAAATGAGATCACAAGATGTATTGCACTCTGCATTTATGCCTCATTTTAGAGCGCAAATGAACTGTGTTCCTGGAATGATTACGCAATTTGCATTTACTCCCCGTATTACTACTGAAGATATGCGATTAGAAGAGGAAGTAATTGCTAAAGTTCAACATATAAATGAAATTAGAACAGCAAAAAACATAGAATTAATTACTAAGGGGGAAGAAGCATTAGAAATGTATGACTTTGACTTTCTATTACTATGTAATAAAATATGTGGTAGCAATCATTTTAATATGCAAATGAAAATTGTTGTTGAAACAGAAGAAGAGTACAATGCTTGGATAGCTGAACAAGCTACTATTGCTGAAACTTTAAAAAAATAATAAAAAACGCTTAAAGAAATATGTCAGAACACGCTCACGATCACGATGATCACGGACATCACCATAAAGAGACATTTGTAACCAAATATATCTTTAGTCAAGATCATAAAATGATTTCTAAGCAATACCTAATTACAGGCTTGTTTATGGGAATTATTGGCATCGCCATGTCTTTGCTTTTTAGATTGCAACTTGCTTGGCCAGATCATCAATTTACAGTTTATGAAATATTTTTAGGCAAATGGGCTGAAAATGGTGTAATGGATCCTAATGTGTATTTATCATTAGTTACTATTCATGGAACTATTATGGTATTCTTTGTTTTAACCGCTGGATTGAGTGGTACTTTTAGTAATTTATTAATTCCATTACAAATTGGTGCCCGTGATATGGCATCAGGATTTCTGAATATGGTTTCGTATTGGTTGTTCTTTTTGTCAAGTGTAATCATGATACTTTCCTTATTTGTTGAAGCGGGGCCAGCATCTGCAGGATGGACTATTTATCCTCCTTTAAGTGCCTTGCCACAAGCGATGCCAGGTTCTGGTACAGGAATGACTCTTTGGTTGGTTTCGATGGCTATATTTATTGCATCATCACTACTAGGTTCTTTAAACTATATAGTAACAGTAATAAATTTAAGAACTAAAGGAATGTCTATGACTAGACTTCCGTTAACGATTTGGGCATTTTTTGTAACAGCCATCATTGGTGTTGTATCTTTTCCAGTATTACTATCGGCAGCATTAATGTTAATAATGGATAGAAGTTTTGGTACTTCTTTTTTCCTTTCAGATATTTATATTGCAGGAGAGGTTTTACATAATCAAGGAGGTTCGCCTGTACTATTTGAACATTTATTTTGGTTCCTTGGGCATCCAGAGGTTTATATTGTAATACTTCCAGCAATGGGATTAGTTTCTGAGATTTTGGCAACAAATTCTCGTAAACCTATCTTTGGTTATAGAGCAATGATTGCTTCAATTTTAGCAATTGCTTTTCTTTCAACAATAGTTTGGGGTCACCATATGTTTATTACGGGTATGAATCCATTTTTAGGTTCCGTATTTACATTTACAACATTATTAATTGCAATTCCTTCAGCTGTAAAAGCATTCAACTGGATTACTACTTTATGGAAGGGTAACATTAAAATGAATACAGCAATGTTATTCTCTATTGGATTCGTTTCTACTTTTATTAGTGGTGGTTTAACTGGAATAGTACTTGGAGATAGTGCACTTGATATTAATGTTCACGACACGATGTTTGTAGTAGCTCATTTCCACCTAGTAATGGGAATTTCTGCTCTTTATGGTTTGTTTGCAGGTGTTTATCATTGGTTTCCAAAAATGTTTGAAGGTAAAATGTTGAATAAAAAATTAGGATATATTCACTTTTGGATAACTGCAATTGGAGCATATGGAGTTTTCTTTCCAATGCATTTTATTGGTATGGCTGGACTTCCTAGAAGGTATTATACCGCTTCAAATTTCCCATATTTCGATGATTTATTAAATATCAATGTAGTAATAACTGTCTTTACATTTTTTACAGCAATTGGACAATTGGTGTTCTTATATAATTTTATTCATTCAATGTTCTTTGGGAAAATAGGATCAAAAAATCCTTGGAATTCAAATACTTTAGAGTGGACAACCGAATTAAAACACATACATGGTAATTGGGATGGTCCAATACCTGAAGTACATCGTTGGCCTTATGATTATAGTAAGATGAATAAAGAAGATTCAGATTATGTGATTGCTGGGCAAGATTTTGTACCACAACACATACCTTTAAAAGATAACGAAGAAGAATTGTCATATTAGCGTAAATTCTTAATAGTATAAAAAAGCCTTTCGAATTTCGAAAGGCTTTTTTTTGTATGTATTCAATTAAAGGTAGCTTAACGATTTGTATATTTGTTTTTATGAATGAACATTTAGACCCTTCAGACGAAAACTTTACTCCTGAAGAAGTTGAAGTAGAAAAAAAACTCCGCCCCTTGTCTTTTGAAGATTTTTCTGGACAAGATCAAGTACTTGAGAATTTAAAAATATTTGTTCAAGCTGCAAATTTAAGAGAAGAAGCATTAGATCATACCCTATTTCACGGACCTCCGGGACTTGGAAAAACAACTTTGGCTTATATACTTGCTAACGAATTGGAAGTTGGTATTAAAGTTACCTCGGGTCCTGTATTAGATAAACCTGGAGATTTAGCTGGCTTACTTACCAATCTTGATGAGCGAGATGTTTTATTTATAGATGAAATACATAGACTAAGTCCCATTGTAGAGGAATACTTATATTCTGCAATGGAAGACTATAAAATTGATATCATGATTGAGTCTGGTCCCAATGCTCGATCTGTTCAAATAAATTTAAATCCATTTACACTTGTAGGAGCTACAACTCGTTCTGGACTATTAACAGCTCCAATGCGTGCAAGATTTGGAATCGCTTCAAGGCTACAATATTACACAACAGAATTATTGACCACTATCGTTGAGCGAAGTGCTATGATTTTATGTGTTTCTATTAGTATGGAAGCGGCCATTGAAATTGCAGGTAGGAGTAGAGGTACTCCTCGTATTGCAAATGCATTATTGCGAAGAGTTAGAGATTTTGCTCAAATAAAAGGAGATGGAAACATAGATATAAAAATTGCAAAATATGCTCTTGAAGCATTGAATGTCGATGCCTTTGGATTAGATGAAATGGATAATAGAATTTTATTAACTATTATTGAGAAATTTAAAGGAGGTCCAGTAGGGATAACCACATTGGCTACTGCAGTATCAGAAAGTTCCGAAACCATAGAAGAAGTATATGAACCTTTTTTAATCCAACAAGGTTTTATTATGAGAACTCCAAGAGGAAGGGAAGTTACAGAAGCTGCCTATAAACATTTGGGAAAACTTAAAAGTCCAAAACAAGGAGGATTGTTTTAATGCTATTAACGAAATTGTGATATAATTTATGTCATTAGCTTGAATTCTAAATCACATCATACGCATCTTATTAAAACCGAAGCAAAACGTCTTGGGTTTCTATCTTGTGGGATAAGTAAAGCTGAGTTCTTGGAAGATGAAGCTCCTCGTTTAGAAAAATGGTTGCACAAAAATATGCACGGCGAAATGAGTTATATGAGTAACCATTTCGATAAAAGATTGGACCCAACTTTATTAGTTCCAGATTCAAAAAGTGTAGTTTCATTATTATTAAATTATTATCCAGAAAAAACTCAAACTAATAATACTTATAAAATTTCCAAATATGCATATGGAGAAGACTATCATTTTATAATAAAAGATAAGTTAAAACAATTATTGAGTTTTATTCAAGATGAAATTGGGGAAGTTCATGGTAGAGCTTTTACAGATTCAGCTCCAGTATTAGATAAGGCTTGGGCCGCAAAAAGTGGTTTAGGATGGGTAGGAAAGCATAGCAATCTTATTACAAAATCTAATGGTTCATTCTATTTTATTGCTGAATTAATAATAGACTTAGAGCTGGATTATGATTATGCAGTAACTGATCATTGTGGAAGTTGTACAGCTTGTATAGATGCTTGCCCAACTCAAGCAATCACAGAACCTTATGTGGTGGATGGTAGTAAATGTATATCATACTTTACAATTGAATTAAAAAATGAAATTCCTTCAGAAATGAAAGGAAAGTTTAACGATTGGATGTTTGGTTGTGATATCTGCCAAGATGTATGTCCATGGAATCATTTTAGTAAAACTCATAAGGAACCACTTTTTAATCCTAATCAAGAATTGTTATCAATGTCTAAAAAAGATTGGGAAGAAATCACTGAAGAAGTTTTTCAAAACATATTTAAAAAGAGTGCTGTTAAAAGAACAAAATATTCTGGTTTCATTAGGAATATTAACTTCCTTAAAAGTTGATATCGATATGAGTTTAGGCTTATTCTTTATTAACTTTGTAGATTAATTAAAAAGTATTTAAATTAATAGTGTAAGTAAGCGCATATTAGGAATTTTTATACCTAGCTAGATGATTAATAGCAAGCAGCATGTCTCTGCTGAGCTTATCGAAGAATGACCGATTTATTAAAATAATGCACACATGAAAAAACAAAGCAAACGTAAACAAGCTTTAAATTACCATGAGTTTCCAAAACCAGGTAAAATAGAAGTAGTACCTACTAAAAAATATGCATCTCAAAGAGATTTGTCGTTGGCATATTCTCCAGGCGTAGCAGAGCCTTGTTTAGAAATTGAAAAAAATCCTGATGACGTTTATAGATATACTAATAAAGGTAATCTAGTAGCTGTAATTTCAAATGGGACTGCGGTTTTAGGATTAGGTAATATAGGACCCGAAGCTTCAAAACCTGTTATGGAAGGTAAGGGGTTGCTTTTTAAAATATTTGCAGATATAGATGTGTTTGATATAGAAGTTGATGCTGAAAATATAGATGATTTTATCAAAACAGTTAAAAATATAGCTCCCACTTTTGGGGGAATTAATTTAGAAGATATAAAAGCTCCTGAAGCATTTGAAATTGAACGTAGGTTAAAAGAAGAGCTTGATATTCCTGTGATGCATGACGACCAGCATGGCACTGCCATTATATCCTGTGCTGCTTTAATTAATGCAGTTGAAATAGCAGAGAAAAATATAGGAGAAGTTTCAGTAGTAATCAATGGAGCTGGAGCTGCAGCCACATCCTGTACTAGACTTTATAAGGAGTTTGGGGTAAATCCAAATAACATTATAATGCTAGATAGTCAAGGTGTTATTAGGAAAGATAGAGATGATTTAACAGATGAAAAATCTGAGTTTGCGACCGATAAAGATATTTTTACCTTAGGAGAAGCAATTAAAGATGCGGATGTTTTTGTTGGGTTATCCGTAGCAAATATTTTAACACCAGACATGTTAAATAGCATGGCGGTAAGCCCAATTGTTTTTGCATTAGCAAATCCAGATCCTGAGATTGATTATAATGTAGCTATCAAAACAAGAAAAGATGTTATAATGGCAACAGGTAGGAGTGATCACCCTAATCAAGTTAATAATGTTCTAGGGTTTCCTTTTATTTTTAGAGGAGCACTAGATGTTAGAGCGACCAAAATTAATGAAGCAATGAAAAATGCTTCAGTTATTGCATTAGCAGCATTAGCAAAAGAGCCTGTGCCTGAACAAGTGAATATAGCATATGGTGAAACAAAATTAATTTTCGGTAAAGATTATATAATTCCAAAACCTTTTGACCCTAGATTAATATGCACTATCCCAGTTGCAGTAGCAAAAGCTGCAGTAGAAAGTGGTGTAGCTAAGGAACCTATTTTTAATTGGGAAAAATATGAAGAGAGTCTTTATGCAAGAATGGGTAATGACAACAAGATATTACGAATGTTATTTAATAGAGCTAAAATAAACCCTAAAAAAATAGTTTTTGCAGAAGCGGATCATTTAGATGTTTTAAAAGCTGCTCAAATTGTTTTGGAGGAAGGAATTGGAGTCCCAATTTTATTAGGAAGAAAGGAGATTATTATTGAGTTGATGAAAGAAATTGATTTTGATGAAGATGTAGAAATTTTGGATCCAAAAAGTGATGATCATGCTGATAAATTAAACGAGTATGCTGAGATTTATTGGTCGCAAAGACAACGAAAGGGAGTTACTTTTTATGCAGCTCAAAGATTAATGAGAGAAAGAAATTATTTTGCATCCATGATGGTAAATGTTGGGGATGCAGATGCTATGATTTCTGGATATTCAAGAGCATATCCTGTAGTGTTTAGACCAGTTTTAGAAACCATTGGTAAATTTGAAGGGGTAAATAAAATTGCGACAACCAATCTAATGCTTACAAAGCGAGGGCCTTTATTTATATCAGATACTTCTATAAATATTAATCCAACTGCAAAAGAATTAGCAAATATTGCACAAATGACAAATTATACCATGAAAATGTTTGGAATAAAGCCTGTCATTGCGATGATTTCTTATGCAAACTTTGGATCTTCTAAAAACCCGGAAGCACAAAAAGTAAGAGAAGCAGTTTCTTTTTTACATAGAATTAGTCCAGACACTATAGTTGATGGAGAATTACAAACCGATTTCGCTTTAAACAGTGAGTTGCTTAAAAAAACGTTCCCCTTTTCGAAATTAGCTGGTAAAAAAGTGAATGCTTTAATTTTTCCAAATCTAGATTCTGCTAATAGTAATTATAAATTATTAAAAGAAATGGAGAATGTTGAATCTATTGGACCTATTATGCTTGGAATGAAAAAAGCGGTACATATTCTCCAATTAGGCGCAAGTGTTGAAGAAATTGTGAATATTGCAGCTGTTGCGGTAGTCGATGCTCAACAAAAAGAAAAGTTAGAAAAAGCAAGGGATAAAAGCTAATTTAAGATAGTTTTTTTTAGTATTTGCAGAAATTGCAGATGCAAATAATTATACTATATTTGAATCATCAACCTATTAGCCAATGATTACCCATTTACAGGGAAAACTAGTTGAAAAAAATCCAACAAATATAGTCGTAGACTGTAATGGTGTTGGATATTCAGTTAATATTTCATTACATACTTTTTCGCAACTTCCTTTTGGGGAAAATGTGAAACTTTTTATACATTTACAAGTACGAGAAGATTCACATACATTATTTGGGTTTTCAAGTAAAGTTGAACGCGAAGTGTTTAGGTTGTTAATATCGGTTTCTGGAGTTGGAGCAAGTATTGCGAGGACAATGTTGTCAACCTTATCTCCAGAACAAGTAATGGAAGCAATTACTCAAAATAATTTAGCAACCATACAGTCAGTTAAAGGAATTGGTGCTAAAACTGCTCAACGAGTTGTTTTAGATTTAAAAGATAAAATAATAAAAATTTATGGCTTAGATGAGGTTTCCTTGGTTTCGAGCAATACTAATAGAAATGAGGCGTTATCTGCTTTAGAAACATTAGGTTTTGCTAGGAAACAAGCAGAAAAAGTATGTGATACTATTGTAAAAAAGGATCCTGATGCTTCTGTAGAAACTATTATAAAACAAGCTTTAAAAAATTTGTAACAATTGGGATCAAAAAATTACGATTTAAGAAATAGCTTTTTCAAGCATTTATTAATTTTAGGTATTATAATAAGCAGTTTTACAACAGCCTATTCTCAGGATTCAACAAGTACTGGAAGTACTATGGGACGTTTGGATTTACCTACTCCAACAAGTATTCAAGACTTGTATACATACGATCCAATAACTGAAATGTATATTTATACAAAGATGATTGGAGGTTTTTCAATATCATATCCGCTAATCCTAACACCAGAAGAATATAGAGACTTGATTCTTAACCAGCAAATGAAATCTTATTTCAAAGAAAAGATTGATGCTGCTGATGGAAGAAAAGAAGGGGCTGAAGAGTTACAAAAAAACCTATTGCCAACTTTTTATGTGAATTCAAATTTTTTTGAATCTATTTTCGGTGGTAATGAAATAGAAATAATTCCACAGGGTAGCGTAGAGATTGATTTAGGATTGTTGTACACTAAGCAAGATAACCCTGCGTTTTCACCAAGAAACAGAAGTAATTCATCTTTTGATTTTGACCAAAGGATTAGCTTAAGTTTATTAGGTAAAATAGGAACACGACTACAAATTACAGCAAATTATGATACCCAATCAACATTTGATTTTCAAAATCAAATTAAATTAGAATACACTCCTGATGAGGACGATATAATTAGAAAAATTGAAGTTGGTAATGTAAGTATGCCTTTAAATAGTTCTTTAATTCAAGGAGCTCAAAGTTTATTTGGTGTAAAAGGTGAGGTTCAGTTTGGAAAAACAACTATAACAGGCGTTTTTTCTGAACAAAAATCTGAAACAAGAACTGTGGTTGCAGAAGGTGGAGCTACAATAACAGATTTTGATATTTTTGCTTTAGATTATGATGAAAATAGACACTTTTTCTTATCTCATTATTTTAGAGATAATTATGATAGAGTTTTAGTTCAGTATCCTTTTATAAATACCAATATTCAAATAACAAGAACGGAAGTTTGGATTACAAATAGAACTAATTCTACCGAAAATGTTAGAAATATTGTTGCACTTCAAGATATTGGAGAGCCTAACCCTGATAATATAGGTTTGCCATTTCCTCCTGGAGGGTTTATCAATGTTCCAAGTAGATCATACCCTAATAACAGCAATAATGATTTTAATCCACTAGGGATAGAAGGGAGTGATCCTTCTATTTTAAATCCTGCAATAAGAGATATAGCAACTGTTCAATCAGGATTTAGTGGTATTCAAGTTAGAGATGGTTTGGATTATGTAACACTTGAGAATGCAAGAAAATTAAATTTTGGCGAATATAAATTAGATACACAATTAGGTTATATTTCTTTAAATCAACGTTTAAATAATGATGAAGTATTAGGAGTTGCATTTCAATTTACTGTAAATGGTACTGTTTATCAAGTTGGTGAATTTTCTAGTGACGGTGTTGAAGCTTCAGGTGGAAGCATTCCTGGTGTTGGTGATGAGGATCCTATAGAAGGAATATCGCAAAATTTAGTTGTTAAGTTATTGAAAAGTAATATTACAAATGTCCAAGAGCCAATATGGGATATAATGATGAAAAATATTTATCCATTGGGAGCTTTTCAACTTGAACGAGAAGGTTTTAATTTAAATATATTATATACAGATCCTTCTCCTCAGAACTTTATAACCTCTGCTGAAGGAAGTGTTGAATTTCCTCCAGTAGCTTTACCTGAAGGTGTTGACAATACGCCATTGCTTAAGGTATTTAATTTAGACCAATTAAATTTCAATGGAGATCCACAACAAGGAGGTGATGGTTTCTTTGATTTTTCTCCTGGAATTACTGTAGATACACAAAATGGTCGAATAATATTTACAAACATAGAGCCTTTTGGTAGTTATTTATTTGAAAAATTAGAAGAACCTACTAATTCATCTGAAAATTACGAAAACCCAATTACATATAATGCCAACCAAAATAAATATGTTTTCAAAACTCTTTATGCTTCAACAAAGACGCAAGCAGAACAAGAAGAAAGTGATAAAAACAAATTTCAATTAAAAGGAACTTACAAGTCTACTGGTGCAGATGGAATTCCTATAGGGGCATTTAATATCCCCCAAGGATCTGTTACAGTTACAGCTGGAGGTAGAGTATTAGTTGAAGGAGTTGATTATACGGTTAATTATCAATTAGGAAGAGTACAAATATTAGATGCATCTTTATTAAACTCTAATACTCCTATATCTGTTTCTACAGAAAACAATACTTTATTCGGACAGCAAACAAAAAGATTTACAGGGGTAAATGTTGAACATTTATTTAGTGAAAAATTTCAAATGGGTGCTACCTTTTTAAATTTAAATGAAAGGCCATTAACCCAAAAATCATCGTTTAGTTCAGAACCAATAAATAATTCTGTTTTTGGTGTAAATGCAAATTATTCAACGGAAGTACCATTTTTAACTCGATTAGTTAATAAACTACCAAATATTGATACTGATGTTGAATCAGTATTTTCATTGCGTGGTGAATTTGCATATTTATTACCAGGAGCTCCTAAAGTATCTAACCTAAATGGAAAGACAACAGCTTATGTTGATGATTTTGAAGCTGCACAAACAAACTTCGATATTAGCTCACCATTAACTTGGTTTTTATCAAGTGCTCCAATAGGTTTTGGTGGAGAACAAGGAAATGGAAGTTTAGCAAATAATTATAAACGAGCAAAATTATCTTGGTATACCGTAGATCCAATTTTTTATAGCTCACAAAGGCCTGATGGAATAACAGTAGACGATATCTCTTCACCTTTTACAAGAAGAATATTTAGAGACGAGATATTCCCAAATCAAGATATTGTTCAGGGACAAACACAGGCTCTTTTTTCTTTAGATTTAGCCTTCTCTCCAACAGAAAGAGGACAGTATAACTATAATCCTGCTGCAAATGGAACTAATGATCTTCCAAATCCAGAATCTAATTTTGGAGGTGTTGTTAGGCAATTAACTACTACAGATTTTGAGCGATCAAATGTCGAATATATTCAGTTTTGGTTAATGGATCCGTTTATATACGATGAAACTGCAGGAAGTGATGGAGGTACTATTACTTTTAATCTTGGAAATATTTCTGAAGATGTTTTAAAAGATGGGAGAAAGCAATATGAAAACGGATTGCCTGAAGATGGAACCACAACTAATACCATTCCAACTGCTTATGGTAAAGTTCCAACAAATCAATCCTTGTTATATGTTTATGATACTCAGGGAGAAGAACGTACAAATCAAGATATAGGGTATGATGGTTTTAGTGATGCCGAAGAAGCTGCAACATTTCCTGATTTTGCTGGATTAGCTGATCCAGCTGGGGATAACTACCAGTATTTTTTACAAGCTCAAGGAAACATTTTAGAACGTTACAAAAAGTATAATGGAACTCAAGGAAATTCACCTGAAGTAATCACAAATACTGATAGAGGTTCAACTTCACTGCCAGATGTTGAGGATATAAACCGTGACAATACCATGAATACGGTTGATAGCTACTTTGAATATAACATTGATGTTTTTCCAGGAATGGATGCTAACAATAGTGATTATATAACAGATACTAAAGAAATAAATGTTACGCTGCAAAATAATGAAGTGATACCTGTAAGATGGGTCCAATTTAAAGTGCCAATTAGTGAGCCTGATAATGCTGTAAATGGAGCTTCAGATTTTAGATCTATTCGTTTTATGCGAATGTTTCTTTCAGAATTCGAACAAGATATGATATTACGATTTGGAACCTTAGACTTAATTCGAGGCGATTATAGAAGATATCAAGTTGCATTAGATGAAGATGCTCAAGATCCAGAAAACAGTAATACAATATTTGAAAACTTTACGGTTAGTATTGAAGAGAATGAAAATAGAACTCCAATACCTTATGTTTTGCCACCAGGTGTTTTTAGAGAACAATTAAATAATAATAATAATATCATTCGTCAAAATGAACAATCTTTATCACTAAGAACTTGTGGATTAGATTCAGAAGATGGTAGGTCTGTCTAT
The DNA here is from genome assembly GCA_913052585.1 of uncultured Flavobacteriaceae bacterium. Classification (GTDB taxonomy): domain Bacteria; phylum Bacteroidota; class Bacteroidia; order Flavobacteriales; family Flavobacteriaceae; genus Marifrigoribacter. The sequence continues at coordinate 30,576 of CAJXEB010000003.1, read as the reverse complement.
AAAAACTTTAATGTAGATATGAGACAATATAAAAATTTGGAGATGTTCATTCATACCGAATCTATTGAAAACGAAGGAATGTTATCCGATGGAGATATGGTTGCTTTTGTTAGATTAGGAAATGATTTATCTCAGAATTATTATGAGGTTCAAATTCCGTTAAACCCTTCTTCTTTTGGAAGTACTTCACCTGAAGATATTTGGCCTATAGAAAACAGGCTTCTTTTACCATTTGAGTTATTACAACAAGTGAAAGCACTTGCTTTAGGAGATCCTAATAATGTTCCGAATCAAGTTTCCTATTATATGCAATCTGAGTTAAATCCAGATTTTTCTGGACCAGAAAATGAGCTTCGAATTGGTATTAAGGGTAATCCAAGTTTTGGTAATGTGCGTACAATTATGATTGGTGTTAGAAACTCCACAACTAATGAAATATGTGGAGAAACTTGGTTTAACGAGCTTCGAATGACAGAGCTAGATAACCAAGGAGGTTGGGCTGCTGTCGCTAGTATGGATGTGAATTTAGCAGATTTTGCTACGGTAAGTGCTTCAGGAAGTAAAAGTACTGTTGGATTTGGATCCATTGAACAAGGACCCAATCAAAGAAGTCTTGAAGATGTAGAAGAATATGGTTTAGTTACTAATTTTAATTTAGGTCAATTATTACCTCAAAAATGGGGAGTTCAATTACCATTTAATTATGGTCGTTCGGAAGAATTAATTACACCAAAATATGACGAGGAATTCCAAGATATTGAACTTCAAACTAGATTAGACAATCAACAAGATACTGCTAGACGTAATGAAATTCAAGAACAATCTGAGGATTATACAAAAAGACAAAGTATTAATTTTATAGGAGTTCGAAAAAATAGAGTTGGAAATGCAAAACCTAAAGTATATGACGTAGAGAACTTTACCTTTTCATATTCTTATAATCAAGTCGATCATAGAAATTTTGAAATAGAAAAGTCTATAGATCAAAATGTAAGAGTAGGAGGAACTTATAATTACAATTTCGAACCAAAAGTAGTAGAGCCTTTTAAAAAGAATGATTCTATTTTTAGAAGTAAATATTGGCAGTTATTAAAAGATTTTAATTTCAACTATTTACCTTCTAATATTACGGTTGGATCAAATTATGTTCGACAATATAATGAACAAAAATTTCGAGAACTTAATTTACCAGAAGGTAGTATTGGAGTACCTACTTTATATCAACGTAATTTCTTATTTGATTGGCAATACACAATTAATTACAATCTAACAAAATCGTTAAGATTTAATTTCACATCTACAAATAATCGTACGGTGAAAAATTATATTGACACCTTTGGGAATACTGATGATTCTATAGGTGTATGGGACGGGTTTTTTGATGTTGGTGATCCAAATCAACATTCTCAATCGCTTCAGTTAAATTATGACATACCTTTTAACAAAGTTCCATTCTTGAAATTTATAAGAGCAACATACTCCTATACTGGAGATTTTCAATGGCAAAAAAGTAGTGACTTATTTTTAGATATTCCAATTATTCTTGAAGATGGAACCACTCAATCCTATAATTTAGGAAACTCCGTACAAAATGCACAAACCCATCGTATCAATTCAAGTTTAGATATGAAAACTTTTTACCGTTATATAGGTTTGACAAAAAGGAAAAAAAGTAAAAAGGTTATATCATCTGGAGAAAATCCCGCCGACGGAAGTAAAGATCCAAAGGGTGATAATGGTAAAGGTGACAAGAAATCTGGAAAATTAGATAAAAAAGAAGCTATAACAGGAACTGCAAATAAATCCGGTAATAAAAGAAATGGAGCTGGTGGAGTTGAATTTTCAAACTCCCTATCTACTGGAGAAAAATCTATGAATGTATTCATTGATTTAGTGACAATGATCAAAAAAATACAATTAAACTATCAAGAAAATAATGGTGTATTCTTACCAGGATACACACAATCTGTTGGTTTTGCTGGAACTTTTAAACCTACTGCTGGATTTACATTTGGTAGTCAAGCTGAAATTAGAGATTTAGCTGCTCGTAATGGTTGGTTAACATTATATCCGGAATTTAACGAACAGTATACCGAAGTAGAATCAAAACAATTAGATATTCAAGCTAATTTAGTGCCTATACAAGATTTAAAGATTGACATTACAGCAAGTAGAATCTATTCAGAAAGTTATTCAGAAAATTATATTATAGAAAACGATTTATATCGTTCGTTAACTCCTAATACATTTGGGAATTTTAATATTTCTACTATAATGATTAAAACTGCTTTTTCTACTAGTGATGAAAATAGCTCCCAACCATTTCAAGATTTTAGGGATAATAGATTAATTATAGCTAAAAGGTTAGCCGAAGAACATTATGGAACTGCTAACTACCCAGTAGACACTGAAACAGGTTATCCTGTTGGATTTGGTAGTACAAGTCAAGATGTTTTACTGCCATCGTTTTTATCAGCCTATAAAGGGAGTAATCCAGAAAAGGAAAGTACTGGAATATTTAGAGATATTCCGATACCAAATTGGGATTTAAAATATACAGGTTTAATGAAATTAGCTTGGTTTAAAAAATACTTTAAACGATTCTCATTACAGCATGGATATAGATCTGGGTATACCATCAATCAATTTAGAACTAACTTAGATTATGATGTAGATAATCCAGAAGATGTTGATCAATCTGGGAACTTTAAAAGTACCACTCTTTTAACTAATGTTAATTTAGTTGAGCAATTTTCGCCTTTAATTAGAGTTGATTTTGAAATGAAAAATTCAATTAATATTTTATTTGAATATAGAAAAGACAGAGCGCTATCGTTAAGTTTTGCAAATAACTTATTAACTGAAATTCAAGGAAATGAGATAATAATAGGAGCAGGTTATAGAGTTAAGGATTTGCGAATTGGGACTAATTTTGGAGGAAAGAAACAAATTCTTAAAAGTGATTTAAACTTTAAATTGGACCTTTCAAGAAGAGATAATAAAACAATTATTAGATATTTAGATATTGCTAATAATCAAACTACAGCTGGACAGACTATTTATGGAGCTCAATTATCTATTGATTACGCCTTAAGTAAAAACCTAACAGCATTATTTTATTACGATCATTCGTTTTCTGAATATGCTATTTCAACGGCATTTCCTCAAACAACAATTAGAACAGGGTTTACCCTTAGATATAACTTTGGAAATTAATAAATTAGATCAATTATTATGAATATACCTTCAGATTTAAAATACACAAAAGACCATGAGTGGATACGCATTGATGGTGATATTGCTACCGTAGGAATTACCGATTTTGCTCAAGGTGAATTAGGTGATATTGTATATGTAGAAGTAGAAACATTAGATGAAACTCTAGACAGGGATGAGGTTTTTGGAACAGTAGAAGCCGTTAAAACTGTTTCAGATTTATTTCTTCCTCTTTCTGGTGAAATTGTTGAATTTAACGATAGTTTAGAAGCAGAACCAGAAAAAGTTAATTCAGATGCTTTTGGGGAAGGTTGGATGATTAAAATTAAGATTTCAAATCAAGATGAAATTAATGAGTTGTTAGATGATAAGGCTTATAAAGAAATTTTGGGAGTATAAATACCTCCTAGGTATCTGTATAGCTTATACGATACTAGTTACAGTTGCTTTTTTATATCCTTTTAAAGGGGCAACTACAATTAATTTCATTATACCAATAGATAAATTAATTCATGTGTTCATTTATCTGTTCTTATCATTTTTATGGATAAGTTATTCTAATATGGTTGCTAATTATATAAAAAAAGTAACAATTATTAGTATGATAATCTTATTGTGTTTTTTTTATGGCATAATAATTGAACTTAGCCAAGAGCTTTTTATTCCTTCAAGAAAGGCAGACTTATTTGATATTTCAGCAAATATGTTAGGTGCATTTTTAGGGGCATTATTGTTTTTGAATGTTAAAAACAGAATTAAATCCTGAAATCTTTTATTTACTGAAGAAATTATATATTTTAGCAACAAGATAAATATACATTTATGGAACCAAAGAAAAACCCAAAATCAGACCTTAATCGTAGGAGTATGATATTTTTCCAATTAGGAATGGTATTGATGCTTTTTATTACATGGCGTGCCATTGAAAATAAAACCTACGACAAAGCTCAATTAACTCAAGATATGCTTGATCTAGGAGATGAGTTAGAAGAAGATATCCCAATTACAGATATGAATATTCCACCACCTCCACCACCTCCACCGCCACCAGCGCCAGAAGTGATTGAGGTAATTGAAGATGAAGCAGATATCGAAGAAACAATTATTGAGTCTGCTGAGGTAAATCAAGAAGAGGAAATTATGGAAATTGACGAAATCGAAGAAGCTGTTGATGAAGAAATTGCAGATGTTCCTTTTGCCGTAATTGAAAATGTACCTATTTACCCTGGTTGCGAAAAGAAAAAGAATAATGCTGAGAAGAAAAAATGTATGTCTGAAAAAGTTCAAAAATTTGTCCAGAAAAAATTTAATACAGACTTAGCAGGAGATTTAGGGTTAGAAGGAAGACAACGTATATCTGTTCAATTTAAAATTGATAGAAATGGTAACGTAGTAAATGTACGTGCACGTGCACCACATCCAAAATTGGAGCAGGAAGCTGTGAAAGTGGTCAGGGCATTACCAAAAATGATTCCTGGAAAACAGAGAGGTCAGGCAGTTGGTGTATTATATTCATTACCTATTTTATTTCAAGTAGAGAATTAAACTATAAAAAATATCTTATTTCTAAAACCCGTTTCTATTTATAGAAACGGGTTTTTTTGCATAACCATTGTGCTATACTGTTTATATTAATTTTTAATTTATACGTTATGAAATTATCACACAACAATTTTAACAATGACCAGCCAAAATAATTATTAAAACGTAATGATAAAAAAAGTGTAAATATTAAATAGAGTTCCAAGTTGATTTTTCAACTAGGCCTCATCATTAGATTATTTCTTGTTTATTTAATTATGGAAACAAAACTTAAAATAATTGAAAAGGATCATGCTTTTATTAGTAAGGAATACTTAGACGAAATTCCGATGGTTACTAATACTATTGATGAATAAATTTCGAAATTTAAAAAAAAGGTAATTATAGGAAACCTTGTTCCTAAGGTTATCTCTAAGGTCATTAATAGAGTGCCTAATGTGACAAAAGAGAAAGATTTAAAAAATATTTTGGTACCTACTAAAGAAACACTTTTAATAATAATCCCTAATAAAGGAGTTAAAAAATAAGTTGATATTATAAACAATATTTTGGGAATAGAATTTTTTCTGTTTTTCCTGGTTGTGAAAAATTATTCTCAAATAAGGAGAAAAGAAATTGTATGTGTTTAAAAATTAAAAAATTTGTTATTAAAAGATTTCATACAGATAAAATAGAATAATCAAGTGCTATTAACGTAAAGATGATTATTGTAAATTTACAATAGATAGCAAAGTTCAAGTAAGGAATATAAATGTATGAACCCCAAATTAATTGTTAGGAATAGAGGTGAAAATAGTAGTTTCAAACTTACCGATTATGATTCCTGGTCGTCAAGGCCATAAATTTAGTAGTTCAATATACGATGCCAATAGTTTTTAAAACAGAATTTTAATTTTATTCGCCCCGTCTTTTAAAACAAGATGGGGTTTGTTTTAATGGTAAATTTGTAATTTTACGTATCTTTCACAAAAATAATATACTCTTTTATCATGAAGAAATTCGCCCTATTTCTTGTATTATTCATTTCAATAACTGCAGTTTCTCAAAATGTTATTGCCAGTTTCGAAAAATATCCTGTCTTTAAAGAATGTGCTAACACACAAATAGATTCACTAGCGTATTGCTTTAATTTTACTATCAAACAATTTGTTTTTGAAAACTTTAAGATACCAGAGATTGTTGAAAATGAAAATTATAAAGGCAATGCCGAAGTTTTTTTTGAAATTAGTAAAGAAGGAGATTTCAAAGTATTATATGTTGATGCCGTTTACAATGAAATAAAAGAAGAAACAAAAAGAGTTTTTAGTTTATTGCCAAGAATAACCCCAGCTACCTATAATGGAGAAGCTACCTATGTTCAATTTACCTTACCATTTTTAATTCCTTTAGTACAAACAGAATACGAAGATGTAGTTGAAAAAAAAACATTGACGAGGGAGGATATGGTTGATGAATATGATGAAATTCAAAAATTACCCTACACTAATGAAGAATATAAAAGCAATTTAAACATACCATTATCTTCACAAAACTATAGTCGATTCGATGCCGCAATAAATAGAGTAGGAACGAACAATCATACATCCCAAAAACCATTTATTTATAGCGATGTAAACAGGTATTATGATTTTGAAATTGAAAATCAAAAAATACTTAAAAAGAAAATATCTTGGTTAGGTAGAAAATGGTGGAACGAGCATATGTTCACTTATAAAGGAAAAGATTTTTGGTTTACAGTAGACCCAGGAGTTGATCTTCAGTTAGGAAAAGATATTGATGCAGATATTGATACTTATAACAATACAAGGTTGCTTTATGCCCAGGGTGGAATAGGTAAGAAATTTAGTTTCTTCACTGTATTTTATGAAAGTCAGGGTCGTTTTGCTGATTATTTTAATCGGTATGCAGAATCTATAAAGCCAAGTGGAGGTAATCCAGCTATAATACCGGGACAGGGTATTGCTAAGGGTTTTAAAACAGATTCTTACGATTATCCTGTAGCTACTGGGTATTTATCCTATACTCCTTCAAAGCATTTTAATTTTCAAATTGGGCAAGGTAAAAATTTTATTGGGGAAGGGCATCGATCTTTATTTTTAAGTGATAATGCAAGTCCACATTTCTATTTTAAAATTAATACCACTATTTGGAAATTTAAATATACAAATATATGGATGTCTTTAAAAGATGTTAGATCTGAAGTTCTTAATGAAAACAAGTCCTACAAAAACAAATACATGGCAAGCCATTATTTAAGTTATAATGTTACTAAGCGATTAAATATAGGTTTTTTTGAATCTGTAATTTGGGATAGTGCAGGTGACGGTGTAAATGTTTCGTACTTAAACCCAATTATATTCTATCAAGCCATTCAATTTTCATCAGGCTCAAGATCTGGAAATGCATTAATTGGATTAAGTGCTAAATATAAAATTACTGACCAAATTAACGTTTATGGACAATTTATAATAGACGAATTTTCTTCTAGCGATATTTTTGGAGGTGAAGGTAGTTGGAGAAACAAAACAGGATATCAGGTAGGTTTGAAGTATTACGATGCTTTTGGACTAAAGAACTTATACCTGCAAGCTGAATATAACAGAGTTCGACCTTATACCTATTCTCATAATACAATCGTTTTAAATTATGGTCATAATAACCAATCAATGGCACACCCTTATGGGGCAAGTTTTTCAGAATTATTATTAATCGGGCATTATCATAAAGGAAGAGTGTTTGGTGATGTTAAATTTATTGTAGCTAAAAGAGGATTTGAATTTAACACTTCAGAAAATCCAGCTTTTTATGGCGCAAGTATATATGGAACTGAAGATGATAGAGCATATGAAACTGGAAATGAGGTTGCTCAAGGAAATACTACCGACTTTTTATTTACAGAGTTAAAATTGGGATATTTAATTAATCCAGCAACAAATTTAAAAGTCTATGGAAGTGTCATATATAGAGATTTTAATCCAAAAGTAAATACAGAAACTGTTTTCAGAAATCAAACGACTTGGGTAAATTTAGGTATTCGAACCGATCTGTTTAATTGGCAAAATGATTTTTAACAAAAAACCCCTTAAATATTTAAGGGGTTTTTTGTTAAAAATTAAAATGAATTAGTTTTTACTTTTTCTGTTTCTTTTCTTTTTGTATTTCTTTTAATCTATCCATTGCTTTTTGCTCAGGCGTTCTTGTGTCTAAAGGACCTAATTCTTTTGCAACTTCATTATATATAGAAGTAATAAACATATTGGCAGTTATTGTTCCATTTCCAAACCCTTGTTTATCAGAATTTTCGCAAATGTTCATTGCTAAGGTTTGTTCTAAAGTTTTCCCGTTTTCCCTGTGTGAGTATATTTGTTTGTAAATAGAAAGCATCATTTTACTTGTCCTAATTAAATCAATTTGTCTAACTAAATCACCTTGGCCTGGTACAATCTTAGTATTTTTATTTGCAATATCTTTAAGTTTAGAAATTGCTTCTGATATTTCATCAAAACTCTTTCCTTGTTCAGCATTAATCTCTGGGTATTTGTTATAAACATAAACTGAACCTGTAAATAATATATTTTTTTTAGTTAAGTAAACAGCAGAATTACCTGAGTTATTTAAAGAAATCACATCTATTTTTTCACCTTCAAAATTTAATGTCATCTGATCAGTAAAAGCAATATCAGGTTTGAAATTAGATAAATTACTACCTTTTCTATCAGTTTTACTTTTTGATGAGAAATCTTGAGCCAAAAATAAAGCACCTTCTGTTATTAATTCATTAGCTGTTTTTTTATTTTTTAAAAGATTTGATGAAGTAATTAAGTATTTAATTGACAATTTTTTATTTAATCTATTAACTATTTTTAGGCTTCTAGTCATTTCTTCTTCCGCTTGTGTATCTATTATGACAACTCCTTTATTTGTTAAAATAACTCCCATGTTTTCACTATCGTTGCTAAAAAAATAAACGTCTGAAGTAACATTTACTAATCTAGTATTACCAGTGTATTTAATATCTAAATCTGAAAAGTTAGAAGGGGAATTTTTATTTTCTGAACCATTAGAGCTTTCTTTCTTTTGAGAGCTTGGATTCGATGAGTTTTTATCTTTTTGTGCATTTGTAATTAAACCAACAAATAATAATAGTATTGTAATAAAATATTTAGTACGCATTTTTCTGTTTTTAAAATTAGTTGTAAAATTACTTAAATTAAGCATATAATGACAGAAGAAAACCTTAAAATAATTGTAAAGGAATAAGAGGTACTCTATCTTTGCAAGATTAAAAAAAAATAGCAATTGTCAACTATAAATCAAAATACTCAAAAGACTTCATTTTTTAAAAACTTCCTCGAAATAACCAAGGTTAGATTGTCGGTAAGTGTTCTTTTTTCTTCTATTGCAGGTTATTTTTTAGGAGCAGATGTTGTTGATTTTACTGAATTAATTCTCTTATGTATTGGAGGCTATGCAATGGTAGGAGCATCAAACGTATATAATCAAATTATAGAAAAAGATTTGGACGCTTTAATGAAGCGTACCGAAAACAGACCTATTCCTTCAGGTAGAATGTCTGTAAACACTGCTTTTACTATTGCAGTGGTATTAACAGTTATTGGAATTGTCTCATTATATATCATTAACCCAATTACAGCAATGTTTGGGGCTATATGTATATTTATGTATGTGAGTTTATACACACCCTTAAAAACAAAAACATCACTATCTGTATTTGTTGGAGCGTTTCCAGGAGCAATACCTTTTATGTTAGGTTGGGTTGCTGCAACCAATGAATTTGGTATCGAGTCAGGAACATTGTTTATGATACAGTTTTTTTGGCAATTTCCCCATTTTTGGGCTATTGCTTGGTTTTTATACGATGACTATAAAAAAGCAGGTTTCTTTATGTTGCCAAATGGTAAGCGAGATAAAAGCACTGCATTACAGACTGTGTTGTATACAATTTGGACCGTATTAGCCTCGCTAATTCCTGTCTTTGGGGTTACCGGTAAATTATATTTAACTCCTGTTTCTGGAATTATAATAGGATTGATAGGATTGGGCTTCTTGTATTTTGCAATTCGATTGTATAAAATTAAAACCAATAAAGTTGCTAAACAATTTATGTTAGCAAGTGTTAGCTACATAACACTCTTACAAATTGTATACGTAGCTGATAAATTTATTAGATAAATGGGGGTAACTCTAACCAAAAAGTTTCAAATGGAAAATAATATTGATAATGAAAAACCAAGAGTAGATCGTGCAAAGAAGATGATGCTTTGGTTCGGTATGATTAGTTTAACAATGAGTTTTTTAGGTATAACTAGTGGTTATATTGTAAGTAAAGAGCGACCAGATTGGTTAACCGATTTTCAAATACCACAAGCATTTTATATAAGCTTGGTTGTTATTTTAGTAAGCAGTGTTACTTTTTATTTAGCAAAAAAGTATGTGATAGCTCAAGAAAGAAAAAAAGGTATGGTATTTTTAATCATCACTTTTTTATTAGGAATTACTTTTATAATATTTCAGTTCAAGGGTTTTTCTGAAATAATTTCAAGTGGTTATTTTTTTACGGGAAGTGAAAGCACTATCACAACATCGTTTATATATTTAGTCGTGCTTCTGCATTTAACACATATTATAGCAGCGCTAATTTCAGTTTTAGTTGTAATTTATAATCATTATAAACAAAGGTATATTAAAGGAAGTACCGTAGGCATAGAGATAGCAGCTACTTTTTGGCATTTCGTTGATATTTTATGGATTTACCTCTTTTTATTTTTCTATTTTGTTAGATAAAAAATATATGTATTTTTGACACCTATTTAAATCAATTATTTTATATGGACGCTACAGTTGCAAAACCAAGCACTGATAATAAAACTTGGAACGGAGGAAACAGACCACTAAATGCCAGTTATGGTAAAATGATGATGTGGTTTTTTATCGTTTCTGATGCATTAACTTTTTCAGGATTTCTTGCCGCTTACGGCTTTTCTAGATTTAAATTTATAGACTCTTGGCCGATAGCCGATGAGGTATTTACGCACATTCCATTTATACACGGAAATTTCCCGATGTATTATGTGGCATTTATGACGTTTGTATTAATATTTTCTTCTGTAACAATGGTGTTAGCAGTAGATGCTGGTCATCATTTAAAGAAAAATAAAGTAATCGTTTACTTATTCCTTACTATCATTGGAGGTTTAATTTTCGTTGGTTCTCAAGCTTGGGAGTGGGGAACCTTTATTAAAGGAAGTTATGGAGCTGTTGAAACAAATGGAGGGAAAGTTCTTCAATTTGTAAAAGAAGATGGATCTAGAGTTGCTTTGGGGGATTTTGCAATTCCTATTCATTCTGAAAGAACTACTCAGGAAAGTAATGAAGGTATTTGGTTTCTATCTGAAAGTCCAAGAACTAGCGTAAATTTAGCTGAAGTAACAAAAGGATTCTTAGCAGACGAATCAATATTAATACGTACTCAATATTTAGATGAAAGTGGAGGTCGAACCGTTTTGTCTAGAGCAGAATCTGTTGATAAATTAAAAAGCGACGGGAAAGCTATTGTAGAAGGTGCCAATCTAAAACATAATGAATATGGAACTCCATTATTTGCAGATTTCTTCTTCTTTATTACAGGATTTCACGGATTCCACGTATTCTCTGGAGTTGTATTCAATATTATAATTTTCTTTAATGTGATTGTTGGAACTTACGACAGAAGAAAGAATTACGAAATGGTCGAAAAAGTAGGTCTTTATTGGCACTTTGTAGATTTAGTTTGGGTATTTGTATTTACAGTATTTTACCTTGTTTAAAAAAGAATAATATTTAAGAAATGGCACAAGATCATAATTTAGCAATATTTAGAGGAAAACTGAAGTTTAAGTCTATACAGTCAAAAATCTGGGGTGTATTTACCTTACTTTCTATAATTACTATCATTGAAGTTTATTTAGGGATTTCAAAGCCTGAATTTTTAATTTCTAACCGTTTGTTTGCATTAAAATATCTAAATTGGATATTCTTAATACTTACCGTAATAAAGGCCTATTATATCACTTGGGATTTTATGCATATGCGTGACGAAAAAATGGGTTTAAGAAGATCAGTAGTTTGGACAGCGGTATTCTTAATCATTTACTTAGTTTTTATATTGTTAGTAGAAGGAAATTATATATTTGATGTCTATAAAGAAAATTATATTAAATTTAATTTCTAAATTTAATTGAACAGAATTATAAAAAAACTCCATTCAATTATTGAATGGATTTTTTTTTATAAATTAATATGTAATTTATTGTTCATCCGTATTTTACCAACTATTTTTGCAAAGTGAATACTACAGATAAAATTAAAAAATTCGTAATACTAGGAATCTTATTTCTGCTTCCTATTACAGCATACCTATTTTTCTCTTCAGGTATTAATCATTTTGCTAAACTTCCTGTATTAACAGAGTATGTTTTAGAAATTGATCAATTTAAAACTGAAAATGGAGGATCTAAGCAATTAGAAGATCACATCACAATTTTATGTTTTTTCGGAAATGATATTGAATCAAGTCAGGCAAATGCTTTTAATTTGGCTCATAAAATTTATAAGAAAAACTATCAATTTAAAGACTTTCAGTTTGTCATATTAACACCAGATGGGACACAAGCTCAAGTGAAATTATTAAAAGAAGATTTATCCCAAATAGAAAATCCTGAGAACTGGAATTTTGTTTACGGTACGCCAAATGAAATTGAAAAGATATTTAATTCCTTAGGTTCCAGTTATTCTTTAAATAATAATATGGCTTCACCTTATGTTTTTATAATTGATAAAGATAGAAGTTTAAGAGGTAGAGATGATGATGAAGATTTAGGGATTTTGTACGGATTTGATTCTAGTATCTATTCAGAGATAAATAATAAAATGAGTGACGATGTACGAGTTATCCTTGCAGAATATCGTTTGGCTCTAAAAAAATACAATTCTAAAAGAGAAATATAAACACATGAAGAATTACTCTTATATCGGTATATCGTTTGTTGTCTTAGTATTTGGTATTTGGGCAGTTCCTAAAATTGTTGATAATTTCACGCAATCAGATTTAGCGTATATTGTAATAAATAATGAAGATAAAAAGCAAGTTCCAAATTTTAGTTTTATAAATCAAGATGGAAAAATAATAAATAATGATTCTTATATTGGCAAAGTTTATATCGTAGAATTCTTTTTTACTACTTGCCCTTCAATCTGCCCTATTATGAATAAAAATATGGTTAAGATTCAAAATGAATTTTTCGGGAATCCAAATTTGGCTATCGCTTCGTTTACAATTGACCCAGCTACCGATACACCCCCAGTTTTGAAAGAATACGCAAGCTATTATAAAATTACCAACCCTAATTGGCATTTACTAACAGGAGATAAAGACAAAATTTACCAACTCGCAAATAAAGGATTTAATATTTATGCTGGAGAAGACTCAAATGCAGAAGGAGGATTCGAACATTCAGGGTATTTTGCTTTAATAGATCAAGATGGTTTTATTCGATCTAGAATTGATGATAATGGAAATCCCATAGTCTATTATAACGGGTTAGAAGATGAAGGCGTACAAATGTTAAAAGAAGATATTAAGCTATTGTTATAATGAAAGAGAATACAAGCAATAATAAAAAATACAATCGCCTAATTTGGGGCTTATCCATTATTATCCCCATTGCGGTTGCAGCACTTTTTGGTATTCGAATTCCAGGTGTTGAACGACTTGGATTTCTTCCTCCAATTTATGCTACAATAAATGGATTAACAGCCGTTATATTAATAATTTCTGTTATTCAAATTAAAAAAGGAAATCGAAGAAATCATGAATATTTAATGAAAACAGCAATCCTGTTCTCAATTCTTTTTTTACTGCTATACATCGCATATCACATGACTTCTGATTCTACAAAGTATGGAGGAGAAGGTTTATTAAAGTATATATATTATTTTATTTTAATAACACATATTATTTTGTCTGTAACAGTAATCCCATTTGTATTAATAACATATGTTAGGGCTATTACAGGGCAATTTGAAAAACATAAAAAAATAGCTCGAATAACATTTCCATTATGGTTATATGTTGCCATTACTGGGGTGATTGTTTATTTTATGATCTCACCTTATTATTAAGCATATAGTATGAAAATTAAAACAGTTTTAATTGTAACTATAATTTTTATTTTTTGTTCCATTTCTGCTGAAGCTCAATGCGCTATGTGTCGAGCAGTTTTAGAAAGCGAAGAAAACAGTCAAACATCTAAAGGTGTTAATAATGGTATCATGTATTTAATGGTGTTTCCTTATTTATTAATAGGAGCGGTTGGATATGCAATCTACAAAAGCCGTAAAAAGGCAAAAGAGTCTTAATTTCTATGTTGTAAATAGTGTAACGTTTTCTTTCTTTAGGAGTCTTACTTCAAATTATTAGTAAGAAATGCAACGTTATTTCTTAACACCATTTTCACATTTTACAAATATTAAATCCTGTAATTTGTATAATTAATACATAACCATGATTGAAATTAAAGACTTGCATAAATCCTATAAGATGGGAAGTAATTCTCTTCACGTTTTAAAAGGAATTAATTTTGAAGTTTCTGAAGGTGAAATGGTAGCAATAATGGGTTCATCAGGTTCTGGAAAATCTACACTTCTAAATATATTAGGAATTCTTGATGAAGCTGAAGAAGGGAGTTATCATCTCGATGGAACCTTAATAAAAAATCTTAACGAAAAGGTGGCTGCTCAATACAGAAACAAATTTTTAGGATTTATCTTTCAATCCTTCAATTTAATAAATTATAAAAATGCTCTAGACAATGTTGCAATGCCTTTATATTATCAAGGAGTAAAACGCAATATTCGAATGGAAAAAGCAATGCATTATCTAGAAAAAGTAGGGTTGGCAGATTGGGCAGAACATTTGCCAAGCGAACTTTCTGGAGGACAAAAACAACGTGTTGCTATTGCAAGGGCATTGGCAAGTGATCCAAAAGTTCTTTTGGCAGATGAGCCTACTGGAGCCTTGGATAGTAAAACTTCGTATGAAGTAATGGAATTAATTCAAGGAATAAACGATGAAGGAAAAACCATTTTAGTGGTGACTCACGAAGACGATATAGCACATATGTGTAAGCGAATAGTGAATTTAAAAGATGGTGTTATTATTGATGATTCTGCGGTAGAACAAGTAAGGGTAAAAAAACTAGAAAATGTTTAGTTTAGAACGTTGGCAAGAAATATTCGAAACCATTCGCAAAAATAAATTGCGAACTTTTTTAACAGGGCTTTCTGTAGCTTCTGGAATATTTATATTGGTCATTTTATTGGCTATTGGACAAGGAATGCAAAATGGGGTAGCATCAGAGTTTGAACAAGATGCTACCAATAGAATTTCTGTATGGACTGGGGTTACTTCAGAAAGCTATAAGGGTTTAAATCCAGGACGAAGAATCCAATTAGACAATGCAGATTACGAAATGGCTGAAACCAAGAATGAGGATCAGTTAGAATACAAATCTGGAGTTTACAGTAGATGGGGGCAAATAACCACTTATAAAACTGAAAACGGAAGTTACCGAGTAGAAGGAGTTCTGGGAGATTATCAATTTCTAGAAAACGCTACACTTACAACTGGAAGATTTATTAATCAAGGTGATAATGACGCTTACGAAAAAGTTGCAATAATTGGACAAAGGGTATATCAAGATTTGTTTAAAAAAGAAAATGCAATAGGCGAATACATTGAGGTTTCTGGAGTAAAATTTAAAGTAGTTGGAATTTATACAGATCCAGGAGGAGAGCGAGAAGAAAATAGAATTTTCATACCACTAACTACCGCTCAGCGTGTTTTTAATGCAGGAGATAAGCTTCGTTCTATGGCCTTTACACTGGAGAAACAAGATAAGTTTGAGGATGCCTTAGCTGCTTCCGAAGCTTTTACAGCAAAATTAGAAGCGGATCTAAAAGCAAAACATATTATTTCACCAACAGATGATCGTGCGGTTCAAATTAATAATTCCTTAGAAAACGCAAAACGATTCTATGATTTAATGTTTATGATTCGATGGTTTTTTTGGGGAGTTGGGATATGTACCATAATAGCGGGAATCGTTGGAGTAAGTAACATTATGTTGATTATTGTAAAAGAGCGAACTAAAGAAATAGGCATAAGAAAAGCCATTGGTGCACAACCTATTTCTATCATAGGGATGATTTTACACGAATCTATATTTGTAACGTCAATTGCAGGGTTTCTTGGTCTAATTTTTAGTTTGGTTCTCCTTGAATTAGTAGGGCCATTGATAGAAACGGATTATATTAAAAACCCTTCTGTAGATTTTAAAGTAGCATTTACAACCGTTTTGATATTAGTAATAGCAGGTGCTATTGCAGGATTTTTTCCAGCATATAGAGCATCGAGTATTAAACCCATAGAAGCATTGAGAGATGAGTAAATTGTTTAGTAGAGATAGCTGGGCAGAAATATTGGAGGCACTGAGTTCTAATTGGTTTAGGACTTTATTGACTTCTTTTGGAGTATTATGGGGAATCTTTATTCTTGTTATTCTATTAGCAGCTGGAAATGGCCTCGAAAATGGGGTAAAACAAGGTTTTGATGGTATGGCTACAAATTCTATGTTTATGTGGTCTCAAACTGCTTCTAAACCCTATAAAGGTCTTCCTAAAGGGAGAAGATATAGATTTAAAATTGAAGATGTAGATGCAATAAGACGAGACATTCCAAATCTTCGCTATATTTCTCCAAGAAATCAATTAGGAGGATTTAGAGGGACTAACAATGTGGTAAGAGGATTAAATACAGGAGCATATAATGTTTATGGAGATTACCCGGAGTTTATTGAACAACAACCCATGGATATCACCTTGGGGAGGTTTATTAATTACTCAGATATTAATGAAAAAAGAAAAGTTGCAATAATTGGTAGCGGTGTAAGAAGTGAATTATATGAAACAGGCGAAGAAGTATTAGGGACTTATATTAAAATAAACGGGGTCAACTTTATGGTCATCGGGACTTATAATAAAAAATCTAATGACGGGGATGCTGAAGAAGGACAAAAAGAAATATTTGTTCCATTTACGGCTTTCTCACAGGCTTTTAATATGGGGAATAGAGTAGGTTGGATGGCAATTACAGCAGAAGATGACACTACAATTACAGAATTGAAAGATGATATATTTGATTTAATGAAGTCCCGACATACTATCCATCCAGAAGATGATAGAGCCATTGGTCACTTCGACTTATATGAAGAATTCAGTAAAATAAATGGACTTTTTGTAGCACTAAACTTTGTTGCTTATTTTGTTGGAATATTAGTATTGCTTTCAGGAATTATTGGAATTAGTAATATTATGCTAATTGTAGTTAAGGAAAGAACAAAAGAGATAGGAATTAGAAGAGCTCTTGGCGCAACTCCTTGGGGTATTCGATCTCAGATCTTATTAGAATCTATTTTTCTTACCATAATTTCAGGGATGGCTGGTATCGCTTTAGCGTCTGGATTATTGGTATTAGTAAATAATATATTAGATGGAATGGATACGTCAGATATGATGTTTTTAAACCCATCTGTTAACATAGGCGTTGTATTAATTGCATTAACAATTTTAATAATATCAGGATTACTAGCCGGTTTAATACCAGCACAAACAGCGATAAAAATAAAGCCTGTAGATGCATTACGAACAGATTAATAAGAATTTAATATTTGAATATAAATAAGAATGAAAAAAAGAGCAACCATCGTAATATTAATAGCTATAGTCGTATTATTTTCGACAGCTATGTATTGGTTATATAGTAAAAACCAAGAGGACCCTGTTGTATATGAAACTCAATCCCCAGCTACTGAAACTATTATTAAAAAAACGGTGGCAACTGGGAGTATAGTTCCTAAAGAAGAAGTACTTATCAAACCAAATATTTCAGGAATAATTGCTGAAATATTTGTTGAAGCTGGGGAATATGTTGAAGCAGGAGATTTACTAGCTAAAGTAAAAGTGGTGCCTAATATATCTTCGTTAAATAGTGCTAAAAATAATATCAACAGTATTAATACTCAGGTTGAAACTGCACGATTGGCATTTAAGAATCAGGAAAACATTTATAACAGACAGAAAGAATTGCACGAAAAAGGAGTTATTTCGTCTAATGAGTTTGATACTGCACAATTGTCTTATGATCAAGCAAGACAACGTTATAAACAAGAACAAATTAGCTTAAATAATGCGCATCAAAATTACGATATCGTAAAAACTGGAACTACTAGCGGAATGGGAGCAGCAGCTAATACAGAGATAAGAGCAACCGTTTCTGGTATGGTATTAGATGTTCCGGTTAAAACAGGAAATCAAGTAATTGAAGCAAATAATTTTAACGACGGAACTACCATTGCAATTATTGCCGATGTTGGGAATATGATTTTTGAAGGAAAAGTAGATGAAAGTGAAGTTGGAAAGATTAAAGAAAACCTACCACTAGAAATTACAGTAGGTGCGATTGAAAATAAAAAATTTGACGCTATATTAGATTATATCGCTCCAAAAGGAGTAGAAGAAAATGGGGCGATCCAATTTGAAATTAAAGGAACACTTAACAAAACAGATTCTACTTTTATTCGTGCAGGATTAAGTGCAAACGCTTCTATAATATTGGCAAGAGCAGATAGTGTAATGGCATTAAAAGAAGCTTTAGTTCAATACGATCCAAAAACGAAACTACCTTTTGTAGAAGTTGAAGTTGGTGATCAAGAATTTGAAAGAAAAGATATCGAATTAGGCATTAGTGATGGAATTAATGTGGAAGTGAAATCAGGTATAACTGAAAGCGATAAAATAAAAGTTTGGAATCAATTAAAACCTGCCTCTAGCTTTGGTAGAGGATAATAATTGTTTTTATTTCATCAAAAATTGTAACATTTTTAATATTTCAAAGACCAATTCAACAATGAATATCAATATGAAAAAATTTGTAATTATGTGTTTACTCTTAAGTACTGGAGTAACACTTACTGCACAGAATAAAAATTGGACGCTTCAAGAATGTGTTGCGTATGCAATAGAGAATAATATCTCTGTAAAACAATCTGAATTAGAAATTGAAAATTCAGATATTACAAAAAGTGATGCCATTGGGAATTTCTTGCCATCCATAAATGGATCAGTTGGAAACAGTTGGAATACAGGACTTACGCAAGATATAACTACTGGAGTGTTAAGAAATATTACTTCAAGGAGTTCGTCTTATAATATATCTGCAGGAGTTACTGTATTTGGTGGATTACGTAATCATAGAGAATTGCAAAAAGCAAAAATGTTGCAACTTTCATCTCAATATAGTTCAAGCAAAATTAAAGATGATATTGCTTTGTTTGTCGCCAATGGGTATTTACAAGTTTTATTAACTAAAGCGAATCTTCAAGTAGCTAGTGAACAAAACAAAGTTACCGAAGAACAAATTTCACGAACACAAGAATTAGTTGATGCAGGTGTTTTACCAAAAGGAGATTTGTTAGAAATAAAAGCAGTTAGTGCTCAAGAAAAACAAGCTATTGTTACTTCAGAAAGTAATGTTAGAATCTCCTTAGTAAGTTTAGCACAGTTGTTATTAATTAAGGATTATGAGAATTTTGATATTGCAGAACAAGAATTTTCTGTAATCTTATCAGAGCTTTCAGGAAAGAGCGTTGATGAAGTAATCAATTCTGCTAAAGAAAATAGATACGAGGTAAAAATTGCTGAGCAAAATATGAGTGTCGCTCAAAAAGATTTAGAAATTTCAAAAAGTATTTATTGGCCAACAATTAATGCGTTTTTCAATTACAATACTAGAGAAACTGATATTCCTAGGATTTCGTCAATTACAGATCCAAATAATCCTACGCTAACAACTCAAATTGGTTATGTAGGTACTACTGGTGAAGCAGTTCTTACTGAAGTTCCTAATACGAGTTTAGTAGAAAATCCCGCTAAACCATTTGTAGATCAATTATCAGATAACGATGGTATCTCTTATGGTTTAAACTTGAGTATGCCAATATTTAATGGTTTTTCTACACGAAACAATGTGAAAAGAAATTTAGTAAATGTTAAAAGAAACGAATATCAATTAGAGCAAGCTAAATTAGATTTAGAATCTTCAGTTTATCAAGCTTATGTTGATGCAGAAGGATCTAAAAAAGCTTATGATGCTGCACTTGCCTCTTTTGAGTCTCAAGAATTAGCTTATGAATATGCTAAAACAAGATTCGATGTAGGTTTAACAAATTCGTTTGAATTTAGTCAATCAAAACTAAGATACAGTCAATCAAATATTGAAGTCAATCGATCTAAATACGACTATATTTTTAAATTAAAAGTATTAGAATTATTTTTTGGAATCCCAGCTACAGAGCTAAAATTTTAAATATGAAAAAGAAAACTATAATTTGGATAATAGTTATTGTAATAATACTACTTGCAGTACTTTTAGGAGGTAAAAAAGCAGGTTGGTTTGGAAAAAGTGGAAAATTTAAAGAAGTAGAAGTTACCAATATAAGTTTAATTGATATTGTTGAAACTGTTGCTGCTACTGGAAAAATACAACCAGAAGTTGAAATAAAATTATCTTCTGAAGTTTCAGGTGAAATTATTGAACTGCCGATTATAGAGGGGCAACAAGTAAAAAAAGGAGATTTATTAGTAGGTATTAACCCTGATTTAGTTCAGGCATTGGTAGATCAGTCTCAAGCGGGTTTACAAAATGTAAAGGCACAATTAACACAAGCTGAAGCGAATCTTAATAATTTGAAATTAAATTATGATAGAAATAAAGCATTGTATGAAAAAGGGGTAATATCTAGATCTGATTGGGAAAGAACCTTTACTGAATATGAAGTTGCAAAAGCGAATGCAAAATCAGCTTATTATAATGTACAAAGCGCTGAGTCCTCTGTTAAGCAATCAAGAGATAACCTATCTAGAACTTCTATTTTTGCACCTAGAGATGGAACTATTTCAAAATTATCTGTTGAATTAGGAGAACGAGTAGTTGGTACCGCTCAAATGGCAGGAACCGAAATTGTAAGGGTGGCAAACCTAAACAATATGGAAGTTGAAGTGGATGTAAATGAAACCGATATTGTAAAAGTAAATGTTGGAGATTCTACTGTTGTTGAAGTAGATGCATATTTAAAAAGAGAATTTAAAGGTGTTGTTACAGAAATCGCAAATACCGCTGAAAACACTCTGTCTGTTGATCAAGTGACTAATTTTAAAGTGAAAGTTAGAATTCTTCCAGAATCTTATAAAGACTTAACTGTTGATAAACCTGAGAATTTTTCACCATTTCGTCCAGGAATGACAGCAACAGTAGATATTATTACCAATAAAAAAGAAAACATTGTTGGAGTTCCAATTAGTTCTATTGTAATTAAAACAGATACTTCAAGTTCTAAAAGTAAAAAGATTATTAAAGAGACAATTTCTTCAAATACCGAAAAATTTGAATGTGTTTTTGTTAAAAATGGAGATGTTGCTAAATTAAGAGTTATTACTACAGGAATTCAAGATGATTCCAATATTGAAATTACTTCTGGATTAAATGAAGGCGATGAGGTAATTACTGGACCCTACAATACTGTTACAAAAATCTTGAAGTCTGGTGATAAAGTGGAGTCAAAAGAAGAGGGTAAAAACGAAGAAAGCGTAGAAGATAAATAAAACTCAATAATGGCTGTAATTTTATGTTTAGAAACTTCTACGACTAATTGTTCTGTTGCAATAGCTGTTGATGGCAAAATAATTGCTTTACAAGAGGATAATAACAGTCAATATTCTCACGCAGAAAAACTACATTTATTTATTGATGAAGTATTAGCGAAAAGCGGAACATTAAAATCTAGCTTGCAAGCAATTGCTGTTAGCAAAGGACCAGGATCTTATACAGGACTACGTATAGGTGTTTCTGCTGCTAAAGGGTTGTGTTTTGCTATTGATGTTCCATTAATTTCTATACCTACTTTAGAAGCGCTTGCACACCAAGCTGATGTAGAAGATGGACTTATTATACCAATGTTGGATGCAAGACGATTGGAAGTGTATTCAGTAGTTTTTTCTTCAGAAAATGTACAGATACGAGAAACTAAAGCCGAAGTGCTTGATGAAAACTCCTATTATAATTATTTAAAAACAAATAAAGTTTGTTTTATAGGTGATGGAGTTGAGAAATTTAAAGCGTTATGTAAACATGAAAATGCTATTTTTATGGACGGTAAGCTACCTTCAGCAAAACAAATGGGAGCACTTGCAGAAATAAATTTTAATAATAGCGACTTTGAGGATGTTGCTTATTTTGAGCCTTTTTATTTAAAAGATTTTATTGCAGGGTAGTGTCAATAAATAAGTCAACTTGCCTAACTGGTTTTATTAAAATATCTTTATTACTTATATCTAATTTATTATTAGAAATATATTTTTTAATATCATCTTTTTTTTAAATATAAATGAAACTATAGACTAGCTCCTTCAACTCCATCTAAATGCATTATTACTTTTTTTAAATCTTTTTCTTTGTTTAGATCAAGATCGTATTCTTTAATATAGTCTTTTATCAATTTTTCGCTATTTCCAAATACTTTTAGTTTTTTACTTTTTGATTTTGGAAATTCTGTCATTTCACCATTTTTTGTATATATATTATAGCTAAACCTATCCTCAAATTTTGCTAAAACAGATCTTTCATATGTGTTTTCAGCTTTCTTAGCTGGAAAATATTTTTTTGTAACTTTTTTAATTAAGCTAAAATTGTTTCCATCAAAAACCACTAAATAATATCCTTTACTTGGAATAAAAACAAAAGTGTCTTTCATTATTTTGGCATAAATTTCTTTTGATTTCACAAGAGCTTTCGCATTTTTATCATCGTCATTTAATGATTCTTTAAATTCTATTTCATCAGCAACAGCATTATAGCGTAAAGCTCCATTGCTTAAAACCACTTCATTTTCTAAATAAACATTACCTAATAGAAAGTTTTCTAAATAGTATGGTGTCCCTTCATAATTTTCAGGAGAAACTGGATCATAGATACTTCTTGTGTCATATACATTAGCATGATATACAAACCATTCAGTTTGACGTTGTAAATTTCTATTCTGTGCAATAGCAAATGAACAACCAACAAATAGAAATATAATGGTGTTATAAATTATCTTTTTCATAGTTCAATTTCAATTAATAATAAATTATGTTATAAAAATAGTTATGATAATAGTCCTAAACAAATTGTTTATCTCTCTATTTATAAATAGAAGGCGTAATTTATAAATTACGACATGTTAATAGGTTATAAGATTCTGTATATCAATATTTTGTGGTTGTTTTTTAATGTCAATTAATTTATAATATTATATGGCATTCATGATACTATTATTTTTTATAATTTCATTGTTTACAAAACCCGTTTATTTTTTTATGATTAAAAGATATTATTTTCTTATTGTGTTGTATTCTTTGACATTTCAAATAAATGCTCAATCATTTAATAATGCTCAATTATTTTCTAAATCATACAAATCTCTAGAATTAATCTACGATTTAAATGATAATGATTCAATATATGCAAATCAAATTGCTAATGTTTATTTAAATAAATCAATACAGGACATTGATAGCATAAAAATAGCTAACGGATATTCTATGTTAGCATATGTTTCAAAATTTCCTGTAGCAATCAAACATTTAGATTCTTCTATTTCATATACATTAGAAAGTAAAAGTAAAAATTTTCCAACTCAATACCTTTTAGCAAAATCACAATACTTTTTTAATAATAACGAATATGAAAGAAGTCTAATAAGTGCAATATCTGCATATAATAATGCAACTATAAAAAATAATTTGGAGCAACAAATTTCAGCATTGCATCAAATTAATTTGGTAAATGAATTATGGGGAGATTATAGGAAAGTTTTAGAAACTGAATTCTTTGTAGAAAAACTGATTTCTAAAAATAAGAAAAATGAAAATTATTATACACAATCTTTATTCACCCTTGAAGGAATTGGAAAGTGTTACGTACGTTTAAAAAAGCCAGATTCAGCATTAATTTATTTTAATCACGGAATAGAAAAAACATTAAAAAAGAAAGATTCATCTACTTACTTTGCATTTGTCTCAAGAACAGGAATGGCCTTAACGATAAAAGGTAAATATAAACAAGCATTAGATAGTCTATATAAAGGTGATATTAGTAGATCTAGTTTTAACAATAGTTACTTGCCTTATTTTTATTATTATGTAGGAAAATGTTATTATAATCTAGAAGAAAAAAATAAGGGTATAGCTTATTTTAAAAAAATAGATTCTATTTATGAAAGTAATCATATTCTTAGTCCAGAATTACCTGATGTTTATGATAAACTAATTAGTTATTACAAAAAAAATAAAGAAGAAGAATTACAGCTTAAATACCTTTACAAGCTAATTCAGATAGAAAGAATTATTGATGTAAAGAGGACGCATATAAAGGAAAAGACCAATAAAGATTACCATATTCCTCAAATACTTCAAGAAAAAGAAAAAATCATTACCGATTTAAACATTCAAAATAAAAATTCTACCACATTAAGATGGTGGATTCTTTCATTATTATTTATAAGTATTCTTTCTCTTTTTTACTATATAAAAAGGCAACGTAAATTCAAAAAAAGATTTAATAACATAATAAATCAACAAGAAGCTATTAAAACAAAAACTGTAAAAAATAGTTCATTAAATGGAGGTATTTCGATTACAATTATTAAAGAATTATTAAGTCAATTAGATTTATTTGAAGACAATAAAAATTACTTAAATCTAAATATTTCATTAAATGATATGGCAAAAAAGTTTGGAACTAATTCTACATATTTATCTAAAGTAATCAATCTTAAAAAGGATAAAAACTTTTCTCAATACATTAATAATTTAAGAATTGGCTATGCAATTGAACAGTTTAAAGTTAATCCAAAATTTAGAAAGTATACCATTAAAGCCATAGCTGGAGAATGTGGCTTTAAAAATGCAGAATCATTTTCTAAAGCATTTTATAAAAAATGGGGTATTTACCCATCTTATTATTTAAAGAAACTAGATAATAAAAATAATTGATTACTTACTTAAACTCCTGTTTTGAGGCAGAATTAAATATATAAAATTATATGAACTTATAAAGTATTATAATACTTTATAAGTTCAATAAGTCCAGATTCTTTATTAATATTTACCTTGTTATCCTTTATAAACACCTTAATATTTTTAGAGTTATCTCCAAAGGCTTTTATTTTATTTTTCTTAGAATTAGGTAATTCAACTATTAATCCATCTTTCTTATAAAGATATAAAATAACTTTTTCTTTATAGATTGCTGCAACATTACTTGCTAAGGATGTGTAGGCTTTTTGTTCTGGAATATAAACCTTTTTAATTTTTTTATAAAGGGATGCTTTTTCTCCAGAATAGGAATCAATAAAATATCCTTGAGCACTATTATTTTCATTAGGAGTTAAAAATATATATTTTTCGTTTTCTAAATTTATTGAAATAATTTCATTACTAATTAGCACCTTAGCTTGATCGTCTTTTAATACAGATTTTTTTTTAACTTCAAACAAATCTTTTGAA
This sequence comes from uncultured Flavobacteriaceae bacterium, assembly GCA_913052585.1. GTDB lineage: Bacteria > Bacteroidota > Bacteroidia > Flavobacteriales > Flavobacteriaceae > Marifrigoribacter. Next base: position 5,100 of record CAJXEB010000003.1, on the reverse strand, counting down.
GCATTATATCTTAAACCTATGTTTCGAGCAATAACAACTCCATTCTTTGAAATAGTGCCATTTTTAAATTCTTTATTTTTGTAAGGAGTTCCAGTAAAATCAGCTTCTAAATAAACCTCTACACTTCTCTTAGATATATGCTTGTCAATATCGGTATCATTGTATACAGATTGAGCTCCAATATTAAATGAATAAAGTGAAACAATGATTGAACAAGCGATTAATAAATTCTTTTTCATAATGAGGTTTTTTTAAATTTTAATTTTTCAGTTTGCGAAGATATTTCATAAACAATAATATATTAGTCAATATATTGTTAAATTCCTTGTTAAATTTTAATAAAAACAAATAAGCTGTTATAAAAAAAAGATAATCGATGTATTATTGTTTATGAAGTAAAAAGACGCAAATAAAAAAAGGTAAAGGTTTATTCCTATAAACCTTTACCTTTTTTATAATTAATATTTTTGTTATTTAATAAAACCTAATGCTTCTGAAATATTTGATACTGGAAGTTTACAGCTATTGTTGACACAAACATAAATCAAAGTTTCTCCGTCAATATACCTGTAATTTAGTAAAGGTTTTTTACTTTCTGAAGTACTTCCAGCAACAAGAATATTTGGAAGATAACGCGCATTTAATTTAGCTATTTTTTTAGAAGCGTCCGCACCAACAACTACAACTTCGTAAAATTTATCTTGAAAATTAGACATTAAATCTAACCAATTAGAAAAACCACTAGGATAGCTTTGAATTTCGGGTTGAACATTGTGTAGCATTTTTGACGCCGTAGTTAAATATTTTTCATTGTCAAAATGATGTGAAAGGATTAATAAGTTTTTTGCCATAATAGAATTTGATGCAGGTATTACATTGTCCCTGTATTCAAAATTTCTAGTGACAAGTTTCTCATCTTCTTTTGAAGTAAAATAGAACATGCTTTTATCTTCATCGAAGAAATTATCGAAAGAATATTCCGCTAATTCATTTGCCTTACTTATCCATTTATCATTTAAAGTAACTTCATATAAAGCAATAAAAGCGTCAATAACTGCTGCATAATCTTCTAAGTAACCATTAATAGTACTTTTCCCGTCTTTATAACTGTGGTTTAAAGCACCATTTCCCTGTAATTGATTATCAATTAAAAATTGAGCGTTCGTCTGAGCGATATTTAAATATTCTGTAACCTGAAAAGCTTTATAAGCATCTACATATCCTTTAATCATTAGCGCATTCCAAGAAGTTAACGTTTTGTCATCTAACCTAGGTTTAGGCCTCTTGTTTCTATAAGTTAGAAGTTGTTTTCTCCAGTCTTTCTTTTTTTGGTTTAATTCTTCTTCTGAAATAGAAAATTCAGTAATAATTTCTTGATCACTTTTTTTTCTAATTAACACATAACTTTCTTTTTCCCATTTCCCGTAATTATTTACATTATAATACTCTGAAAAAATGGTAAAATCTTCTTTTAGCAGCAGTTGTAATTCTTTTTTATTAAATACATAATATGCGCCCTCCTCTAATTCTCCGTCCTCAGATACGCTATCTGCATCTAAAGAAGAATAAAAAGCACCTTCCTTATTGGTCATTTCTCTTTTAATATATTCCAACGTTTCTTTTACGACCTCTTGATACAATAGTTTCTTAGTTATTTTATAAGCTTGGCTGTATAAACTTACTAATTGAGCATTATCGTAAAGCATTTTTTCAAAATGAGGTACGTGCCATTTCATATCAGTACTATAACGAGCAAATCCTCCTCCAATATGATCATAAACCCCACCATAAGCAATATTATCCAACGTTAAATAAACGTAATCTTGAATTTGTTTATCGCTGTGTTTAATGCCGTATCGCAACAAATAGTTAAGATTGTTGGGCATCATAAATTTAGGAGCTCGATTAGGACCTCCATATTTATTATCGAATGTAGCACTCCATTTTTTTACAGTACTTTTTGTAGGAAAATCATTAAAATTTAGTTCATTAGTGTTTACCTCAATTAAATCCATGCTTTTAATACCCTCCTCTAATTTATCAGCATAATCAATCATTTTTTGAGGATTTTCATCGTAAAGCTTTTGCATTTTTTCTAAGGAGTTGATCCAAGCTTTTTTTCTAAAATAAGTGCCTCCCCAAACTGGTCTCCCGTCTGGAAGTGTTATGACATTAAGTGGCCATCCAGCACTCCCAGTCATTAACTGTACTGCATTAATGTAAATTTGATCAACATCAGGACGTTCTTCTCGGTCTACTTTAACTGAAATAAAATCTTTATTCATAACTGAAGCTACCGTAGAATCTTCAAAACTCTCTTTTTCCATGACATGACACCAATGACAAGCAGAATAACCTACACTTATTATCATAAGTTTTTTTTCATCTTTTGCTTGCTGAAGTGTTTCAGTGTTCCAAGCTTTCCAATTTACAGGATTATGAGCATGTTGCAGTAAATAAGGACTGGTTTCGTTTATTAATTCGTTGGTATATTGATTAGAATTTCCCAAAGTTTCCTTTTTAGAAGAATTGCAAGAAAAAAATAAAGTTGTTATAAAAATATAAAAAAATATTGATCGCATAAAATAATATTATTGAAACAAAAATACGTTTTTGAAATTTCAAAAACGTATTGTAGAATAAAATTTGATAATATGATTGTTGTTTTACTTCAATAGTAATTTCAATGTAAAAAATAGCTATAAACTAATCGCTATCCATTAATTGCTTCTACAGTAGTGACTTTTCCATTAAGCATTTCAGTCAGCATTGCTTCTATTCCATTTTTAAGAGTAACTGTTGAGGATGGACACCCGCTACAAGCACCTTGTAAAATTACTTTTACAGTTTTAGTATTTTTGTCATAAGAATCAAAGGCAATGTTTCCACCATCTGCTTCAACAGCAGGTTTTACGTATTCATTTAATATAGAAATGATTTCTTTATCGATATCAGAATATTCTCTTTCTTCTGTTAATTTATTTGTTTGTTCTCCTTTTTGAAGAATTTCATCGGTAAATATCTTTTTCCCAGATTCAATATAAGTTCTTATAAAATCTCTTAATTCATTTGCGAATTCTTGCCATTCAAATCCATTTTGTTTTGTTACAGAAACATAATTATTATTTATAAATACCTCTTTAACAAAAGGAAAATTAAACAATTCATTTGCTAACGGAGCATATATAGATTCATTTTTATTCTTAAATTCATATGTGGTATTTGCAATGGATCTATTTGCTACAAACTTTAACACTTCAGGATTTGGAGTGCTTTCTGCATAAATGGTAATAGGAATTTTTTTAGAAGTTTTTTCTTTTTCTTCAGGTTCTATGATGACTGGTTTTCCAGAGCTCAGATAATCCTCTATAGTTTCTGCTACATTATTTTGGACATCTTCCCATTTTATTTGAGTTAAATCGGTTGGGAACTTCTCAATTGCAATAAAATTTTGAGAAATATAAATTGTTTTAACAAAAGGTAAGTAAAATAATTCCTGAGCAATAGGACTCGGTTTAGCACTGTCAATATTGGTGAATTCGTAACTTTTCGCCTGTGTTAGGAACGAGTTTGCTACAAATTTTACAATATTTTCATTATTTGTAAGTTGTACAGTTATATTTATTTTAGTCATTTCTTAAATTTTTACAAAAATATGAAAAGAAAAGCAATGTATTCAATATATTTGAAACCTTAACCTATTGCATGAAGAAAATATTACTCCCAATTGTTCTACTTTTCTCTTTATACAGTTATTCTCAATTTATTAGTGTTGATGAGACTTATACTACACAGGAATTAATTGAAGATATACTTATAAATAGTCCTTGTGCTGCGAGTTCAAACTTTACATCTAGTACAGGGACAGATTTCGGTGAAGGTAATGGAATTGGTGCTTTTAATGCTAATGGGTCGAATTTTCCTTACCAAGATGGAATTATTTTAAGTTCTGGATTTATATCAAACGCGTCTGGTCCAAATTTAACTGATCATAGTGATGGGACTGTTGGCGTTTGGCCTGGGGATGCAGATCTCGAAGCGAATACAACCGCTACTGATACTTATAATGCCTCTTTTATTCAATTTGATTTTGTTCCTGCAATTAGTTCCATTAGTTTTAATTTTCTATTTGCTTCTGAAGAATATAATCAAAACTTTGAGTGTACCTATTCCGATGCCTTTGCCTTTATCCTTACAGATCAAGCAACTGGAGTAGTGCAAAATTTAGCAGTTTTACCTGGAACTACAACTCCTATTGAAGCGACTAATATTCACCCAGATGTTCCTGGTATATGTTCAGCTATAAATGAAGTGTATTTTGATAAATATAATTTTACTCCATTTAATGACGAAAATTTAGCTGCTATAGATTATAATGGGCAGATTTTGAGTCTAGTAGCTCAAGGTAATGTTGTTGTTGGAAATACGTATACCATAAAAATAGTTATTGCAGATGAACAAGATGGTTCATTAGATTCTGCTGTTTTTTTAGAAGCCGGATCTTTTAATATAGGTGTAGATTTAGGTAACGATTTAACCATAGCAGGAGGAAATGCTCCTTGTGAAGGACAGAATGTAGAATTAAGTGTGACTCCTGATGTTTCTGGACAAACTACGTATCAATGGTCTGTTTGGAATCTTACTACAATGGTTTTTGATAATATCCCTGGAGCTAATTTAAATACACTTATTATTACCACTGCAGGCACGTATCAATTAGAATCTACTTATAATGGTGGATGTTCAGCTGCAGATGATGTTTTGGTAGAGTTTTCTCCTCAACCCATTGTAGGTATTCCTGATGATTTAGTCTTATGCGATGCGTTCCCAAATGATGGATTTTCGGAATTTGATTTAACTCAACGAGATGTTCAAATTATAAATGGTGAAGTTAATGTTACTTTAGAATACTTTATTACTTTAGCTCAAGCAGAAGCTGGACTTACTCCAATCCTTAACCCTGCCGCTTTTACTAATACAGATCCTAGTTATCAAATTATTTTTGCTCGTTTACAAGAAATTTCTTTAGGTTGTTATGATATTGTTGAATTAGTCCTCCAGGTAGATCAGGCTCCAGCTATCACAGATCCGATCACGGAT
>CAJXEB010000002.1 GCA_913052585.1 uncultured Flavobacteriaceae bacterium | reverse complement strand
GGACGCTCTAACCCAGATTACCTAAACCAAGGAGCTGGAATTATAGGAGGACTAAAGCTAGCACCAGGGCTTCATAAATGGACAAATACACTTTTAATATCAAGTGACATTACACTTGAAGGTGGTCCTGAAGATATATGGATATTTCAAGTTTCAGGAACGCTTACGATGAGTTCTGCAGTTAGCATGAATTTATCTGGAGGTGCGCAAGCTAAAAACATTTTTTGGCAAGTTTCAGGCGCAGTTACCCTTGGTACCACAAGTCACTTTGAAGGAAACGTGTTAGGCGCAACCTCAATCGCTGTACAAACAGGAGCTACTGTAAACGGAAGGTTACTAGCACAAACAGCGGTAACGCTGCAAATGAATACAGTTGGTATTGATGATAGTGATGATAATGATGATAGTGATGATAATGATGATCAAGTACTAGACGGTTGTGGAATTTATTGGATAGAAAATTATACTTCTAGTGATGTATTATCATATTATTTTTCAGAAACCAATAATGGAGTCAGTTTTTCTGATGGGTCTTTAATAGTTCTTAACTCCACAGGAACATGTGGACGTTATCCTTTTTTTGTTGGAGGATGCTCTCCATCTGTAGGATCTGAGTGTTACTGTGGTTCTTCTGATGAAAATGGGTATCCAATAGAATGCGCAATAGATGAAATTCAGTACAATGCTATTAAATCATTCCTAGAGAATTTCGTAGATAGTTCACTTGCTCCCTCCACCTCACGAGTTGTAAACCCGTTTGAAGTTGTAAAAAAACAACAATAAGAATGATCAAAATTAATAATAAGTATTTAAAATTAAGTCCTACTTCGGTGGGGCTTTTTTTTATTCTTTAATTCTAAAAATGATTATCACCATTATGTGCTAGGTCTTATATTCCTGTTTTAGCTTTTTATAATTATATTAGTAACCTTATATTTTTGCTTTTATTCGGGATAGACCCATAGTATTGTTATGAAGAAGAAAGAAAATAATCCTAAAAAAATAAAGAAGCCTTGGCCAACTAAAGAGGCAATGGAGCAAGTTTATAAAATGAAACTTTGGGGCGCTAATACCTCTAATTTTTACTCAGGGGAGGGCTCACATCATCCGGAGATTATAGATCCATATATAGCAGCTGTAACTTCCTTTTTAACCTCTTTTAAAAATCCTCTTAGGGTATGTGATTTAGGTTGTGGCGATTTTAATGTAGGAAAAGAATTGGTAAAGTTTGCGAAGAACTATGTTGCGGTAGATATCGTAACAGACCTTATAGCGTATCATAAAGAAAATTTTATAGCAGAAAATTTAGAATTCTATTGTTTGGATATCGCAGCAGACAATTTACCTTCTGGGGATTGTGCTCTATTAAGACAAGTACTACAACATTTATCCAATGCTGAGGTACAAGCTATCCTAAGCAAATTAACCGGTTTTAAATATGTGATTATAACAGAACATCTACCGGAAGGAGGCTTTACACCCAATAAAGACATTATTTCTGGACAAGGAACTAGACTAAAAAAACAAAGTGGTTTAAACGTAGTAGCTCCACCATTTCATTTTAAAGTAAAAGAAGAAAAACAACTATCGACTGTTAGTTTAAAGAACGGAAAAGGGTTGATTATAACTACGCTTTATAAAGTTTTTTAAAGAATAGCTATTTAGTATTTATCCACATTTGCTCTAAATTGGATTTGGTAATAAATTTTATTCTTCTAATACATTTTTAAGTACGGTATAATAACGACTGGCAATAAAATCTGCACCAGCTTCATTGTAGTGAACATCGTCTGCCAATAAATCATCTGTAAACTCCGTAAACATATCTAAAGCGATAACTTGTGACGAACTTGAAGAGCTTTCTGAAGCAATAGTTACTATATCTTGTTTTAGTTGATTGAAATAAGTCGTCAATTCAGCAGTCATTACATCAGATCTCGCAGGGGCTAATTGTTCAATGATAATAATTACATCTGGATTCGCATTTTGCAAAGCATCAACGATTCCGCTTATGTTTAATAGCATTTGGTCATAAGGTAAATTTTGCAAGGCGTCATTTCCTCCTGGTGAGCTAAAAAGTACAATGTCTGGCGCTCCTGTTTCTGCAAGCCAATTATTAATATCACTTAGAATTTGTCCTGAAGTCCAACCAGCTCTTCCTTCGTGGTCAATATCGAAATCAAGATTGTTAAACATTGGGTAAGAAGCCTCATCTGTTTGAGTCCCTACATAGTCGAATGTCCAACTATGCTCCGTTAGGTCTTTCCAAAGCTCGTATCTGAAGCTTTCATATTCAGGTCTATCACCAGCTACTCGCGATGCACCTAAAGCCATTATTTTATTTATGGAATTACTTGGTGGATTTGGTATAGTGTCATCCGTATGGCAAGAATTAAACACTAATAAGAATATCCCGATTGTTAAAAATTTTAATACCATCTTCATTTGAGTGTTGTTTTAAAATACAGAAAACGTTGTTATATAGGCTTTGTTGCGTTCTTAAGCAGCTAACATTGGTTAAGTCTAAAACAGCAATTTTTTATATAAGTGTTGGCAACCGTTCTTTATTTTAGATTTCATTGCGCCAGTTTTAAAGGGAATGATTTTAAATTCAAAATATTATTAAATCAACACTAAAAAAAACAACATTCAACTCCTCAAATATGATAATTTTAATGGAACTAAAAAACAGTAAAATTGTCTACAGACTGTTAATTTTCTTTTGGTCATATTTCACCATTAAAATCAAAATGTATTTTCAATTTTTTTAGTGATTTTTAATGTTTTGGAATATTTTTTTTGTCTTACAAACCCTTACAAACCCTTATAATTCGGCTTAAATGCGTGAAAAATCGTTGAGAGGTCAATATAATTATTTTACGTCGATTTCATTATTTTTAAACTATATTTGGATGAAATAACTAACAATTAATAAATTTAAAATTATGAAATTAATGAAATCAACTCCAATCTTAGCACTGCTAATAATTGGACTTATGACAAGCTGTAGTTCAGAGGTAGAATCTTTAGAACTTGAGGAAGCAAATTTAATTATTACGCAATCTAGAACTTCAATATTACCTGTTGATCTTGGTGTTTCTGGAGATTTTGCGATTCTTTCAAAATCAGGAATCACGAATGTGCCTCCATCTGTCATTACAGGTAATGTAGGAACAAGCCCAATAACGGGTGCTGCTCTTTTATTAACGTGTCCCCAAGTTATTGGAAACATGTATACAGTTGATCCTGCAGGCCCACTTCCTTGTAGAATAACGGATGCTCCAGGACTAACAACAGCTGTGCTTAATATGCAAGCTGCATATACAGATGCTGCAGGACGCTCTAACCCAGATTACCTAAACCAAGGAGCTGGAATTATAGGAGGACTAACGCTATATCCAGGATTACATAAGTGGACAAGTACACTTTTAATACCAACGGACATCACAATTTCAGGTGGTCCAGATGATGTATGGATTTTCCAAGTTGCAGGAACGCTTACGATGAGTTCTGCAGTTAGAATGAATTTATCTGGAGGAGCACAAGCCAGTAACATTTTTTGGCAAGTTTCAGGCGCTGTTACCCTAGGTACCACAAGTCACTTTGAAGGAAACCTATTAGGTGCAACCTCAATCGCTGTACAAACAGGAGCTACTGTAAACGGAAGGTTACTAGCCCAAACAGCGGTAACATTACAAATGAATACCGTAGCGTTACCAGTAGAGGCAGCTTGTAAAAAAGCTAGTTTAGGCCTTTATGGTCCATATATTGAAGTCATTACTGGAACCCATAATGGAGAAGATTATGTTATTTTAAGACGTGGAGTTGATTCACCATCAGGAATAAGAAATCAAGTTCAAATAGTGTACGATTATAATATCTCTGGTGAATGGGAGTTTACAGTTTTTCCAGATGTTCGTGGTAACTGTGGTCCATTATTACCTTGTGATGACCAAGAAAGTTGTAAGTTTGGTTTTTCGATTTCTGCAGAGGATGCCGCTATATTAATAGATGAAGCGTTAGCGTTAGGATTAATTCGCGCATCATCAACCAATAATAAATCATCAACCAATAAATCATCTAGAAACTTACTAATATTATTAAATAAGTAAAAATATTTTAGTTAATTATTTAAGCCCTGCTTCGGTGGGGCTTTTTTATTTATTCTCTAATTAAAAATGATTATTTCCATTAAGTACTAGTTATTTTAAGAAGATAGAAAGTGAAAAATTAAGGTTAATATGCAATGATTGCTATAAAACTCTTTTAGTGAAAAAAATAAGTATTATTTAATGTTTTTGACTAAATACTTTTACCATAGTGGGTGTCCAATCTTCTGGAAGCTGCTCAGATACTCCAATAATTTTAGTGAGCGGTTTCTTAAAAACACTAAAGCATAAATGATGACTTAAAGCGGTAATCGAAACAAACCAACCGTTGTAATTGCTTTTTGCAATACCGTTCTTTTTGTTTAAATACTTGCTAATTATTTTTTTGATGTTATTAAAAATATTGGATAAAAAAATAGGCTGTCTTTTTAGACAGCCTATTTTTAAATAGTATAAATTATGAATGTTTATTTTACAATTTCTGTGATTTCTAAATTGAAAATCAAGTCGCTTCCTGGAGGAATTAAATTAGGAATTCCTCTATCGCCATACGCTAAATGAGCAGGTATTAATAACGTAATTTTATCACCTACACCCATCATTAATAACCCTTCTCTAAATCCTGGGATTAATTGAGCATCTTTACTATAGTCAGCTGGCGTTGGTGCGTATCCCCCGCCATCAGATCTTCTTTGATCCCAAACGTTGTATTTTTTTGCAATTTCTTCTAAGTTAGAATCGAATAATGTACCGTTTGCCAAATATCCCGCATAGTTCATTTTAATTTTAGAACCTTGAGCTGGTTGCACACCCGATCCTTTTTCGTTAAAATATACTTTAATTCCAGAAGGCATTTCTTCTGCTTTTTCAAGATCGCTAGCTAAAACTTCAGCAGTTGCAGAAGCAATTGCCAAGGTAGTAGCTTGTTCTTCTTTTACTTTCTCTTCGGCAGCAGCCATTGCTTCATTAAAAGATAATAATTCTACATTACCTACTCTAATAATTTTAAGCTCGTTAATAAGAACAGGAACAACTGGCTTATCTCCAGGTTTTGAAGTTTCAACAACTCCTAAAGAATCAACGATTTCTTGACCGATTACGATTTCTCCAAAAACAGAATGCTTACCATCTAACCAAGGAGTTTCTTTTAAGGTAATAAAAAATTGACTTCCGTTAGTTGCTGGTCCAGAATTGGCCATAGAAAGAACTCCTTTTTTGCTGTGCGTTAAACTATCTGAAAATTCATCAGGGAACGTGTACCCTGGATTACCAGAGCCAGTACCTAATGGATCACCACCTTGAATCATGAAATCTTTTATAATTCTGTGAAAAATTAATCCGTCATAATATTTTTTTCCTTTGTATATTGAATCTACCAACTCATTTTTTCCTTCTGCTAATGCTACAAAATTAGAAACGGTAAGAGGGGTTTCTTCATGATGTAATTTTGCTACAAATACTCCTTTGGTAGTGTTAAACTCTGCATAAACTCCATCTTCTAAATCTGGGTATTTGCTTTCTTGACAAGATGCCAAACCCAAGGTGAGGATCAGTATTAAAAATGATAATTTTTTCATAATTCTAGTAGTTTTCATTTGTTTGATTTATTGTATTTAAAGTAACTGTGCATTGAACAGGAACATTGGTTCCTAGTTTATTATCGATTCCATAATAGCCAAAAGCTTTGTAAGAAGGAAATAGGAACGTAATGGTTTCTCCTTGTTTCATTAATTTAAGCCCATCTCGTATTCCAGAAATTAATTCTTGATTGGTTTTATCTACAATACAATTTTGAATGCCAATTTCTTGTTCTGAAAGAACTGTTTTTCCATTTAATTTTTTAACATCATAACTAAAGGTAATGTAGTCTCCAAAGACTGGCATTTTAGTTTGTAGAGTGTCTTTTATATTGTAATAATACCAAAAACCACTTTCTGAAGAATGGTAAGCTTGGTCTTTATTTGAATCTAATAGTTGAGTGATTTGTAATTCTTCTTTTTCGAAAATCGTTTTATTTCTTTCTATGGATTTAGAAATAAAAGAGCCAGAATTATTTTGAACGGGTCTTCTTGCCTCTGGACTTTTACAAGAGAGCAAGGCAATTATAATGCTTAAAGCAATAAATATATTACGACTCATTTAATTCTTTTTTATAGCGCAACAATATACTAATAAATTCTTCAGTGGTATCGGTTAGGCTTTTTAAACTCCTACCACCGGCAGCATTGGTGTGGCCTCCACCATTATAATGATTTCTTGAAAATTCATTTACCGAAAAATCACCTTTACTTCTTAAGGATATTTTAATGATATCTTCTTTTTTATTTTCAATAAATATGATGGCAAAAATAACGCCAGACATCGATAAAGCGTAGTTAACAAATCCTTCGGTATCTCCTTTTTTAAAGTTGTTTTCGTTTAATTCGTTTTGTGATATAGTAATGTATGCAGTACGAAATTCAGGGAGCATTACCATATTATTTAAGGCAGCGCCTAATAATTTTAAACGATCTGGACTGTTGGTATCATAAACATTTTGATGAATAGTAGAATTATTTGCTCCAGCTTCAATTAAATTAGCAATCACCCGATGCGTAGTTGCTGTTGTTGCAGGAAATCGAAAAGATCCAGTATCGGTCATGATACCTACATATAATTGTGTGGCAATTTCTTTATTTAATAATTCGACACCATCTAATGCTTCCATAAAATGAAAAACCATCTCGGAAGTAGAACACATGCCTACATCACTATAAGTAACAACAGCATAATTATCAGGTTGTTGGTGATGATCTATTAATATAAAATCGGCTGTTGCTTGTTCTAATTCGATTGCTAAGCCTCCGGTACGATTAAGTGCGTTAAAATCTAAGGTAAATATGATTTCTGCTTGTTGAATAGCAGCTTTTGTTTCCTCAAAATTTTGTTCATAATTGATAATGGAAGAAGCTTCTGGAATCCATTTTAAAAAATCAGGAAAGTCATTAGGCATTACTACTTGTACTTGATGTCCATTTTGTTTTAGAAAGTTACACAGCCCTAAACACGAACCAACGGCATCGCCATCAGGGTTTTTATGACCTACTACAACGATTTTTTTAGCGGTGCTTAGTAGTTTATTTGTTATTGAAATGTCTTCCGAATTCATAGACTGCGAATATACAATTTATTAGTATTTACGCACTAATATTGCATTATTTTAGAAAAGTATTAATGCTATTTTGATTACTTAATTTTATGATTCAATACTTTTTTCCTTAGAACTTAAGATGCTTTTTATTTTTTCAAAAACATAGGGGATCATTTCTTTAGCTAGCAGGTATCCAGCAAAATATTTGCGAGTTACTTTATTGCTAAGAAGAAATGAGCTTATTAATTTTTCACCAGATTCAAAGTTAATTTCTGAAAGGTTTTCAAAAAGGGTACTCTTTATAGATTCTTTGTTTTTAATAGAATCCGCAATTTTTAAAATTGGATGATTTTTAAAAGATAGTTCTTGTTCTTGAATGGAAACGCTAAGTTTTCTTCTTGCTGTCTGTAAATCTTCATAAGATTTTATATCGTATGTGTTTTTACTCATCGTTTTTCTCTGTTATTTCTTTCTCAGCTTTGAAAGCGGCTTGAACAATAGCATCCTTTACTTTGTTTTCAATATTTTTCTTTATAAATTTCATATAAATTAAAAATACTACTGTATATATACCGCCAACAGCAGCAAATCCTAATGCTGTGTTTTCATAATAATGGCCAATAAAGTATGCTATTGAAAAACTAAACATGATTCCTATAACAACTATAAATAATGATATAAAAAATGAACTTATAAGGTTTGCAGATAAATTTGCTAACACACTTATTAATTCAAGTTTTAAAAGTTGAATTCTATTTTCAATGTATTTTTTTACGGAATCAATCATAAAAATAATTATGCGTTTTTAGTGGTTGCTAGTTTTTCTTTTGCTTCCTTTTCAAGATCCTTATATTTTGATAAAATATCCTTTTCAATAGATGCTACTTTATCTGATAGATGCGTATACTGATCTTTAATTTCTCCTTTTACGTCGTAAAACTTATCTTTAAAACCAGTTAAAGCTTCATTTTCGAGGTTTTTAATTTTTTCAGAAACATCCTGAAACTTCGTTTCTAAATCTTCTTTTAGTTCCGAAGTTTTATCAGCTATTTTTTTTCTAGTTTCTTCTCCAGATTCCGGTGCTAATAGTATTCCTGCAGCTGCACCAACAATTGCTCCTATAACTATTCCAGTTAAAAATTTTGATTCCTCTGACATCATATAAATATTAGAATGTATAGTAAATGTACTTATAATTTAGAATTTAATAAGAAAAAGCTTGTTAAACTATTTGTTAACGTTTGTGTTGTAATTGTCTTCAATTTCCATATTTTTGCAAAAAATTTTAAAAGATGAGAACAGACAGAACGTTTACAATGTTAAAGCCTGATAGTGTTGAAAAAGGACATATTGGTGCTATACTTGAAAAAATTACAGCTTCAGGATTTAGAATTGTTGCTATGAAACTTACACAAATGACTTCAGACGATGCAAAGGCTTTTTATGCTGTGCATAGTGAGCGTCCATTTTATGGTGAGTTAGTAGAATATATGACTCGTGGTCCTATTGTTGCTGCGATTCTTGAAAAAAACAACGCCATGGAAGATTTCCGTACGTTAATTGGTGCTACAAATCCAGCTGATGCTGCAGAAGGTACTATTAGAAAATTATATGCTGCCTCTATAGGAGAAAATGCTGTTCACGGAAGTGATAGTGATGAAAATGCAGCAATTGAAGGTGCTTTTCATTTTTCAGCTAGAGAAATGTTTTAATAAGTATACATAACAAATAAAAAATGCCTTCAATTTGTGAAGGCATTTTTTATTGTTATTCAGAACGTAGTTTGCGAAGTGAAAATCTATAATTCACTTTTAGGATACATTATGTTCCTTATCGAAGCACCAACTTCATAATTATTTGTTTTCCCATTTCTTCATTAATCATATTTATAATTTTTGATTTACCATAACTTAACTCTTCTCTTAAAACAGAAGAACTTAATTGTACATATAATGTCTCTCTATCTAATTTAATAGCGGTAGTATATTTAGAAATAGCATTTCCCATGACCGAATGCCAAGCATCTTCAATAGATATTTTGTCCAGCCCTTTCTGTAATCTATTTGCATCGATAAAGCCTTTTAAAGCGTCACCCATAGTACCATTATCTCCTATTCTGCCTTTTCTTTTCGCCATTTTATAATTTAAACATTCTATAAGATTGATGTATTTTTTTAATCACATTTTCGGTTCTGTCGGCATGAGTGTCACTAATAAATAATTGTCCGAAATCTTCATTTTTTACTAAAGATATTATTTGCTCTACACGCTGTTCATCTAACTTATCAAAAATATCATCCATTAATAATATTGGATTTACTTTACTATGTACTTTTATAAAATCGAATTGTGCCAACTTTAATGCTATTAAATAGGATTTTTGTTGTCCCTGTGAGCCAAATTTTTTAATGGGATGCTCTTCTATTCCAAAATTAAGATCATCTTTATGAATTCCATAATTACTGTATTGTGTAATTTTATCTTTTACCGCATTTTCTTCTAATAAAACCAACAATTCTTTTTCAATTAATTGACTTTTATAGGAAAGTGTAACTGACTCCTTTGAGTTACTGATGGATTGGTATCTCTTTATGAATATGGGCATAAATTCTTCCAAAAACTCTTTACGCTTTTCAAAAATTGTAGTTCCTAAGTCATGTAATTGCAAATTATAGATATCTAATGTTTCTTGGTTATGTGTGTTATTAACCGCAAAATATTTTAAAAGTGAATTTCGCTGTGTTAATACTTTATTGTAATTTAATAAGGTTTGAAGGTAATTAGGATCTCCTTGAGAGATCACACCATCCATAAATTTTCTTCGAGTCTCACTTCCTTCAATAATTAAATCTCTATCAGTAGGAGAGATGATCACTAATGGCAAAAAACCAATATGTTCACTAAATTTAGTATATGATTTCCCATTGCGTTTGATCACCTTTTTGTGTCCTCTTTTAGCGCTAACGATAATCTTTTCTTCTCTATCTTTTTTTGTATAATTGCCTTCAACCACAAAAAAAGCTTCTCCATGTTTGATGTTTTGGACCGTTAAAGGGTTAAAATAACTTTTTCCGAAGGAAAGATGATAAATTGCATCTAAAACATTCGTTTTACCAACCCCATTATTACCTACTAAACAGTTAATCTTAGAATCGAACTGAAAAGAAACCGTTTCAAAGTTTTTGTAATTAAGAAGCGATAAGTTTTCTAAAGTCATATTTAGTAGTTGTTTAGGGGTTTTTTGATGTTAGTTTTTTAATTAAAAAGACTGTGTTTTTAATCGATTGCAAATTATTGAAAAAAAATAAAAAGTTGTGCTTTTATTATGTAATAAAAATTATATTTTTGCACACTTAACAAAGTTAGATTATGGCAACATATAAGAAAAAAGGGGATAAACCTAAAAATAAAGCCGAGAAGATTTCTCAGATAGAACAAGAAAGTACAACGGCAGAAGTGTTTAGTACCCTAGATGAGGGAGCTTCAAGAACTGAAGCATGGGTAGAAAAAAACCAAAAAGCAATTTTAATATTTGTTGGAGTTGTAGCAATCAGTGTATTAGGATACTTAGGGTTTCAAAATTTTATACAAGAGCCTAAAGAGTCTGAAGCAATGAACGAAATGTTTCAGGCGCAAGCTTACTACGAACAAGCATTAATTGCTTCTACAAAAGATTCACTTTTTAATTTATCTTTAAATGGAGGTAGCGGTAAATTTGGATTTGTAGATATTATCGATAATTATGGTGGTACGAATGCTGCTAATTTAGCAACGTATTATGCAGGTATTGCTTATTTAAATACGGGTAAATATCAAGAAGCAATTCAGTATTTAGACAAATTTAAAGCTAATGATGCTAATGTTGGTCCAATTGCAAAAGGAGCTATTGGTGATGCTTTTGCACAATTAGAACAACAAGAAGATGCTTTAAAATATTATGAAAGTGCTGCTTCAATGAGCTCTAGCGACTTAACGGCACCTCGTTTTTTATTAAAAGCAGGAATTACAGCAACTATTTTAGGAAAAGTAGCTATTGCATTAAAACATTTTAATACAATTATTGAAAACTACCCTAAATCTCCAGAAGCTGAAAAAGCGATCTTATATCAAGGAAAAGCGGAAGCAATGAAGTAATCAATATGGCTACTGAAAATAATAACTTATCAGTTTACGATAAAACAACAATCCCAAACGCGAAAAATTTTCGGTTTGGGATTGTTGTTTCTGAATGGAATCCTAAGATCACAGAAGGTATGTTTCAAGGTGCTTTTGATGCAATTATAGATTGTGGAGGTATCAAAGAGAATATCGTTCGGTGGAATGTGCCAGGAAGTTTCGAATTGGTTTATGGTTGTAAGAAAATGCAAGAAAGCTATGAAATGCTTGATGCTATTATTGCAATTGGAAGTGTTATAGAAGGCGAAACCAAGCATTTTGATTACGTATGTGAAGCAACTACTAACGGTATTATGCAATTAAATTTACAAAGTGATATTCCAGTTATGTTTTGTGTTTTAACTGATAGAACACTACAACAAGCAATTGACCGTAGCGGAGGAATTCATGGCAATAAAGGAGTTGAAGCTGCAATAGTCGCTATTAAAATGGCGCAGTTACGAAAAGATGCTAAATTTTAATATTTAAGAATTATTTTTTAGCTTTTGGATTTTCTATCTTTGAATACTAGAAATACCAATTTCTCTTTTAAAAAATGAAATGCCTAAAAATCCAGAATTAGACTTAGCTTGGGATTTTGTTGAAAAAACAGATCGTTCAATTTTTTTAACAGGAAAAGCAGGTACTGGAAAAACCACCTTTTTACATTCGTTAAAATCTAATTCCTTAAAAAGATTAATTGTAGTAGCACCTACTGGTGTTGCAGCAATTAATGCAAAAGGAGTTACTATTCATTCTTTTTTTCAAATGCCTTTTGGTCCTATTTTACCAGAGGTATCTTCCTTTCAAAAAAAAGAATCTTCATTTCAGCATAAATTCAGTAAAATAAAAATCAATATTATTAAATCACTAGATGTATTAATAATTGATGAAATAAGTATGGTTCGTGCAGATTTGTTAGATGGTATCGATCAAGTTTTACGACGTTACCGAGATCGTACTAAAGTTTTTGGAGGCCTTCAGGTTTTAATGATTGGCGATTTACAGCAATTGGCTCCTGTTGTTAAAAACAATGAATGGGAGCTCTTAAAACCTTACTATAACACACCTTATTTCTTTAGTAGCAAAGCTTTTATTGAAAGCGCTACCGTAAACATTGAATTGAAACATATTTACCGACAGGATAATCAGCGTTTTATTAAAATATTAAACGAGATTAGAAATGACAATCTTTCAGATGATTCGATTACTGAATTAAATAAAAGATATTTACCAGATTTCACTCCAAAGCAAGATGAAGGGTATATTACTTTAACAACGCATAATGGAAGGGCTAATGTTCTTAATGATAAAGAACTTGAAAAATTAAAAGGTAAATCTCAAAGTTATAAAGCACTTATACAGGGTAAGTTCCAAGAATCTTCCTATCCAACTCACGAAAAGTTAATTTTAAAAAAAGGAGCTCAGGTGATGTTTATTAAAAACGATAGTAATCCTGAAAAGCGATATTATAATGGGAAAATAGGAACCATAATAGCACTGGATAAAAAAGAAATTCGAGTTTTTTGTAAAGGTGATTTAGAAGATATTATCGTGACTCCAGAAACCTGGGACAATGTAAATTATACGTTACATCCTGAAACCAAAGAAATTTCAGAAAACTCTATTGGCTCTTTTTCGCAAATGCCATTGCGTTTAGCTTGGGCAATTACGATTCATAAAAGTCAAGGATTAACTTTTGATAAAGCCATTATCGATGCCAATGCTGCTTTTGCTCACGGACAGACTTATGTAGCATTAAGTCGTTGTAGGACTTTAGAAGGTATTGTGTTAAAAAATAAAATAGCTACAGAGAGTATCATTACAGATTCTCGAGTTACTTCATTTAATAATAATGTTGCTGAAAATCCACCAAATCAGCTCGATTTAAATGATTCACAAAAAGTGTTTCAATTAAACATGGTTGCAGAATTAATGAATTATTATCAATTCATGTTTCCTGTAAATAGGTTAATTGAAATCTATAACCGCAATATTTCCAGTTTTAAAGGGAATATTATCAATCCATTAACTGAAATAAAGGAAGTTGGAGTACAACCGGTTTTGGTGATTGCTAATAGTTTTAATAAGCAATTAAAAAATTTATGTGAAGACGTTATTCTACCTGAAAATAACACCGTTGTTTTGGAACGGATTCATAAAGCCATTACGTACTTTATAAATCATACTAAAGATAAAATTAAAGCTCCTTTTGAAGCGCTAACTTTTTCTACCGAAGATAAAGCACTTCAAAAAGATTTCGATAAAAATTTAAATAGCATAGAAGAATACATCAAAATCAAACTGTTTTGTTTGTATGGATTAAACGGTTCTTTTACAATTGAAAAGTACTTAAAATTAAGAGCTGAAGCTGTTTTGTTAAACACTGCTCAACCAAAAAAGGTCAAAGAATTTAAAGCTGAAACGGAACATCCTAAATTATTTGAAATGCTTCGAAATCTTAGAGATATAGTTTCAAATTCAGAGGACATTCCGCATTTTCAGGTTTTTACACAACATACTTTATATGAAATGTGTGATGTTTTGCCTTTAAATAAAAAACAATTAAAAGCCATTCATGGAATGGGGAAAATTAGGGTTGAAAAATATGGTGAAGAGATTCTCACAATCATCAATGAATATGCAGATGAAAATAATGTAATTGTTAAAGAGAAAATTGTTGAAGGGAAACCTAAAAAAGAGAACACAAAACTTACTTCATTAAAAATGTTTAAAGGTGGACTCTCTATTGCTGAGATTGCAACTCAACGTGAATTGGTAGTAGGTACCATTGAGTCTCATTTAGCATCCTATATTACAACTGGAGAAATAGATATGTATGATTTGATTTCTGAAGAGCGATTTTTAGCGTTAAAAAAGCAAGTTGAAAATTTAAAATTTGAAAATCTTACAGATTTAAAAAATAAACTGAAGGATACTTATTCTTATTTTGAATTGAGAATAGTTGCAAATGAATTAAATAAATAATCCAATAATTTTATCTGACACTCTTAATTTTGGTACATTTATTGTTAATATTACGATTGTTAATATACTTCAAAAACCGAACGGATTTAATACATTTGATTTATGGGAATTCTGAAACCTCGTAAAAATAAAAAATTTGGATACGAACCTCGTCATTATAATAATGATGGAGATGGTAGTCCTTTTCAAATGGAACATAAGTTTGATAAGTATCGAACAACAGTAGGGGATGGAAATAATTTAAAAGCAAAGTTTAAAATGGCTTTGGAGGATTTTAAAAGTTCTTCCGACAAGAAAACCAATAGAAGAGTGCTTTTAATTATTTCAATTTTAATTCTTGTTTTCCTCTTTATTATTGATTTCGATTTATCCATATTTTTTAATTAAAAAATGGCAGACATCATACAATTATTACCGGACCATGTTGCTAATCAAATAGCAGCTGGAGAAGTAGTTCAAAGGCCTGCTTCACTTGTAAAGGAATTGCTTGAAAATGCAATTGATGCAAAGGCAACTTCAGTAAATTTAGTGATTAAAGATGCCGGAAAAACATTAGTTCAAGTAATTGATAATGGAATTGGAATGAGTATTACAGATGCTCGTTTTTGTTTTGAAAGGCATGCAACTTCAAAAATTAAAGCTGCCGAAGATTTATTTAATATAAATACAAAAGGGTTTAGAGGTGAAGCATTAGCATCTATTGCTGCTATTGCTCACGTAGAGTTAAAGACCAAAAGAGAGCTTGATGAAATAGGCACTCATATTATAATTGAAGGGAGTAAGGTAAATTCTCAAGAAGCAGCTGTTGTGCAAGTAGGTACTTCTATTTCTGTTAAAAACTTATTTTATAACATTCCTGCCAGGCGAAATTTTTTAAAAACCAATACCGTTGAAACTAGACATATAATTGATGAGTTTCATAGAGTTGCCTTAGCACATCCACAAGTAGCATTTTCATTGATTAATAATGGAAGTAGCGTTTTTAATTTACCAGTTTCCAATATGCGACAACGGATTGTCAATATTTTTGGAACAAAAACCAACGAAAAACTAGTTCCAGTTTCAGAAGAAACCGAAATTCTAAGTGTTGAAGGTTTTGTAGTTAAACCTGAATTTGCAAAAAAAGGAAGGGGAGAACAGTTTTTCTTTGTCAATAATCGTTTTATAAAAAGCCCTTATTTACATCATGCTATTATTTCAGCTTTTGAAGGATTGATAAAAGAAGGTGGACAACCTGGTTATTTTTTATTTTTAGAAGTAGATACTAAATCTATAGATATTAACATTCATCCTACTAAAACAGAAATTAAATTTGACGATGAACATGCCATTTATTCTATGTTAAGAGCATCGGTAAAGCATAGTTTGGGTCAGTTTAGTATTGTACCTGTTTTGGATTTTAATAAGGATCCAGAAATGGACACTCCTTATAATTTTAATAATAAAAACCCTGTAGCTCCAACTATTGAAGTTGATAGAAACTTTAACCCCTTTGAAAAAGAACAAAGGCGACAAAATGATTATGCATCTTTTAAACAAAGTAGTACTTCGCAACCAAATTCTTGGGAGGCAATGTATGTTGGTTTAAAAAGCGATGAAAATTCATTAGATCTAGGATCTATAGAGTTTGAAAGTGAAGAAGTAACCGGAAGTTTTTTTGAAAGTGAAGAAAAAGCTCCAAGCGAGATCACTTTTCAGCTTCAAAATAAATACATCATGAGCCCCATTAAAAGTGGAATTATGGTAATTCATCAAAACCTTGCTCATCAAAGAATTTTGTACGAATCTATTTTAAAAAATATAACCGTAAAAGAAGCGATTAGTCAACAGTTGCTTTTTCCCTTGCGTTTAAATTTCACAAGACAAGACATTGAGATATTAAAAAGTATTCAAGAGCAATTAGAACATACGGGATTCGGGTTTTCTGCGTTTGAAGAGGATATCATCGAAATTAATGGAATACCAGTTTCTGTTAAGGAAAGTGAAATTAAGAATGTTTTGGAAAGCTTAGTGAGTGATATCCAAACGGACATACCAGATGTAGGTTTTAGTCAAAACGATTTATTGGCAAAATCATTAGCAAAATCATTAGCAATAAAAACTGGAAAACGAATGAATGTTGAAGAACAAGAGCATTTAGTGCATCAACTTTTTGCTTGTAAGGAACCTACAAAATCACCAACTAATAAACGAGTATTGATGATTTTAGACACATCGGATATTGATAAAAAATTTAATTAAATGGGAAGAATTTCTGAAACCATAAAAGCACTTATAATTGTTAATGTCATTTTTTTTATAGGCTCTAGTTTTTTAGGCGATGTTGCTTATAAATTATTTGCGTTATTTTATTTTGAAAACCCTAATTTTCAATATTGGCAGCTACTAACGCATATGTTTATGCACGGAGGATTGATGCATATATTATTTAATATGTATGCATTATGGGCTTTTGGATCTCCATTAGAAAAGATTTGGGGTCGTAAAAAGTTTCTGTTCTTCTATTTTTCTGCAGGTTTTGGTGCAGCTTTAATTCATACATTGGTAAATTATTACCAAGTACAAGAAGGGATGACTGCATTGCTAAATATAGGAATGAACCAAACAGAAATTATGAATATGTTAACCACAGGTCAATATAATTCGGGTATTTTGGAGTCTGTATCAGTAGAAAGCATAGAATCATTATATAGTAGTTTTAATACTCCAGCAGTAGGTGCTTCAGGCGCTATATATGGAGTTTTAGTAGCATTTGGGTTAATGTATCCTAATGCAGAGTTAATGATGATATTTTTGCCAATTCCTATAAAAGCAAAATATTTTATACCTTTAATCATAGTAGGAGATTTGTTTTTTGGAATCACAGGAGCTGCTACAGGAGTAGCACATTTTGCTCATATAGGAGGAGCCTTATTTGGTTTTATTATGGCATACTATTGGAAAAAAAATAGTTTTGACTCACATCGTTGGAATTAAATTTACAGAGTACTAACAGTTAAAAGCATTTTAAAATTTGAATACTAATACTATTTTAGGTCAATTTAAACAAGCATCTATTGTTTTAAAAATCATAGTTATTAATACATTGATTTTTTTGGCGGTATATTTAGGATCCTTCTTTTTTAAATTATCTCCAGCTTCTTTTGTTTCTTGGTTGGTACTACCAACTTCTTTTGTTGATATTATTTTGCAACCTTGGTCTATTATTACCTATGCATTTTTACATGCTGGTTTTTGGCATCTGTTTTGGAATATGTATTTATTATATTGGTTTGGTACTTACGTTTTGAATCTATTTGCTGCCAAACGATTTTTAACTATTTACTTGCTTGGTGGAATCTGCGGAGGATTATTATATGTTCTTTCCTATAATTTATTTCCAGTTTTTACCAATATCAATAGTAATTTAATGGGGGCTTCGGCTGCTGTTCTTGCCATTGTAATATTTATAGCTACGTATACTCCAAATACTATAGTTCGTATTTTTATGTTTAAAGTGAAGTTATGGCAAATTGGACTTGCAATGGTTTTATTAGATTTGGTTCAATTACCTTCTTCTGGTAATGCTGGTGGATTAATTGCTCATATAGGAGGAGCTTTATTTGGATTTGTATATGCGACACAGTTAGCAAAAGGGAATGATATAGGAATTTGGTTTGAAACTTTAATAGATTTAGTGCTTAATTTATTTAAACCTAGACATAAAAGACCCTTTAAAAAAGTACATCGAACCAAACAAACAGCTGCTAAACAAACTAAAAAGAAGCCATCTAATGAACATCAAGCAAAGATTGATGGTGTTTTAGATAAAATTGGAAAAAGTGGTTACGATAGTTTAACTAAAGCTGAAAAAGATTTTCTTTTTAAGGCAGGAAAAAATGATTAATGAGTAAAAAGTTGGGGCTTTTAAATAGGATTATATATGGGGTCAATATTATTGTCGCTTTATTTCTATTGGTTTCTTTTGTTTTGCCTTTTATACCTCCAAAATCATTTCCAGGGTTATCACTGTTAAGCCTTGCTGTTTCACCATTAATTGTATTAAATATTCTATTTACTGCGTATTGGTTATTTAAATTGAAGAAATTCATATTTCTTTCTTTATCTATAATTGTTATTGCTTATTTCCATTTTGGTTCCTTTTTTAAATTTTCCTCAACCGAGACCCCTACAGAAACAATTAATACCTTAAATATACTTTCATTTAATGTGCGTTTATTTAATTTGTATGAAAGTAAGGATACACAAAAAAATATTCCAGAAATTATTTCTTCTTTTCTAAACAAAGAAAAACCTGATGTGCTTTGTATACAGGAATATAATAAAGAAATGAAAATAGATTTTACAGCGTATCCTTACAGCTATATTCATTTTAGAGGAAAAAATATATTAGGTCACGCCATTTTTTCTAAATATCCACTTATTAATACCTATTCTTTCGATTTTCAAGATTCTTATAACAATACACTAAGTGCAGATTTAGTGAAAGGATCGGATACCCTTCGAATTTATAATTTACACCTGCAATCTCTTAATATAAAGCCGAGTGTGAGTTATTTACAAGAATTAGATAATGAGGTTTTGCGCAAGAGAATTTCAACACGATTTGTAAAGCAACAGGAGCAATTAGAAACAATCTTGAAGCATAAAAACAACTCAAAACATCCAGTAATTATTTCTGGCGATTTTAATAATACTCCGTTCTCGTATGTATATCATAAAGTGTCTGAATATATGAAGGATGCTTTTGTTGAGGCTGGAAATGGAATTGGAACTACCTATTTATTTGAATATTATCCTATGCGAATTGATTATATTTTTGCTTCAAATGAATTACAAATTTTAAGCTTTAATACCATTAGAAAAACTTTTTCCGATCATTATCCAATAACTGCTACTGTTGGTTGGGATTAAAGTTATTAAAATCGATTTTCTGATTTTCTAAATAAATGACTGCATTAGGCCCTTCATTAAATAATAAATCTAATATGGAAAGGTTTGGTAAAAACTCATGTTGTTTAGTTAATACCTGAAAATAAGAGTCCAATTTAAAATCAATTTTTAGTTTAGGATTTACAAGATATCTTAAATCTTGTTGACTAGGATTTTTAAAATATTCTGTAGTAAATGAGTATTTAATATTTAAATCTAATAATTTACAAATTAGATCAAAGGTTTCTAAATTAAATTTTATTAATGAATCTACAGGTTTAAAAAAAATCGGTTTAAGCTCATCTTCATAAAATTCAAAATACGGAGAGGTTCTATAAGCAGATTCTAATGATTTCCAATGTTGTATTTGCCAAGGAAAACTATTCTCAATAATAACATCCTTGGTTTTATTTTTTTTGCCGTCTTTGGTATGTTTTATTGGAATGTTAAGTAATAATACTCCATTACTATGAGCTATGTATGTTCTACTTCGACAGCTTTGTTTTTGGTAATTGTCATCCATTTCAAAAACCATTTCTTTGGATTGAACCATCGCAGCCATTTGAACAATAGAAGGAAAATACGTTGGATGTAATAAAATAGATTCCATATTATTTTTGATTCCAATTATCACCTGGATTAACAAAAAAAACTGTTTTAATCCAAGTCATCACATCTAATTTTATAAACTATTAAGCTTTCTTTTTACGTTTTCTAATAAAATCGAAAATAAACCAACCCGCTAATAATATGATAAAGTATCTAAAATATGAAATAGGTTCTCCTTCACCACCAACAGTAGTAAACATTCGTTCCCAGCGTATTTTATTCATAATACCTTTAGCATTTGTATCCCAACTCATCCAAACAAAAACAGGCTTTCCAACTACATGATTAAAAGGAACAAAGCCCCACATTCTTGCATCTTGTGAATTATCACGATTATCACCCATCAACCAGTAATAATCTTGTAAGAAGGTATATTGCGTTAATTGTTCGCCATTTAGCATCACTTGAGTACCAGAAGTAGCTATTTTATTATTTATACCAACTTCACTTCCTTCATACACTTCAATGATCCTTTTATATAAAGGAATATTTTCAATTGAAATAGCTATAGTAGTTCCTGCTTCAGGAATCGTAATAGCACCAAAATATTTTGTATTCCAATTAAACCTAGGATCTTGAGGGTATACAGATTGATTCCAAACACCTTCTTCTACCGTTAGTTTTTCAACTTCAATAACATTTGGATTGTTTTTCACCTTCAAGTAAGCTTCATCAGTCATTTGAGCAATGTGAGTGATGATTTTATTATCTCTGTCAATTTCTGAAATATAAATATCTGAAATATTAAAATGACTAGAAACAAATGCAGAAGGCTGATTGGTATATCTACCAGCATTATCTGTTTTTACAAAAGAACTTTTTGAAACTATTTTATAGCGAAACTGGAGTTTTGCTCTGTCTGGTAATACATTTTGTTCACCATTAATATAAACATACCCATCCTTTATTTGTAACTCATCGCCAGGAATACCCACACAACGTTTTACGTAGTTTGATTTTTTGTCTAAAGGTTTCACCTTGAATCCTTTGGAGGGTCTATTGATGTCGATTAAAGTATCTGTAGGCCAACTAAAAACTACAATGTCATTTCTTTTGATTTTCTGAAAACCTGGTAGTCTAAAATAAGGCAATTGTGGCTTATCTAAATATGATTTTGTTCTAACTATAGGAATTGAATCATGTACCATTGGAAAAGAAACTGCAGTCATAGGCATTCTTGCGCCATAATGAAATTTACTTACAAATAAGAAATCACCCACCAATAGTGTTTTTTCTAAAGATGAAGTTGGGATTGTAAAAGGCTGCATTACATAAGTATGTACAATGGTAGCAGCAACAACTGCGAACAAAATTGAACTGGTCCATTCACCTGCAGCAGTTCTAGGTTTTAAACTTCTGTCATCTATATAGGTTACATCTTGTGTATAATTGATATAATAAATATATAATCCAAAAGTACAGACTCCTAAAAAGGTATCGGTATTGCTATTTTTCCCAAAACTTCTTAGCGTTTCCACCCAAATTACAGGAAACATAATTAGGTTAACAATTGGAATAAAAAGCAATAAAGTCCACCAAGGTGAACGATTTATTATTTTCATTAATACAATTGAGTTATAAATTGGAATTGCAGCTTCCCAAGCTTTTCTTCCAGCTTTTATATAAAGTTTCCAAGTTCCTAAAAAATGGATTACTTGAACTAATAGTATAAAAATTAATAAAGTAGTAAATGTCATTTTAATATGGTATTCGTTATTTTATTTGTAAAACATCTTTCATCGTAAAGATGCCTTTTTTATCTGCAAGCCATTCTGCCGCAAGTATTGCCCCTAAAGCAAAACCATCTCTAGAATGTGCTTCGTGTTTAATTGAAATGGTATCGATATCTGAATCATAATTAATAATATGGGTGCCTTTAACTTCATCTATTCGTTTGGCAGTAATTTTTATAGTATCATCGGCTGCTTCATTTAATTTCCAGTTTTTTGTATCTGAATTTTTTACAATTCCTTCAGCCAACGTGATTGCGGTTCCGCTTGGGGCATCCAGTTTTTGAGTATGATGAATCTCTTCTATTGAAACTTGATAATCTTTCCAAGGTTTCATAAGGTTTGAAACATATTCATTGATACTAAAAAATAGATTTACACCAACACTGAAGTTGGACGCATAAATAAAACTTCCGTTACGACTTTCACATAATTTTATCATTTCATCGTAATGCTCGAGCCAACCTGTAGTTCCTGAAACAATTGGGATCCTATTTTCTAAGCAAAATTTAATATTTGAAACTGCAGCTTCAGGCGTTGAAAATTCTATGGCGATATCAGCTTTTAAAAGTTTTTCTTTTGAAGAATTACGGTTTATTCTTGAAACAATTGTATGGCCTTTCTCAAGGGCTAATTTTTCAATTGTTTTTCCCATTTTACCGTACCCTAATAAAGCTATTTTCATTTTAAACGGTATTTTAATGATAAACTGTAGTTTGCTTTTGCATTAATTGGATTGATATTAAAAACAGGCTCAAACGATAAATCATCATTTACATTAAATTGCCTTAAATGAGCATCTACATTAGCATCTATAATATTGAGTAAATAGAATACTACTGCAACAGCAATACTAGTATCCTTATTTCTTTTTGCAGTTTTTTGTGCATCTACCAATCTATCTGAAGAAATGATAGGAGTAGTCCCATCTCCCCAATATTGATCATCTGTAAATCCAGCTAACCTCCTTTTGTAGGCATTTCTGAAGTTGTCATAATCTTGATCATTTTGCACAAAAAAATAAATGCTAGCACCGATACCGACATAGATGATTGGGATTTTCCAATATTTTTTATTGTTAGCTTGCCCTAATCCAGGAAGAACAGCAGAGTAAAATGCGGCTTTTGCAGGAGCTAAAGGATTGTAATCTTCATTTTTAATAAGGGTATCTTTTATAATCAAACCTTCTTCCTGTTTTACGGAAAGGGTATCTAATTTTTGAGCAAACAAACTTGTTACCGAAAAGAAAAGTAAGATATAGAAAAGTTTATTTTTCACTTTTTAGTAAATTCAAGATTCTTTGAAAATCGTTTTTATTTTTAAAAGGAATTGATACTTTTCCTTTTCCTCCACTAGAGTTTTGAATACTTACATTACTACTTAGATATTCTGTTAGTTCTGTTTTTGCTGAATTTAAGTAGGAGGGAAGCACTGCTTTTTTTACTGGAATTTTTTTATCGGAACTATTTTTTAAGCCTCTAACTATAGCTTCTGTTTCTCTAACTGAAAGGTTTTCAGAAATTACTTTTTCATAGATATCAAGCTGTTCACCAAGGTTACTTATATTAATAATTGCTCTTCCATGGCCCATTGTAATAAAGCCATCTCGCATACCCGTCTGAATAATTGGATCTAATTTTAAAAGACGTAAATAATTTGTAATGGTAGAACGATTTTTACCTACACGATCACTTAACTCTTCTTGGGTAACTTCAATCTCTTCAATTAAACGTTGATAAGAAAGTGCAATTTCGATAGGATCTAAATCTTGACGTTGGATATTTTCAACCAAAGCCATTTCCAATGATTCTTGATCATTTGCGATTCTAATAAAAGCGGGGATGCTTTCTTTTCCAATTAGTTTTGAGGCACGGTATCTTCTTTCACCACTAACAAGTTGGAATTTATTAAAACCTAATTTTCTAACGGTAATGGGTTGAATAACGCCTAATTCTTTAATGGATGATGCTAATTCTCGAAGAGATTCTTCATTAAAACTAGATCTAGGTTGAAATGGATTCATTTCAATAGCATTCAACTCTAACTCTAAAATACTCCCTACAACTTGATCGGCATTTTTATCATCAACCGATTTTATATCGTTACTAGGGTCTCTTAATAGTGCAGATAATCCTCTTCCAAGAGCTTGTTTTTTAGTTGCTTTCGCCATTTAATTAATTTCGTTTTTCTCAATTAATTCTTGTGCCAAACTTAAATAATTATTAGCACCTTTACTGCCAGCATCATAACTAATAATGCTTTCTCCATAACTTGGCGCTTCTCCTAAACGAACGTTACGCTGAATGATTGTTTTAAAAACCATTTTGTCGAAGTGTTTTTTTACCTCTTCAACTACTTGATTGGAGAGGCGAAGTCTAGAGTCGTACATGGTTAATAATAAACCTTCAATGTCCAAGTCAGGATTGTGGATTTTTTGAATGCTTTTAATGGTATTTAATAACTTACCTAAACCTTCAAGCGCAAAATATTCACATTGTATTGGAATAATTACAGAATCGGAAGCTGTTAATGCATTTAGTGTTAATAAACCTAATGAAGGAGCACAATCTATAAGTATATAATCATACGATTCTTTTAAAGATTCAATAGCTTTTTTAAGCATATATTCTCTTTCTTCTTTATCTACTAATTCAATTTCTATGGCAACTAAATCAATATGTGCAGGTATGATATCTACATTGGGTGAATTGGTAGCTACAATTGCTTCTTTTGCAGTAATGGAATGTTCTAATAAACGATAGGTCCCATTTTCGACACTTTCAACATCAATTCCAAGTCCAGAAGAAGCGTTTGCTTGAGGATCTGCATCAATCAATAACACTTTTTTTTCAAGAACCCCTAAAGAAGCTGCAAGGTTGATAGTAGTGGTCGTTTTTCCAACACCTCCCTTTTGGTTAGCAATAGCTATTATTTTTCCCATAAATTTAGAGCAAATTTTAGGTTTAAAAATACAATTAATTACGCGGTTTTAAAGGGAATTTTGTTAACAGGTAATGAACAATATCATAAAGTGTTGGATTAGAACAACTCTATATAAAAAACAAGTGCTATTTGTTCTTTTTTGAACGTATCATTTTTTCTAACATATCCCACATTTCTGCCGGAACTTCTTCTAACATATTCATCTGTCCCGCTCCTTTCAGCCATTCTCCTCCATCAATAGTTATCACTTCACCATTAACGTATGCAGAGAAATCAGATACCAAATAGGCAGCTAAATTTGCTAATTCTTGGTGTTCCCCCACCCTTTTTAACGGAACTTTCTTTGAAAAATCGAATTTTTCTTTTAAATCACCTGGTAATAATCGATCCCAAGCTCCTTTAGTAGGAAAAGGACCTGGGGCAATTGCATTAAAGCGCATCCCGTATTTTGCCCATTCTACTGCTAATGAACGAGTCATTGCAAGTACACCTGCTTTTGCAGTTGCACTAGGCACTACATAAGCAGAACCTGTCCAAGCATATGTAGTTACTATATTTAAAACTACTTTTTCTGTTTCCTTTTTTTCTATCCAATACTTTCCAAAAGCTAAGGTGCAATTTTTAGTTCCTTTTAAAACAATATCTATAACGGTATCAAAAGCATTAGCAGAAAGCCTTTCTGTTGGAGAAATAAAATTACCAGCAGCATTATTAAGTAAAACATCAACAGTTCCAAAAGCATCTACAGAAGCCTTAAGCATTGCTTCAACTTGATCGTAATGTCTAACATCGCATTGCACAGGAAGAACATTTCCTCCGGTTTGTGCTTCTAATTCTGTTTTTACAGCTTGAAGTTTTTCTATATTTCTAGAAGTAATTACTACATTTGCTCCTAATTCTAAGAAGTAGGTAGTCATTGCTTTTCCAAGGCCACTTCCACCTCCCGTTACTACTATTGTCTTTCCTTTTAAAGCGTCGTCACGCAACATTTTTTTAGTATAATTCATATTTAGGTTTTCTGTTTTTAGCTTAATAATTTATTTTTTTATATACCATACATTCTTTTAAACGATCATCATCTTTTAATGCTGGATGATAAAATTTGGAATCGTATGTCATTCCAATTTTTTTCATAATTGCAATTGAATTGGTATTGAGAATAGGAGCAAGGGAGTATATTTTGTTTATATTTAACTCATTAGCTGCATATTTTAAACAACTTTTTGCAGCTTCAGTGGCATAACCATTACCCCAAGAACTTCTCTTTAATCGCCAACCAATGTCTATGCATGGGGTGAAATTACTTTTATAATTTTGATTTAACATTCCTGTAAAACCTATAAATTCTCCAGTTTCTATGATATCTACTGCGAAATAACAAAATTCAAATTTCTTAAAATGCAATTGCATTCGTTTTATAAAATCATTGCATTCTTCTTTTGACAATAATTTTGGAAAATAGCTCATTACTTCTTCATCCTGGCTCATTTTAGTAAATGGTTCTAAATCACTAGAACGCCAATTACGTAAGCCAAGCCTTTCAGTTTTAATGATATATTTTGTCATTTATGCTACCGAGTCAATTAAAATTTGTAATAAATCGATGGCAGCTTCACTAATTTTTGTCCCAGGACCATAAACAGCAACTGCACCAGCATCAAATAAAAATTGATAATCTTGTGGAGGAATCACACCACCTACAATAACCATAATATCTTCTCTGCCGTATTTTTTTAGTTCATCAATTACTTTTGGGACTAATGTTTTATGTCCTGCTGCAAGTGAAGAAACACCAATAATATGAACATCATTTTCGATGCCTTGTTGTGTTGCTTCTTCCGGGGTTTGAAATAATGGACCAATATCCACATCAAAACCTACATCCGCATAACCTGTTGCGACTACTTTAGCACCTCTATCATGACCATCTTGCCCCATTTTTGCAATCATAATTCGAGGACGCCGTCCTTCTAATTCTGCAAATTTATTAGCAAGTTCTCTTGCTTTTTCAAATGATGGATCATTTTTTATTTCTTTACTATACACACCGCTAAATGATTTAATTTGTGCTTTATGTCTTCCGTAAATTTTTTCTAAAGCATCACTAATTTCTCCTAAGGTAGCTCTTTCTCGAGCTGCAACAATTGCTAAATCTAATAAATTTTGTTCACCTGATTGGGCAGATTGCGTTAATTTTAACAATGCATTTTTAACCTTAACTGAATCTCGTGTCTCTTTAATACTATTTAATCGTTCAATTTGAGATAACCGAACTTTCTGATTGTCTACATCTAAAATTTGAAGAGGATCTTCTTTTTCTAAACGATATTTATTAACTCCAACAATAATATCTTGACTGGAATCTATTCGTGCTTGCTTCCTTGCAGCAGCTTCTTCAATTCTTAATTTTGGAATTCCAGCTTCAATAGCCTTTGTCATTCCTCCTAATTTTTCTACTTCCTGAATTAATTCCCAAGCTTTATTAGCTATTCCTTCCGTCTTTTTTTCTATAAATTCACTTCCCGCCCAAGGATCTACCGTTTTTGTGATTTGAGTTTCCTTTTGAAGGTATATTTGTGTGTTTCTAGCTATTCTTGCTGAAAAATCGGTTGGTAAAGCAATGGCTTCATCAAGCGCATTGGTATGTAAAGATTGAGTGCCGCCAAATGCAGCAGCAGCAGCTTCAATACAAGTTCTTGATACATTATTAAAAGGATCTTGTTCTGTTAAACTCCAGCCACTAGTTTGGCAATGTGTTCTTAAAGCTAAAGATTTTTGATTTTTTGGGTTGAATTTCTTGACCAATTTTGCCCAAAGTAACCGGGCTGCTCTAAGTTTAGCGATTTCTGTAAAATGATCCATTCCTATTGCCCAGAAAAATGAAAGTCTAGGAGCAAAACTATCAATATCCATTCCTGCATTGATTCCTGTTCTAATATATTCTAAACCATCTGCTAAGGTATATGCCAACTCAATTTCGCAAGTTGCACCCGCTTCTTGCATATGATATCCCGAAATAGAAATAGAATTAAATTTCGGCATGTTTTTAGAAGAATATTCAAAAATATCACTGATGATTCTCATCGAAGGAGTAGGTGGGTAGATATAGGTGTTTCTAACCATAAATTCCTTTAAAATATCGTTTTGGATGGTTCCTGAAAGAGCTTCAGGTGAAATACCTTGCTCTTCAGCAGCAACGATGAAAAAAGCCATAATTGGTAAAACTGCACCATTCATAGTCATAGAAACACTCATTTTATCCAATGGAATTTTATCGAATAATATTTTCATATCTTCAATACTATCTATAGCAACTCCAGCTTTTCCAACATCTCCTTCCACGCGTTCATGATCGCTATCATATCCTCTATGAGTCGCTAAATCGAAAGCTACAGAAA
This sequence comes from uncultured Flavobacteriaceae bacterium, assembly GCA_913052585.1. Classification (GTDB taxonomy): domain Bacteria; phylum Bacteroidota; class Bacteroidia; order Flavobacteriales; family Flavobacteriaceae; genus Marifrigoribacter. Next base: position 54,983 of record CAJXEB010000002.1, on the reverse strand, counting down.
GGCCTTTTTGTCCAGCTTCTAGGTTTCTTCTATAAAAAGCATTACTGTCTTCTGCTGTAGAAAAACCAGCGTATTGTCTTATCGTCCAAGGTCGGCGAACATACATCGTTGAGTAGGGACCCCTTAAATAAGGAGCGATTCCAGCAACAAAATTTTGATGATTAAATTTTTTAGATTTATTTTTTTGAACTATTTCTGAATCTGAAAAATTAAGATGTTGTAAATTTTTTCTACCCATGATTATTTATTAAAATCCATATCGTATAAATATTGATAATAGGTATCGAAAGCAATCAGCACTCCAAAATGATTATCTGAATAACTGTCAAAAACATATTCTCTGTAGTTTTCTGCAAAAATGAAAGGGTTCATTGAATTACTTTCAATTAAAGAAATAATAGTTTGTTTTATTTCTTCATTTTTAATATTCTGAACTAAACAGGTTATAAATTCTGAATGATAGTTAATTTTACTTTTTGGAGATGTGGTATCCCAAATATCAGTGTTTTCTTTTAGTAATTTTAATAATTTGATTGTGTGTGGACTTGCTATTTCTTTATAATCGAAGTTTCCTTGTGCCCCTCTATAAATATAATAGCCAAGACTCTCTTTGTAATTTAAATAGTCATACCCAATATGAAGTTCCTTTACATAGATTGCGATGTCTTGTCTAAAACTATAATAGGCTTCGTGAGTTAAATCATAATCTAAACCTTTACATTTAATTGTTTCTGGGCTATCTGTAAATTGATATTCAATAGCTTCTTGTTTTTTACAACTTAAAATTGTTATTGCAATTGCTATAAGGATACTATATTTTTTCATAAAAAATTATTCAGTCTTTAATCTTTCTTGTTCATTTTTTTCAGAAAGACGTCTTTCTAAAATTGGTTCAATAAGTGTTTTTCTAGTGTTTTTTTTCATAAAAGGAAAGAGCTCTAAATCATCTTTCATTTTATCATTTGGGTTTTGATGGACATTGGTGCCTAATAATTCTAATGCTCCACTATCAAATAACTCTTGTTCTTTTTGTGCACTTTCTTTAAGCTTTCGTTGAATAGTGCCTTCTTTTAATTGAGAAAGAAAACCACCATTTGCTTCGATGTTTTTAAATAAGGTTAAGGCTTTTTCAGAAAGTTGATCTGTTATAGTTTCTATATAATAGGATCCTTTAGCGGGGTTATTTGAAGCTTCAAAATAGCTTTCTTGTTTAAGTATTAATAGTTGGTTTCTAGCTATTCTTTCACCAAATTCATTGCTTTTATGAAAGATGGAATCGTATGAGTTATTGCATACGGTATTTGATCCTCCAATGATTGCACTCATGTTTTCGGTAGTTGTCCGAAGCATGTTTATATTGTAATCGTAAATTGTTTTATTCCGATTAGAAGGAAAAGTTATTATATGACATTCTGTTGAAAAACTATATTCGTTTGCAAGTAATGCATATAATTTTCTAAGCGCTCTAATTTTAGCAATTTCAAAAAAATAATTAGACCCCAAACTAAGTTTAAATGTTATTGAAAACGTATTGTTTTTTGAAAGTGGCGTGTTTTTAAAATGATTTAGATATTCATTAGCCTGAGATAAACAATATGCTAGTTGTTGAACCATAGTAGCACCACTGTTTTGAAACAATGTCCCGTCGACACTTACTATGTTTTCTTGAGGGTTTTGTTCTATGATTTTTGCTAAAGTTGAATGATCTCCTTTTAAGTTAGAATACCAGTTTCCAGACTTAGCCAGGTTTCCAATAATATCTATATTGTAAAAGACGCTTGCTGTTTTATTAGAAAAAAACTGTTTTAAATTAGAGATAAATGATTCAGATAAAAATTTTAAATCAAAATATATAATGGTGTTTTCAAACGAAAATTCATTAAAAACTTGCTCGATATTAAATTCATTATTAGCTATTAATACAACTGCTTCTGCACCTCTTTTAATAGCATCTACAATGAGGTGATTGGCAATTTTTTCATCATCAATAAAAATTGATTGAGCAATATTCCAATCTTTTGGAAATCCAGGTATTTCTTTGAAATCAGCCTTAAACTCATCTTGATGATAAAATGGTTTGACATCAATTCCTTCTAAATTTTTCCAGATGAGCGTTTCGTTATAATCAGCTCCTTTTAAATCTACTTGAATTTTTTGCTTCCATTCTTTAGAAGAAACTTCATCAAATTCTTTAAACAAATAATCACTCATTATTTTTGTTTTTTATACTGTCTTCATGTTCTATAATATAAATGTCTTCATTTTCCTTTTTAAGATAATATTTTTCTCTTGCAAATTTTTCAATTTCATTGCTATCTTTCATTTTATCAATAAAAACTTTATCATTTTTAATTTCCTCTTGATATACTTTTTTGTTGTTTTCAAGTTTCTTAATATCATCATTTAATTCTTGATGTATAAAAAAGGAATTGGTGTCAAAAAAAAACATCCAAACTAAAAAAAGAATCATAATTAGTAAGTATTTATTACTTACAAATCGAAACCATTTTTTGTTTTTTATATCGGTAATTTTTTTCAATTTTCGATTAATCTTTGATTGATAATTTTTCTTATTAAATCTACAGCAACTGTATTGTATCTATTATTTGGAATAATAATATCTGCAAATTCCTTAGTAGGTTCTATAAACTGCTGATGCATTGGTTTTAGTGTGTTTTTATAACGACTTAACACTTCGTCTAAATCTCTACCACGCTCAGACATATCCCTTCGTAATCGCCTTATCAACCGCTCGTCACTATCTGCGTGAACATATAATTTTATATCAAAAAGTTCTCGGATATCGGTGTGAGTAAGTATTAAAATACCTTCCACAATAATCACCTTTTTAGGATACATAGTTATGGTTTCCTTTGTGCGATTATGTTCAACAAAAGAGTATATGGGCTGCTCAATAGCGTTACCCTTTTTTAATTCTATTAAGTGAGTGACTAATAAATCGAAATCAATTGCTTTTGGGTGATCAAAATTTATTTTAGTTCGATCGTCAAATAGTAAATGACTAGTGTCTTTGTAATATGAATCTTGTGAAATAACACAAACTTCGTCTTCTGGAAGTTCTTGTATAATTTGATTTACAACAGTGGTTTTACCACTTCCGGTACCTCCGGCAATTCCAATTACAAGCATAAAAAGGGTTTTTACAAAGGTAGTGAGAATTACGGTTTTTTTTATAAAAATAATTCTCAAACTTCTTAATATGAAAATAAAAAAATAGACTTTACATACAGTAGAATGATGTTTGAATTCGGTTGCTTTTTAAGATTTAGATCAAAGTTTACTACAAAAAACTCTTGATTAGCGACAGTAAAAGAAAATAAATTAAGTCTGATTTGAACCTTTGTTGATGACGAGTTTTTTATAAATTATGTTTGGTAAATAACTGTAAAAATTCTTTTCGTTTTGTTTTAGACACGGGGATTGTTTTTTGATTTTCTAGAATGATATATCCTTCGTTTTTAAATTCGGAGACTTTGTGTAAGTTGATAATGTGCGATTTGTGGCATTTGTAAAAATTATCAGTAACCATTTTTTCAAACTTCCCGATGTTGTATGAACTTAAAATTTCAGAAGTATTTTCAAGATGAATTTTTGTGTAACCGTCATAGCCTTCCATATGAATAATCTCTTCATAATTCACAAATAAAAACCCATCAACAGTAGGAATCATTAACTTATTTGCTTGATTTGAGGTGCTTATTAAATGATGTAAAAAGGTGTTGTTTTTCTCCAAGGCACTTTTGTTATTCACGTTTTTTAATGCGTTATTGATTGCTGTTTCTAACTCTGAAGAGTCAATTGGTTTTAATACATAGCCAATAGCAGCATGTTGAAAAGCCTCAATAGCATAATCATTATAAGCCGTGACAAATATGATTTCAAAGTTTGGATTTTCTATTTGAGCCAACACATCAAAACCGCTTAGAACTGGCATTTCTATATCTAGAAAAAGAATATCTGGTTGATTTTTATTTATAAAAGCCACTGCTTTTTCTGGACTCTGAAATGTCTTCATAATTTCAATTCCAGAAAATTGCTTTTTAATTTTAAGCATTAACCCTTCTAAAGCCATTTTCTCGTCGTCTACTAAAATCGCTTTAATCATATTTATTTTGTTTAAATGTCAGTAATACTTCTGTACCAGTTGAACCATTGCTAGTTAAGTCTGTTATTTTTTGGACTATATTCCAGTGACTGGAATTGTTTATTAATTTAATCCGATCTAAAATAATTTCGGTAGCTTTTGAGTTGTGTTTTTTTACAGATTTTGCTTTAATTTCTTTGGCTCTTTTAAAACCTACTCCATTGTCTTTAATGCATACTGTAAAACCTTCTTCTTCATTTAGTTTCTGTATTTCTATTGAAACTTTTCCTTTTCCTTTTTGATGAAAAAGCCCATGATTTACTGCATTTTCAACAATGGGTTGCAATAACATCGAAGGAATTTTAGTATCGAGGTTCATTTTAGTATCTACAATAAATTTAAATTTAAAATCTTCTCCAAAACGCATTTTCTCTATTTCGAGATAGGCTTTAAGTAACTTTATGTCTTGTTCAATACTAATAAACTGCTCTCGTGAAAAATCGAAAAACATTCTAATAAGTCTAGAAAATTTAACCAGATACTTTTCAGATAATTCAATTTCATTCTTATTCATATAATATTGAATAGCATTCAAAGAGTTAAATACAAAGTGTGGATTCATTTGTGATCGCAATGCGTGTAACTCATGAAAAATAGCTTTTTGTTTTGCTCTTTCTTGTGTTATAATCTTTTTTTGAATGCGAACTCTAAACCATCTAAAAAATAGGTACATCAATAGTAAAAACCCAAACAACGCAAGTATTTTAAACCACAAAGTTTGATACCATAAGGGGCTAATATTAAAGTCTACTGTTTTATAAACACTCACATTATGATGATTAGTAGCCTTAAATTCTAACTGATATTGCTGCGGTTTTAAATTGGTAAAATTTATTTCTTGAGATGTTGTCGATACCCATCCTTTATTAATGGGAGATAATCGATAAGAGTACTTTAAGTTAGCTTGGTTTGAATAGTCTATGACAGCTATATTGAATGACAGATAATTATCTTTTGCGTACGGAATGGAAAAAGAGCAATCATTCTGCGAACCTCCATTTACTAAAACAGACTTTACATACAACTCTTGCAATTGATTAATGTGTTCTTGTTGCAAACTCATTACAGAAATCCCTATATCTGTAGCCACATACAAAGAGTCGTTTTTTATCACGACACTATTGGTATTGTTAGATAAGAGCCCGTCTGCTTCATAATAAGAACGTGTAATAGCATAGCTCGTATCTTTTCTTGTTACTTTATGAACTCCTCTATTTGTAGCAAGCCAAAAATTTGTAGCTGTCTGCACAAAAATATCTTGCACACTCAAATCTTTTGCGCCCTCAATGGTATAGGCATTATGGCTATTAGTAACATACCCTCCATTACCATCTGTACCAATAATAACCTGATTATCATAATAGGGCACTTGACTAATAACAGGAAAATCAAACAACGGATTAGATATTATTTTTATAATACTGTCCTTTTTTAACTTAAATAGCCCTTGTTGATTACCAATAAATAATTCTTCTTTTGTTTTTGAAATAGACGTAGTAGCATAAGATTTATATGCTTTTTCAATGGTAAAATTTTGCAGATTTATTTTAGAAATACCAAAACTATTATACCCATATAAATTTCCTTTCCAATATAATAGTTCTCTTGCAAATGAGTTAACAGTATTAAAATATTCCGTGACGTCCAAAGGTTTTAATCTGTTGTTTTTCAGAACAACAAGTGCATTTCTTGAAGAAAAAAATATGCTTTGAAGTTCTGGAATATTTGAGATTCCGTATTGAAATTGGCTATTCTTTATAACAGAATTTAATTGATCTGAAATTTTAAAATACCCTTCCTTAAAAACTGCTGCATATAGCGTAGTGTCGATTAGCTTTAATTGTTGGATTTTTTTGTTTTGTGCAAGATAGGAAACATCGCTTTTCGCCTTAGGTAACATATATATCCCATGATTAAAGGTAGCAGACCAAACATTACCTATTTTATCTATGAATGAGAAATGTGAGTCAAATACTTTAGGAATAGACTGAAATTTTTCCATTTCAAATTGATCGTCTAGATAGCTTACAAAATTTAACCCTGTAAGTTGCACCTCATCATTTACTTGATGTGCACGCAAATATCTAAAATCATTTTTGATATTTTGAGATGCTCTCGAAATGGTATGTAGCGTTCTTGTGTTTAAATTAATGAAGCTATAATCATTTAGAGACGCATACATATATAGGCTATCATTTATTTGATTGTGGTAGGTTACACGCTTAGTAGTATTAAAATTTACAGACAACATTTCCTTTCCTTTAGTGGTAGCTAATGAAAGTTCACCTTCAGTAGTTAATAGCTGATATTTTATATAAGGATGTAGGACTAGTTGTTTTATAAGATTCATGGTATCTATTTCAACTTCTTTTCCTTTCCAAATAGAATCTTTTAAAGTATAAAAAAAATGCCCATCATTAAAGGCTATTTCATTTCCAGATTGTAATATATATCGAGGATAGAGTATTTCATCTCGATTAGAAGGAAAGGAGTACACTTTATCTTCTAAAATATAGCCCAATTTATTAGCTCTTGAGAAAAACCATTTTTTATTATCGGGTGTGATTTTAATACTCCAAATATCATTACTAGGCAAGCCGTCTTTTATGGTAAAATTTTTAAACGTCTTTCCATCAAATTTTGAAATTCCTCTATCAGTAATAATCCAAATAAATCCATCATAGTCCTGTGTAATTCTATACACATGATTACTAGGTAAACCATCCTTTAATGAGTAATTAGTGTATTGCTGACAAAAAACAAAACCCCATACCATTAAAAAAATTAAGGTGATATGGAGTTTTATTGGCTTCAAAAATAATAGATTGGTTAGTCTCAAATATACAAACAGTACTTTTTAAAGCAATAATATTACTCGAAAAAATATTTATAATTATTCCTTAATAAACTTAATGGTATTGCCATTTTCAAATTTCAAGAAATACAATCCTGTTGTTAATGATTGTACGTTTATCACAGCGTTGTCTTGGACTTCTCCTCTAGCAACCTGAACTCCTATTGCGTTATACAATGTGTACTTCTCTACAGACAATAATCCTGAGATTTGTATAGTTGATTGCGCAGGATTAGGGTATATAGAAAAAATAACTTCCTCAAAATCATTTGCACTTAAACTACAGTCTTCACTAAAGCTACTAGCTGGGTCAATATTTGTCCAGTTTGTTGTGCTCCACGCTGCGTCATCTACTTCTATACAAATTAAATTAGGGTTGTTTGCTGCTTCAAAAGAGATAAAATTTATATTATTCCCGTTGGCAACATTCAGACTTGTTAATTGGTTGATATCACATCTAAAATCAATTAGATTAGGGAAACCTGATGCATCAAAATTTGCGAATAAATTATCCGTAATTATTAATTCTATTAAAAGGCTTGAATTATTTATAGATAAACTTGAAATCTGATTTTGACTGCATGCCAAATAGGTTAAATTTGGGTTTTGAGTAACATCTAAAGTTGTTAATGCATTACTAGCACAAAGTAAAGTTGTTAAGTTTACATTTGAAGAAACATCTAAATTAGAAATTGAATTAGTATGACAGTACAAAAATTCTAGTCCAACAAAATCTTCAATTCCAGTTAAAGATGCTATCTCTAGATCTTCTAAATCAATACTCATTACCGTATTAATATTTGCAGTAGTTACATAATCATCATTTGCAGCACCATTCCCCATGTTACCTGCACCACCTAGACCAACAAGTGCACCACTAGCATCGTGTGTTTCTATGTAGTTTTCAAAATTATTATCTGGTACGTACGTTAAGCTTGGTGGAGCAATTTGAACGGTAGCATTGTTTGTTATTATAGCAGCGTTGGTATCGAAATAGATGGATGCTTGAGAACTAATAATGTCTCCAATAGCAAAACCTGCAACTGGTTTTATCTTGAAAGTTACCCAACCGTGACTAGCTGGTTCGTCATTAGCTTCATAATCCAGGTTAATATTAGGAAAAGAAAAAGTAACTTCATCCTGATTTACTATACTAGTATTCATAGTATGAGACGATCCTAAAAGTGTAAATGTTGACAAATCCAGATTGGCATCTAAATCTGTTTTTACATCAATATTTATAGCAGAAGCTGTTCCTGTATTTTGAAAACGAATTCTAAAGTTTAAATAATCTGAAGATTGAGAAGGTTGTATATAGGGACCTTCAAAAATAGTAACATCATTAGGGTCATAACCATTAACTACTGTTTCTTCTGTTTGAAAATAATTATCTTGCACGAAGATGTCTCCAGCAGTAGGGTTTATTACAACAGAATTAAAAATAAAATCGCCTGCAATTACTGCATTTGGTCCTGTTGCAGGGTTTACATTAAGTATTACATCAATACATCGTATTTCAAAAGGTGCTAGGTTGGTGTAATTCCAAGTTAAGACATTGTTATTTTGAGTAAAAGAATCAGAAGAAGAAACACTTCCTATTTTAGCATCTTCATAGGTAAATGTAATATCTCCACTTACGGTTGTACTTCCATAGTTTCCATAGCACATTTTATATAAACTAGGAAATCCAGGTCTAGGAGCTGGGGTAAGAGGCACTAGGGTTATGTGTACATCGTCACCAATATTAATACTGTCCACACAGAAATCTTGTCCAGGAATATCTTGTCCATTAGACGTGTTTGTATGATTAGCAGGAGTAGACATCAAATTTGGAGCAACATTTTCAATTATTATAGGACCATTTTCATTAATGTTAAAGGCATATTCTCCAAGAATGTTAGTCGTTGTGTAATAAATATTTCCAGAGTTAGAAGCAGTTGCTTTTAATTGAACATTTTGTTGAGGTGCTGCTGAAGTACAGTCATAAGATACGACACCACTTAATGTTCCACAAGAAAGACTAAAACTTGATTGTGAATCAATGGCAGTCCAATTTGTGGTTGAAAAGTTTACATCATCAACCTGAATACAATATAAATCAGGATTATTACTTGTCATAAAGCTGGTAACATTTATATTATTACCATTCTGTACATTTAATTGTATTAATTGGTTGGCATTAGCAAACAGAACTGTAAGCAAACTGTTTTGACTAAGGTCTAAATTAGTTATTTCATTTCCCTCACATATAAGAATATCTAAAGCAGCAAAATCCTGAATACCAGTTAAATCTGCAATGTTTCCTACAGAAGAAACATATAAATCTGTTACCGCATTAATATTTGCGGTGGTCACTAGTTGATCATTAGCAATCCCATTACCCATTGCGGTAGGATCTCCAAAAGGAACCACGACACCACTAGCATCGTGTGTTTCTAGATAGTTTTCAAAATTAGCATCTGGAATAGCTGTTGTTTGTGCCTGCACAGCAAAGACACTAAAAAAAAGGAGAGCTGTAAAAAAGTAAAAATGTTTCATCTAGTTTATTTTGATATTTAATACAAACCTAGATCAGGATCCTTTTTAAACAAAGACTCTTTTAAGGAACTAGCTATTTCATTCAAGGAACGGAAATATTTTGTTCACAAAACACTTGAACACCATAAAAATCTTAATTCTCAATTGATAATTTCACTATTTTTATAACATTAGGGATGTAGTTTTATTTAGGTAATTGCTGGTCAGGGGAGTAACGGTCAAAGGTTCGAATCCTCTAATCCTGACAATAATATTTTATAGCGATTTTATCATTTATTGATAAAAGCATTTATAGATTAATAAAATGTATCTTTGCCAAAAACAAAAAATGGCTAGATCTTTAGTCATTTATAAATTCATTTATGTCATTTAAATCATTAGGCTTATCTAAAGCCTTATTGGACGCCGTTAGCAAACAAGGCTATACTTCGCCGTCACCAATTCAACAAAAAGCAATACCATTAATTTTAGAACGAAAAGATATTTTAGCATCTGCTCAAACTGGAACTGGAAAAACGGCTGGTTTTACCCTGCCAATGCTTCAAATATTATCTCAAGGTCAAACATTAAGAAAAAGACCTATACGTGCATTAGTGTTAACTCCAACAAGAGAATTAGCAGCACAAGTACATAGCAATGTAAAATCGTATAGTGAGTTTTTAGATATTCGCTCTACCGTTATTTTTGGAGGTGTAAATCAAAGACCACAGGTAGCAACGCTGCGTAATGGAATAGATGTTTTGGTGGCAACACCAGGTCGTTTGTTAGATTTACAAAATCAAGGATTATTATCACTTTCAAATATTGAAATTTTAGTATTGGATGAAGCTGACCGTATGCTTGATATGGGTTTTCTTAGAGATATAAGAAAAATTATTGCTTTAGTGCCTAGAAAAAGGCAGAATTTATTGTTTTCAGCTACTTTTTCTAAAGAAATTAAAAAATTAGCAAGTGACTTTTTAAATCATCCTGTAATGGTTGAAGCGACACCTGAAAATACAACCGTAGATGCTATTGAGCAAAAGGTGTATCGGGTAGCAAAAGATAAAAAAACGGGATTGATTATAAAATTAATTTCTGAAGGTGATTGGAAACAAGTGTTAGTTTTTACTAGAACAAAACACGGTGCTAACCGTCTTTGTGAAAAAATGGTAAAATCTGGAATTTCTGCAGCAGCAATTCATGGTAACAAATCGCAAGGTGCTCGAACTAAAGCATTAGCTGGTTTTAAAAAGAGTACGGTTCGTGTTTTAGTAGCTACCGATATTGCTGCCCGAGGATTGGATATTCCTTTATTACCTCACGTTATTAATTTTGAATTGCCTAATATTTCTGAAGATTACGTTCATAGAATTGGTAGAACTGGTAGGGCAGGAGCAAGTGGAGAAGCTTTATCTCTAGTAAGTGCCGATGAAACAGAATTTTTAAGAGACATTCAAAAACTAGTAGGAATTAAAATTCCTGTAGAGATTGTTGAAGGTTTTGAACCAGATCCAAATGCATCAACCAAGCCTATAAAGCAAGGTGGAGGTGGAGGAAACCGAAATTCTGGAAACCGAAACTCTTCAAAAAATAGTAATAGTAGTAGAAGTTCTTCAAAACCTTCCAATAGAAATAGAAGGTCTAATGATAGGAGAAATTAAACAATGATCATCAAAAATTATTGATATAAACTACCACTTAGTGGATAAAAAAAATCAATTAGATCATTTTGAAAAGGCTATAAAAATTAAAGCATTGTTAGTACAAGGGTAATTAATTACCAAGTACCAGCTGGTGAAAATAAAAAATCTATTGGGTTGTCAATATCATATAAATATTGATAGCCCTTTGTTTCTTTAGTGCAAAATGGTTCTAAAAGACTTATTATAGTTATATATGCTTCTTTTGTTAAAGCACAATAAAAAGTTTTATGATCACTACTTAGAATTCCTTCATCTGTTTTAAAATGCCCTAGAATTAGATTACAATTTCTGTTTTCAATAAAAGGTACTTTAGAAAGATCTAGCCTTGTAGTGTTTTCTATAATAACAGTTTTGATTAAATCTCTAAACAAAATTGCTTCCTCTTTATTGAAGTTATATAATCTAACAACACTTTCATCGAATTCATTAACATTATTTATAAAGTCTAATTCCATTAATTATAAAGGTATATATAAGTGTTTAAGGAAGTTGCAATTAGTAACCATAAAAAATAGGGTAGTACCAGTAAACTTTTAAGTTTCATTTTATTATAATAGCTCATTAGAAAAGTACCTACGATAATTGTTAAACTGACAATAACAATCAATCCCAGACCCATTAGGTGTTGATTAAAAAAGATGTAATTCCAAATTATATTGAGTACAAATTGAATTCCAAAAAGAACTATTAATCTAGTGCCTTTAAAAAACTTAAATAAATAAGCCATGTATATGGAAAAACAAATCATGATAGTGGTCCAAGCTACTCCAAAAACCCAACCTGGAGGTGACCAAGGCGCTTGATTAAGGTTTCTGTACCAATCTGTCATTGGACCATTATCCATTAACCAGCTTCCTATTGCTAAAGCCCCAAAGTTGATAACTAAAAATACAAGGGTGAATTTATATAATTTCATTTTCTAAATTTTAAGTAGTTATAAAACTAATACAAACGCATAAGAGTTCTAAACACTACAAATTTACATGAAATTTATTTTAGATATTTTGTTATTTTACTGCTCATAGGTTTGGTAACCGAATAATAATAATCAATAAACTCTCCATTTTTACCCACTAAATATTTTTGGAAATTCCACTTTACCGTTGTACTGGTTTTTCCATTTTTAGACTCATCAGTTAGCCATTGGTATAAAGGATGTTGATTTTCTCTTTTGACATCTATTTTTTCAGTCATCACAAATGAAACCCCGTAATTTGATTGACAAAAAGTTTGTATATCTTCTGAAGTTCCGGGTTCTTGTCCTCCAAATTGGTTACAAGGAACACCAATAATCATTAGTTTATCATTATAAGTTTCGTAAAGCTTTTGCAAATCTTCATATTGTCCTGTAAACCCACATTTTGAAGCCACATTGACAAATAAAATGTATTTATCTTTATAAGTTGATAGGTCAAGCGGATCCCCATTTAGTTGGTTTATTTGAATATCATAAATAGATTCCGATGGAGTAGATTGCGATACAGATTTATTGAAAATAGAGAGCATAAGGCATAGTATTAGTATTCGTTTCATAATGTGTTTTTACAATATACTAAAGTTTTAATTATTTATATAATTTTGTAACTCAGTAATTTTTTGTGGCGTATTAAATACGCCTCCATAATACGAAGTTACGGTTGCTGAAGTTTCGTCTTTAATACCACGTGAAGATACGCACAAATGTTTGGCATCGATGATAACTGCAATATCTTTTGTGCCTAAAACTTCGGTTAATTCACTTGCTATTTGATTGGTTAAACGTTCCTGAACTTGAGGGCGTTTTGCATAATACTGTACAATTCTATTAAGTTTTGATAATCCAATTACTTTTCCTGACGAAATATAAGCTAAATGAGCTTTTCCCATAATGGGAACAAAATGATGTTCGCAATTAGAATAGAATGTGATGTTCTTCTCGACCAACATTTGATTATATTGGTATTTATTATCGAAGAGTGCAATTTTTGGTTTATTTTTAGGATTTAAACCACTAAATATTTCATCAATATACATTTTAGCAACTCTTTCTGGGGTTCCTTTTAAGGAATCATCATTAAGGTCTAAACCCATTACGTCCATGATTTCTTCAAAATGAAAAGCTATCTTTTTTTTCTTTTCTTCATCCGTAATAGAAAATGCATTTGCTTTCATAGGGGTTTCAAGACCCGTAAATAAATGATCGTCTCCTATATCTTCAACAGTAAATCCATTTAATTGTTGACCGTTTGTTTTTTCGTAGTCCAATATTTTTGTTTTCATGGTTTTGTTTATTGGTATGATTTAAAATTATTTATTTTAACTTCTTTGGCTTTTAAATCGAACATTAAGTTAAACAATCCAAAAAAGGTTCTGTTTATGTAAATAAAATGCTTGGACCCTCTATTACCATTCATTTTACGTAGCTCCTTGTCTTTGCTAAATTTTTCACCTAATGTTGCAATTTTTTCAAAAAATATGGGATCTGAAAAATCGAATGTTTCTGAATGAAAAGGTTGTGTAAACAGGCTTAACATTTCGTGAAACATTTTAGTAAAAAATTCAATTTCTTCAGGAGAATCTTCTTTACGAAGAATTTCAAGTTCGTACATTTTTTCTTTAAAAATAGCTTTGTTATTAATACTTTCTTTATTGGCTAATTCAAAATAAGGAATATAAAACTCTTCTGGAACTTCTTTCATACAACCAAAATCAATTGCAATTAGAGTTCCTTTTTTTGATATTAAAAAATTTCCAGGATGCGGATCTGCATGTACTTTTCTAAGATGATGTATTTGGTACATATAAAAATCCCAAAGTGCTTGCCCTAATTGATTGGATAATTCTGGGTTTTTGTTATGCGCTGTAAATTCCGAAAGATGTTCACCTTCCATCCAATCCATGGTTATGATTCGTTCGGAAGACAACTCTTCATAATATTTTGGAAATTCTAAATTAGGGATATGTTTACAAGCTTCAACAACAATTTTGCTTTGCTCTACTTCTAATGTATAATTGGTTTCTTCAATTAATTTGTCTTCTATTTCCTTGAAGTATTTACCAGAATTTTCGCCTTTTAAATTAAACATTTTTATCGCAATTGGCTTTACCATCGATAGATCTGAAGATATACTTTCAGCAACTCCCGGATACTGGATTTTCACAGCAAGTTTAATCCCATTCTTTTGAGCTTGGTGAACTTGACCAATGCTCGCAGCATTCACTGAAGTTGCATCAAAAGTGTCGAAAATTTCATTTGGATGTTTTCCAAAATATTTTTTAAACGATCTTATAACCAATGGTGGCGATAGTGGAGGAACAGAAAATTGAGATAATGAAAATTTTTCAACATAGGCTTGCGGTAAAATGCTCTTATCCATACTTAACATTTGTGCAACTTTTAATGCACTTCCTTTTAAGTTTTTAAGACCATCATAGATATCCTCTGCATTATTTTGATTAAGCCGTTTTTTAGCATCTATTTCAGAAGTTACTATTTTATCTCCATAATATTTTAAATAATTTACGCCAACTTTTGCTCCAGTTTGAAACAATTTAGAGGCTCTTTGAATTTTTGATGTTGGTATTTTATCTATTGTTTTCATTAATTCATAAATGTTTTGTCCTTATATAAAAATTTACCTAGATCGATAATACTTTTTAATGGTTTAATATTTAAAACATCGAAACTGGTGTTTACTGCTTTTTCAATAAATACGTCTGTTCTCTCAAAAGAAGGAGAGGTATCATTTAACCAATATTTCATCGTTAACAATAATTGTAACCAAGCAGACTCTTTTAAAGTTGTGCTTTGGATCTTATCTAAGGTTTCTTGCTTAAGTTCAAGTAGTGTTATGTCTAAACTTTCCACATAATTTGTGAAACAATGTTTTAATCGTTGCAACGATTGTAACTTTTTAAGGTCGTTTTTATTATCGTCAATTGCGTAAACAACATAACTTCTATTGGCGGTTAATAATTCGAAAAAAGAGTAATAGAAACTTAATATTTTATTTCTTGAATCATACGATTGGTAATCATCGCTTTTTTCTAGCATTGTTATTGTATTATCAAAAAATGTTTTAAAAATTATTTGCTCTAAAGCCGCAAAATTTCCAAAATACTTATAAAATATTTCTTCTATAAAATTATATTTCTTCGCAAAAATATAAACAGATTTTGGAGCAGCATTATGCTCTAATGTATATTCCATATAAAATGAAATAATATCTGTACTGGTAATGTTTTTCTTTTTTGCCATCCTATGATATTTAGAATGTAAAAATACACAATGTTTAACAAAAAACAAAATAGGTTAAACAAATATTAACATTATAAAATAATAGCAACCTTAAACAACTAAAATACAGTTAGTTGATATTTTTTATATTTAAAAGAAAAGGAATTTATGTATAGAAAAATTTGATGAGCTATTATTTATCAGATCATATTGTAAGTTCATTGCCTGAAGGATCTGTAAAATGAAATCTTTTGCCGTCAGGAAATGAAAAAATACACTTCGTAATAGCACCTCCTTTAGAAATAATTTTGTTTTCTATCAAATTTAAATAGCCTGATATAAAACAATTAAAACCCCATTTACGATCTTATCTTTTACTTTTCTGAAATCTAAAGTTTCTTTTGAAATCCAAATGGGTTAGACTTTTCGTAAATCGTTAGAAAATTTCCACAATAATTAATTTCGGGTATATTTTGAATGTCGATATTCGTAAAACTTGCAATAAACACAAAATTCAAATTTTGATTATTTGCCAAAATCGAAAGGTATTGAGCCATATATCCACCTTTTGAAGTTCCAATTACAGTGATTTTTTGAGGTTCAATTCATGTTTTTATTAAACTGTCAATTTGGTTTACTATTCCGACTGCGTACTCTCTTGCATTTACATTTCCATTTCTTTTTTCGCTGATAACTTTTAAACCACTTTTTTTAAATTCGGCAATAATTTCGTTGTATTCAGTCCGTCCGAATTCGGGATTCAATTCATTCAATTCGTGTTCTTCTAAAAATCGATTGTGAAGGAAGAAAACAAATCGGTCATCATTTTCAGTTTCGCACCCAAATAAAGTTGAGAAAAAAAGAATTACCATTAATAGAATTATTTTCATTGACTTGTGATGTTTCTCAAATTATGGGCAACGTGTTCGTGTATGGTTTTTCCTTACTAAATTTCGCTATTTTATTTCAGTTTCTAAAGTTGGTGAATTCAATCCTTTGAAAATTAACCAAAGAGGAAGAATTAGTTGGATAAGCCCTATTGGAAGAAGCATATTCATACTAATGCTATTTCCAAAAATAGAAAATAATATTTCAACAAACATAAGAATTACGGCTATTATCCCAATAATTGAAATGAATTTTGGAATTAATTTGGACACGTACAATGTATAGTATAAAATAAAGACTGGGAAGCAAGAAATGAGTAGACTCAAGTAGTGTGTCCACCAATGTTTTTTATAAAACACATTACCTAATGTTTCAAAAATCCCTGAATTGTCAGTTCCATTTTTAGTATACTCTTGACTTAATTCTAGAATTGAGAGGACACTAATATTATCAATAGATATAGCTATAAAGCCTACTATGCTAAATGCTAAATATAAAAATGCCAAAGTGATACTATATTTTTTAAAAATTGGTAATAAAATTGCAGCTATTACAACAGACGCTATTCCGCTTAAAAATAAAAGTAAAGTCGAAATAATTATTTCATTTGAGTTTGAAGAAGTGATAGTAAGAAAATCATCAGAAAATAATACAGGACCTTGTAAAAATTGATAGACTATAATACCAGTTACAAAAATTGTCAGAAACAATAATCCAACAATTTTTCCAGCTTTTTTATTTGAATTCATATAAGTGTTTTTTGATTAGTATTCAATTACGAATGTAATTCTAGATATATAGACGTAAATATTTTATAAATGGTTGCCTAGGATTTAATAAAATTATTTTTTCAAATTACGCACAACGTGTTTGTGCATGATTTGTTTGCGTTGGCTAGCAACTAAATTAGTAAAAGAAAACGAACCAGAGGAAATTCCGAAGGAATTTCCAAGTAGGCGTTAATCAAAGCAATTGATTATACACGTTGTTGTGCTTTCGTTATTTTTAATTCAGTTCTCATTTTATTAATTCATTGTCAATTTGAGAAATAAGTTTTTTACATTTGTTTTTCATTTGAAAAAAAGTTCCATTCATGCCTCCAAAATTAAGAGCTGCAAAGGCAAAACCATTCTTTTGTTTTTGATCATTAAATATATCTCCAAAGGATTCTTCCGTTAAATTTCCACGCACTCCCATTTTTCCATTCGACAGTTGAAATACATAGTTTTTTGACATAGAATTGATATCATGTTTTTCATAACTCCCTGGGTGAAGTGTTTGTTCTGCATCGTTTCTCCAATGGTTTTCAGTATTTTTTAATTTTTTATAGAGCAAATCTAAATTCAGCACACCATTTTTTATCGAATCATTTGAGATTATTGCAAAATTCCCTGAATACTTAAGCTCTTGGTAAGTGTTGTCAATTAAATAAAAACTTTGCCAAGTGTAGATGTCTACAAGATGTTTGTTGAATGAATTCCAATTATTTACTGATTTGCCGTTAAAATGTTCCATTACAGTGTTTGCTGAATTAATCAGGGAGTTTCGTCTATCAACAAACTGATCAATTTCTGTAATTGATAGTTGCAAATCCCTTTTAATATTATTTAGATATACAACTTCGTTTTCTCTTATTTTCCTTTCTTCATTCCAATTATTAATTGATAATGCAATCAAAATTCCAATAACAACAAGAACAATTTCTCCAATAGCGTATTTAAAATACTTTCCAGTTTTATTTTTTTCCATAAAGTCGTATCGTATTTTTCTAAAGAATTTTATCATTGGTTAGTGGTTTGTGGTAATGAAGTACAACATTTATATAAACACACAAGTGTGTTTATATGTATTATATACACACAAACTTAGTGTTTTAATTTACATTTCCCTTTTAAGCTAAAGTATTACAACCATACAGTTATTCTCGTTGAATTGATCTCGATTATTTCATCTAAATAATGTGAAATAGTATCATAAGAAAAGTTAATAAACCAATAACTTTTGTCAATAAATATTCAAGGGTATCATTGTTGAAAGTAGTACTTTTGATTTCAGAAAATAAAAGATAATATTATGTCAGATACAATAGAAAGAATTAAATGTTTGATAATTGGTTCAGGTCCTGCAGGATATACTGCTGCGATATATGCAGCTAGAGCAGATTTACAACCTGTTATGTATACAGGAATGCAACCAGGCGGACAATTAACAACAACTACCGAAGTTGATAATTTTCCAGGCTATCCAGATGGAACCGATGGTAATGCGATGATGATGGACTTGCAAAAACAAGCAGAACGTTTTGGAACTCAAGTGCGTTTTGGAATGGTTACCGCTATCGAATTAAGTAAAGAAGTAGGAGGGATTCATAAAGTAACTGTTGATAGTAAAACGGAGATAGAAGCTGAGACTGTTGTCATCTCTACAGGAGCCACAGCTAAGTATTTAGGAATAGAAAGTGAACAACGATTAATAGGTGGTGGGGTTTCGGCTTGTGCTACTTGTGATGGTTTCTTTTATAAAGGACAAGATGTTGTTGTGGTAGGAGCAGGAGATACTGCAGCCGAAGAAGCTACTTACTTATCCAATATTTGTAAAAAAGTAACTTTATTAGTTCGTAAAGATTATATGCGGGCTTCAAAAGCAATGCAACATAGAGTTGACAAAACGGAAAACATAACCGTAATGTATAATACCGAAATTGAGGAGGTATTAGGTGAAGGTGTGGTGGAAGGTGTTCGAGTAATCAACAATCAATCTAAAGAAACAAAAGTAATCGATGTTACAGGTGTTTTTATAGCCATTGGACATACTCCAAACACCAAAATGTTTAATGGAGTTTTAGATATGGATGAAGTGGGTTACTTAATTACGAAAGGAAAAACTACTAAAACTAATTTACCAGGAGTATTTGCTTGTGGCGATGTACAAGATAAAGAATACCGTCAAGCAGTCACTGCTGCAGGTACAGGTTGTATGGCAGCTTTAGATTCTGAACGTTATTTAGGAGCTTTATTGTAATAATAAAGATTATAATATTTTAAAAAGGCTATTCATTTATTTGAATGGCCTTTTTTTATACCTCTACAGCCGTAAATTTAAATTTACTTCCATTAAACAATCCTTTATCACTTAATTTTAAGGATGGAATAACTAACAATGCCATAAACGATAGCGTCATATAGGGTGCGTTTAAAGTACAGCCCATTTTTTTTGCCATCTGATCTAATAATGCATAGTCTTTTCCAATTGTTTCTCCATTTTGATCACTCATAATCCCAGCCACCGGAAGCGGAACTACTTTTTCTTCTGAATTGGTTACGGCACAAATTCCGCCTTTGGTTTCAATTAATAAATTAACTGCTTTACAAATGGCTTCGTCATTAGCACCAACTGCAATGATATTATGTGAATCGTGACCTACTGAAGAAGCAATTGCTCCTTCTTTTAATCCAAAGTTTTTGATAAATGCGATGGCAGGTTGCTGATTTTGATAACGGTTTACAACCGTCATTTTTAAAACATCCGCATCAATATTAGAAACTAAATTTCCATTTTCTATTAAACTATTCTCGATAAGTTCGTTGGTGACTAATTCGCCTTCCAAGGCTTCAATTACACGAATTTGTTTGGCTTTGGAATCAAATTTAAAATCGGAAGTAGATTTTTTATCCGTATTAAAATTATTCAGAATTTTAAAAGGAATGGATTCAATATTAGAAACTCCATCAGAAAAAACCAACGTTCCATCGATATAAGTTTGCTTGGTTTTAAAACTCACTAAATCTTCAACTATAATAAAATCGGCTGGATCACCAACTCGTAGTGTTCCAACATCTAAATTATAATGATTTACAGGGTTGATACAAGCAGCTTGTAATATTTTATATAGATCGATTCCTTTTTCAATAGACCGAGCACAGAGCTTATTGATGTGATTGATTAATAAATCGTCAGGATGTTTGTCGTCACTACAAAACATCATGTTTTCAAAATGTTCAGGAAGCAAATCGATTAAAGCCTCAAAGTTTTTAGCAGCAGATCCTTCTCTTATAATCACTTTCATTCCTTTTTGAAGTTTTTCTAATCCTTCTTCATAGGTAAAACACTCGTGATCGGTACTGATACCTGCGGAAATGTATTTGGTAATAGCGTCACCTCTTAATCCAGGGGCATGACCATCAATGGGTTTGTTATAATGTTTGGCCCAAGCAATTTTTTTCATGACTTCCTCATCGTCGTATAAAACGCCAGGATAATTCATCATTTCAGCCAAGTACTTAATTTCTTTTTTTTGAAGTAATTTTTTAATTCCTTCTGAATCTATAACCGCTCCAGCAGATTCAAATGATGTTGCTGGAACACAAGATGGTGCTCCAAAATTGAATTTAAAAGGAACTTGGTTGCCATTGTCAATCATAAACTCAACGCCTTCAATTCCTAATACATTGGCAATTTCATGAGGATCAGACACCGTTGCTACGGTTCCGTGAATAACAGCAATTTTTGCAAATTCTGAAGGGACCAACATAGAGCTTTCTATGTGGATATGAGCATCTACAAAGCCAGGCATAATAAAATCAGTTATCTGATGCTCTTTTTCAATAATCGATTTTATTTTTCCTTCTTCTACAGTTACTTCCCCTTTGTAAATTCTTTGATGATAGATGTCTACTATTTGCCCTTGAATTTTCATAAAATTAATTATTGTCTGTTAACAAATTTCGGTTTTTAATTAAACTCTGAAACGAATTCAGTAATGTTTTTTTCTAAGGTTGTTTCACTTTTAATGGATTGTATAAAGGCACTTCCAATAACGACTCCCTGAGTAAATTTACACGCAAATTGAAAATCTGATTTGTTTTTTATATTAAACCCGGTAATCAATGGACTTTTTAATTGATAGTTTTTAATTCGGTCTAGGTATTCTTTGGAACTTTCAATTCCAGTTTTTTTACCCGTTGTACTTGATGATGATACTGCATAGATAAACGATTTACTGATGTTATCTAATTGCCTAATCCGTTCTTCTGAAGTTTGAGGAGTTATTAAAAACACCATTGGAATATCGTATTTTTCGAAAAGAGTTTTGTAATTCTTTACATAAATCTCCATCGGTAAGTCCGGTAAAATAGCACCAGAGACTCCGACTTTTTGACAAGATTCTAAAAAATTATGAACTCCATATTGTAAAATGGAGTTCCAATAACCCATCATAATTAAAGGGATTGTATTGGTATCCTTTATGGATTCTAATTGCTCAAATAATAAGTTGAGGTTCATTCCATTCTTTAAAGCTATTGATCCACTTTTTTGAATAATTGGACCATCTGCTAAAGGATCGCTAAAAGGAATTCCTACTTCTATAAAATCTACTCCCGTTTTACCTAATTGATTGATAATGGTAGTGGTACTATTTAATGCGGGATAGCCAGCAGAAAAATAGATAGAAAGAAGGTTTTCTTTTTTGGTTTCAAATAGATGTTTTAAACTGTTTTTCATATTCTATTTGTTTATATAATTGATATAAGTACTTAAATCTTTGTCTCCACGACCACTCAAATTTATGATCACTCGTTCGTTGGGTTTTGCTTTTAGATATTTTAAATAAGCCAATGCATGAGCGCTTTCTAAAGCAGGAATAATTCCTTCAATTTTGCTTAACTCCAACCCAGCTTCAATAGCTTCTTGGTCGGTGATGCTAACATATTTTACTCTTTTAATATCGTTGTAATAGGAGTGAGCAGGTCCAATTCCTGGATAATCCAATCCTGCAGAAATACTATGAGGTTCTATAATTTGACCATCATTATCTTGTATTAAATAAGAATAACTAGCGTGTAAAACACCAGGTTTTCCTAAGGCAATTGTAGCAGCTGTTTTATTGGTGTGTACACCTTCTCCAGCAGCTTCAACTCCTATCAATTTTACATTTTCTTTATTTAAAAAATGGTAATAAGCGCCCATCGCATTACTACCTCCACCAACACAAGCAATAATATAATCTGGATCTCCTTCTAATTGATTTTTAATTTCTTCACTGATAACCGATTGAAAAATAGCAATCATATCAGGATAGGGATGAGGTCCTACTACAGATCCAATAATATAATGGGTTTCTTCTGGATGGTTGATCCAATCTCTAATCGCTTCATTAGTCGCATCTTTTAGCGTTTTACTTCCGCTATGAACAGGAACTACTTTTGCACCTAGCATTTTCATTCGTTCTACATTGGGTTTTTGCCGTTCTATATCTTTAGCTCCCATATAAACGATGCATTCTAATCCTTTTAAAGCGCATACCGTAGCGGTTGCAACACCGTGTTGACCGGCACCTGTTTCAGCTATAATTCTTTTTTTACCTAGTTTTTCTGCTAGTAAAATTTGCCCTAAAGTATTATTGATTTTATGTGCTCCAGTATGATTTAAATCTTCTCTTTTTAAGAAAATTTGATATCCATATTTCTCACTTAATCTTTTTGAAAAATACAAAGGAGTAGGCCTACCAACATAATCTTTTAAAAGGCTTTTAAACTCTTTTTGAAATTCAGGAGATTGAATAAAATCTAAATATTTTAACTTTAATTCTTCTACATTTGGATATAGTAATTCCGGAATATATGCCCCGCCATATGCTCCGTAAAATCCTTCTTTATCTACATTATATTTCATTGTTCATCTTTTTTATAAAATTGGAAACCATGCTTGTGTTTTTAACTGCAGGTAAGGTTTCAAAGCAACTATTAATATCTAGTGCGATGATATTTAATTTTTTAAGTACTAAGTCATTTTTAATAGTATTAGTATCTTCTAAAGAGATTCCTCCACTTAAAAAAAAAGGAATTTCATTATCGTAAGCTTCTAAAATATCCCAATTAAATTTCTTGCCTGATCCCCCATAACTACTAGTTTTAGTATCAAACAAAAAATAATCAACTACTTTTTTATATGGAAGCGTTTTATTGAAATCAAAGCCTTTTTCTATTTGAAATGCTTTTATAATTTTGATGCCTTGTTCTTTTAATTCTTGGCAATATTTTACTGATTCAGAACCGTGTAATTGAACAAATTCTAATCGATATTTTTTTACTTGATCTAAAATGTAATTGATTTCTGAATTTACAAAAACCCCAACTTTATGGATGGTTTTAGGGAGTTGATTTAGGAGATCAATATTTAATTCATGATCCACATACCTTGGAGATTTATCGTAAAAAATAAACCCTAAATAATCGGGACCTAAGGACGCTATATCAAATATATTCTCTTGGTATTTTAAACCACAAACTTTTATTTTCATGATTCCGAAATTGAGTTGATAAATTCTTCGCAAGCATTTCCAGGATTGGATTGTTTCATAAAAGCTTCCCCCATTAAAAAACCTTGATACCCGTATTTTTTTAATTCGATTACAGCATCAAGATGACTTATTCCACTTTCACTAATTTTTGTAATTTCAGAAGGAATAATTGATGCCAATTGTTTTGATACGTCTATGGAAACTTCAAATGTTTCTAAGTTTCGATTGTTAACTCCAACAATGGTTATATGTTGATTATAATGCGTTTCAAATTCCTTTTCATTATGAATTTCTAACAGGATTTCTAAACCTAAAGATTTTGAAAATTTAGCTAATTCTAAGCATTTTTTGGAATCAATACCCGCAGCAATCAATAAAATTATATCTGCACCCATTGCTTTTGCTTCCAATATTTGGTATTCATCAACCATAAAATCCTTACGAAGCATTGGACAGCCATTCGCTTTTCTTACTTGTATGAAATCTTTATTAGATCCTCCAAAATAATTGGTGTCGGTTAATACAGAAATACCACTAACTCCCGCTTTCTCATAACCTTGACTTATTTTTTTGATATTTGCATTCCCCTTGATGATTCCCTTGCTTGGTGATTTTCTTTTTATTTCTGCAATAATTCCCGACTTATCATTGTTTAAAAGGTGTTCTCTCATAGAAACTACAGAGGTATTCATATAAGAAGACCTTTCTAATTCCTTGCTGGAAACCAACTGTTTATTTCTAGCTACCTCCAAATATTTGTGAGCTATTATTTCTTGAAGGATGTTCATATTGATATTAATATTTTTAGAGATTGTAAAGCATTTCCTGATTGTAATGACGTTGTTGCTTTATCGATAGACTCCATCATTGAAAGTTCAGTTGAAACTTGTATAGCTGTTGCAGCATTTGCAATCACCGCATTATTTTGTGCTATAGTTCCTTCTCCTGAAATAATTTTTAAAAATATTTTCGCAGATTCTTCAACAGTATTTCCCCCAAATAATTGTTCTTGTTTTAATTGCTGAAACCCATATTCTTTTGGAGTAATTAATTGGTCTTTGTTATTTGATACGACTCTAAAGTCACTAGTTAAAGATATTTCATCATAACCATCTAGTGAATAAATAATAGCATATTTTTTATCTGTTTGTTGGTATAAATATTTATAAAGGCGAAGTAATTCTAATGAATAAACACCCACTATCTGTTTGTTTGGTTTTGACGGATTTACCATAGGACCCAGCATATTGAAAAAAGTTTTCACTCCTAATTCTTTTCTAATAGGAGCAACTAACTTCATTGCTGGATGAAATAAAGGAGCGTGTAAAAAACAAATATTTGCATCTTCAATTTGATGCTTTATTTTCCCTAAATCGTTGGTAAAACTAAAACCCAATTTCTCCATCACGTTAGAGGAACCGCTTGTCGAACTCACTCCGTAATTACCGTGCTTAGCAACTTTTACTCCAGCTCCAGCAACCACAAATGATGCTAAAGTTGAAATGTTAAAGGTGTTTTTTCCATCACCACCCGTTCCGCATAAATCTATTGGATCGTATTCAGAAAGATCTACTGGAATACATAATTCCAATAATGCATCTCGGAATCCAGCCAGCTCTTCAATCGTAATTTTTCTCATTAAAAAAATGGTTAAAAAACTAGCGATCTGACTGTGATTAAAATCTCCTTGACTTATTTTAGTTAGCAAGTCTTTTGACTCTTCTCTGGTAAGAATTCGGTGATTGTGTAATGATAGTGATATTTCTTTCATTTTTTGACACTAATGATTTACCCAGTTTTTTATAATTTGAAAACCGAATGGCGTTAAAACACTTTCTGGATGAAATTGCAGACCTCTTACATCATATTCTTTATGCTTAAGTGCCATATTTATTTGATGTTCATCGGTTGCAATTGATTCTAATGCTTCAGGAAGATTTTTAGCAACCGCCCAACTATGATATCTTCCTACTTGAAATGTTTTTGGGCAATCTTTAAAAAGATAATCTTCTTTAGTTGAAATGTCTGTACTGACTCCGTGATACACTTCCGTTAAGTTTTCAAGTTCACCACCAAAACATTCAGCAATGGCTTGATGTCCTAAACAAATGCCTAGAATTGGTTTTTTACCAGCATAGGTTGTAATTACTTTTTTGGTGAGTCCAGCTTCTGAAGGAACTCCAGGCCCAGGGGAGATCATGATTTTATCATACGCTTCCAGGTCCTCTATATGAAATTGATCGTTTCTAATAATGGTTACTGCTACATCTAATTCATCTAAAATATGAACCAAATTATAGGTAAACGAATCGTAATTATCAATGACTACTACTCTTAGCTTTTTCATCTTTATATACTATTTGATAATTTGGAAAATGGAATACCTAAATATTCATTTTCTAATTGTTTGTAAATTGAAATACGGTATTTCATATTTCTTCTGCGATATTAACGGCTTTACGTAAGGCACCAATTTTATTATTTATTTCTTCTCTTTCATTTGCAGGGTCACTATCAACGACTACTCCAGCTCCTGCTTGATATACTAAATGGTCGTTTTTGCTTAAGAAAGTACGGATCATAATAGCCATATTTACATCGCCATTAAATCCAATATAACCAATAGCTCCGCCATAAAAACTTCGTTTACGATTTTCATATTGATCAATTAAAGTCATGGCTTTATATTTTGGAGCACCAGATAATGTTCCTGCTGGAAAGCTATCATAATATACATTTATATTATCCGATTTTTCATCTAATTTTCCAGTCACTTTACTCACCATATGGATGACATGAGAATAAAACTGAATCTCACTTAATTTCTCAACAGTTACTTCTTTGGTATTTCTACTTAAGTCATTTCTGGCTAAATCGACCAACATCATATGTTCCGCATTTTCTTTGGGATCTAACAATAATTTTTCTGCCAATGCTTTATCTTCTTTAAGGTAGCCAGTTCGTTTATAAGTTCCAGCTATGGGATGAATTTCGGCAACATTATTATTAATTCTCAACTGAGCTTCGGGTGATGATCCAAATAATTTAAAATTCACATAATCAAAATGAAATAAGTAAGGAGAGGGGTTTACCATTCTTAAAGCCCTATAAACATTAAATTCATCGCCTTTAAAAGCTTGTTTAAACTCTCTTGAAAGGACTATCTGAAAAACATCTCCACGTTTGCAATGTGCAATTCCTTTTTTAACTATTTCTTCATATTCATTATCTGAAAAATTAGAAGTTTCGTTGTTAATTTTACTAAAAGGAAATTTATTTGGAGTGGTATTATTTAATAATTCTAAAATGGAATAGTCTGGTTTTTTATCTGAAGTAGCATTCTGTATTAGAAATAATTCATTAGAATATTGGTCCATTACAAATACATATTCATAAACACTAAATAATACTAAAGGAATGGATTTGTCTTCGTTTTCTTTTTGATTAAAAGTTAAATTCTCAGCAAACTCAATGGAGTCGTAAGAGGTATATCCAAAAACTCCATTATAACAAAAAGGTAAGTCTAACTCATTAGAATCAAAACTATTAATAAAATTTGATAGCTCTGAAATAAAAGCTTCTTTTTCATTTTTAATAATGGTACTTTCTCTTTTGATATTCAACGTTTCAATAGTGTTATTTGTTACTTTAAATGTTGAAATTGGATTGCAACATATATAACTATAACTGTTTTCTTTACTTTGATATTCAGAGCTTTCTAACAATATAGAACCTATATAATGGTCTCTAAGTTTGAGATATATACTAACGGGAGTATGCATATCTGCAAGTACTTTTTTATAGGAAGTATAAAGTTTTGTTTTCATCTTTTAATTTTTGAACAAAAAAAAAGCCTACCGAGAAGGTAGGCTTTATTTTTTATATGTAAAATAGCTTAACCGTTCACGATTTGTTTTCGTAAAGGGCGCCACCAATTATTATTTAAATTTGTAATTTTCATTATGGGTACAAATATAAGAATTAGATTTAATTGACCTCATATTCTTGACTATTTTATTTATTAATGCACAGGACTGTGATCAAAACTTAAAACATTTTTCATTTTCCATTCACCATCAACTAACAACCAAGTGGTTGAGAATTTTGCAAGTCCGGTTTGATAAAGGTCTTTATTGGGTTCTTTTATCCAAAATTCATGCGATCCATTTTGGATGGCTCCATAAAGGGTTCCCTGATCATACAATGGAAATACTTGAATACTTCCTTCTACAACTTTTCTAATAGGCTTACGATCTGGAGAAGAACAAATATTAGATTTCATATTTTTCATAAAATCCTCTTTCATTCCTACTCCACCAACATCGTGATAAAATTCAAATTCTGAATGCAAGGTTTTTTCTAAATCTTTCAAATTACATTTATTAAAACCTTCTTCAAATACAATGTTATCCATTTCTTGAAGTTGAATAAACAAAATATTATCTTCTGCAATTTGTGCATTTACAAACGATACGGGAAATAATAAGCAATAAAATATATTTTTAATTTTCATAAGACCTATTTCAGTTTACTTACATTTTTCTAATATTCCCAGTTTTTCCATCTTTTTTGGTAACCGAAACAGGGTCTCCATAATAACGAATATCGCCACCACTAGAAGCTTTGGCATTTATTTTATCTTGTACAGTAACAATAATATCGGCACCACTTGATGCTTTTGCATTACAGGTTATCGTATTAAGATTCTTTGCATTTAATTCACTTCCACTAGAAGCATTTGCATACATAGCTGACGCTTTACCAGAGACATCTAAATCTGCACCACTACTTGTTTCTGCGTATAATTCTTTTGCAAAGACTTCAACTTCTAAATCTGCTCCACTACTACAATCCAAGTTAATTGTTTCATTTTTAATCACCGATTTCCCAATAATATCTGCTCCGCTACTAGCTTCTATACTCGATAATTTAATGAAAGTTACATGAACTTTTTTAGCTTTAGATCTTCCAATGTTTTTTGAAGAACGGATAATTAATTTACCGTTTGTAACAATCGTTTCAATAAGATCTATTAAATTCTCATCTGCTTCCACAACGATTTTATTTTCGGAACCTTCCGTTAGGTAAATATCAATACCACTGGAACCTCTTACTTTGTCAAAATCTTGATTCACTGCTCTTTCCTGAGTAGTTACATTTCCATTTCCATTTTCGTGACCTAAGTCAAAATGACATGATGTTATCGAGGCAACGAGTACTAATAATAAAAGGGTTTTGATTGATTTCATTTTGATTTGTTTTTTGATTAATTATTGTTTCCAATTTTAACTTTCACAGTATCATCCTTATCTGTAATTTTAATATTTACTCCATCTTCATCAATAATAATATGATTCCCTTCTTCTTTTTCATCAAAGTCATTATTTACCTCAAGTTCCCAAGTTTCACCTTCTGAATTATACTTTAAAGAACTTGATTTTGGGCAATCCAAACAAATAGTTTTAGATTTTTGAATTAGTAAATGTTTTTCTTCATCTCCATTTCTTAAAATATCATTATATCGCGAACTGTTTGAATGATAACTATAAGTGTTATTATCTGCAAATAATACGGTTCCTAAAGGTAAATACAATACCACTTCAACTTCTTGCTCTCTATACTTATTAGCGATGTCAGTGGTGAAATAACTATTTAAAGTTAATGTATTATTGTTAAATGTATATTCATAATCAATGGCTTCTGCTCTTTGTTTTGCATTATCAAAAGAGCTGCCTTCTGCCTTATGTTCTATAAATACTTTTGCGGTAGAATCGTTTGTTGAACGTACAATCAGTCTTATATCGCTTGAATAAATAATTTTGTTACCCTCTTCGTCTGCTTTTAAATAAAAACTGCCACTTCTTGTAGCATTATATTCATAACGATTATTGCTAATCATTTGTAATTTTAGCGTATCGTTAGCTTTAATTGGAATCCTATTTTCAGTTATATAGTCTCCATCATAAGCTTGCTCTGTTGCTTGTTTTA
Organism: uncultured Flavobacteriaceae bacterium; assembly: GCA_913052585.1. Classification (GTDB taxonomy): domain Bacteria; phylum Bacteroidota; class Bacteroidia; order Flavobacteriales; family Flavobacteriaceae; genus Marifrigoribacter. Next base: position 25,349 of record CAJXEB010000002.1, on the reverse strand, counting down.
CACCTAAAACACTTAAACCAATGATAGAAAATATCCAAACAACAAACAGGACAATTTTTGCTGTCGGACCTATTGATTTTAAATTAGTGATTAATAGTTTTAAACCTAAAATAAAAAGTGCAAAGAACGGAATTCCAACCATTAAAAATACCAATAGTGATATTAGCCAAAACGGGAAGTTATCTGCTAATACGATGGATGAGTAATCAAAAACTTCATGACCGCCCCATACCATTCCAAAGGTTCCAGCTGTAAATAAACCAACTATAAGTCCAACAATTGTTGAAAGTGATATGATAATTAATAATATTCCAAAGAATTTACCAAACACGCTAAATATACCTGCGAATATTTTACCGACGGTACTAAAAAAACTATTTGCTCCTTTTTGTGCATTGTCCTTATATTTATCATAGTCGACATCTTTTATTTTATCGGAAGCATTTTTAAGTTCTTCTTTAATTTTTTTTTCGATGTTCGAGATATTTACAGGCTCTCTATTCATTTTTATTTTATCTGAAGTTGTTAAAGCTTCAGGAATTAAAATCCATAAAAGGATGTATACCAGTACTGGAGCACCAAAACCTAATAATACAGATGCGATCCAAGCCAAACGAATCCAAATTGCATCGACACTAAAATAATGTCCTAAACCAGAGGAAACCCCTGCGATGAATTTATTGTCTTCATCTCTAAACAACTGTTTGTGAGAAGACTGACTTCTTGATTGACTTTTTTGATTTGGTGAAGCATCTTCAAAGATTTCTTCATCTACCATATAATCTTCTGGTTGTCCCATTACAGCAATTACTTCGTCTAATTCCTTTATAGTAATTACTTGGGATGTGTCGTTTATTTTTTCAGAGAAGAGTTCAGAAATGCGCGCCTCAATATCTTTTATTATTTCGTCTTGTCCATTTGGATCTGAAAAAGAACGACGTATAGCGTCAAGATATCTGGTAAGCTTTGCAAAAGCATCTTCATCTATATGAAAAAATGTACCTGCTAAATTTATGTTTACTGTCTTGTTCATTTCTTTGATTTTTCTCGTGTTACTTTTTTTACAGCCTGTTGTAATTCACTCCAGGTAGTATTTAATTCGCTTAAAAATAATTTTCCGGTTTCGGTAAGTGCATAATACTTTCGTGGTGGTCCGCTGGTAGATTCTTCCCAGCGATAGGCTAACAATCCTGCGTTTTTAAGACGTGTTAGCAAAGGATAAATAGTTCCTTCTACCACAAGCATTTTTGCGTCTTTTAGGGTCTCTAGTATGTCTGAGGTATAAGCTTCTCCATCTCTTAATATGGATAAGATACAATACTCCAAGACTCCTTTTCGCATTTGAGCTTTTGTGTTTTCAATTTTCATGTGTCTTTATTTATTGTTTTTTAATGGTCACATGCTGTTCGCAATTGGTAATCTCCTTGAGTGTGAAAAATTTTAACATACTCATTTCATGTGTTCCTTTTAATTGATTATCACTAAATTTTATTTACTTCTTCTTTAGTGATTAAATAATGAGACCTAAGGTCTTCTAGTTGATAACTTTGATTCTTAGCTTCTTTTACAGAATGATTAAATGTAAATTGAGCTAGGTCTGGTTGATTAGTTCCATTAGAAAGAAAGTTTAAAACTATGGCTAAAACTAAATTAATTAACGTGTTCATTTTTTGATTGATTTATTCCCTATTCAATTACTTGAGGTTGGGGTGTTGTTTTGATGAATGATATACTAAATGGGTATTTATAAGCATTTCCTTTTGATGCTGCGATGGTTGCTGAAATTACTGCGTAAAATTCGAAAACAAATAATCCGAAAAGTAAAATGGCAGCAATAAATATGATGACTACATAACCTGAAAGATTTTTCGCATCATGTAATGATACATTTCCAACCGTATGATCGATGGCATCAATTAAGGATACAAAGTCGGTTGCAAAAATTAATACAAACGGAAGGCATATTAAACCTATTATTAATGAATAAATAAAGATGCTTAATTGGAAGTTGATTGCTTCTCTTCCATGTTCTTCTACAAATTGGTGTTCTTTATTAAAGGTCCATAATAATAAAGGAGCTATAAAATTTCCGAAAGGGAAAAAGAACTTACTAAAAGTTGAAAGGTGCATTAAGCTAGCCACATTTTTTTGATTTTCTGATATAGTAGTATCCATTGTCTATTAATTTCTTATACAAATATATGTCTTTAAGATGGTACTTTGTTACGCATAGTACTATAATTAACATATATTTAACACACTTAATAATGTAAGTAATTAATATACAGAAGAATATGTTTTTTATTGAAAATTGTGTAATTCATATTTTTCATATTTAAAATATAAATTATATTAGATTAAGAGTCGTTTTTTTTTCAATATCTTCGCTTAAAATTATATATATGCCAATTACTCCAAAAAAAATTACCGCTTTTACTTTTTTTAAATTGCCTTCTGTTTATTGGTTAGGAATTCGTGTAAAATCTATTAGTAAAGATACTTGTACCGTTAAAGTGAAGCATCGATGGATCAGTCAAAATCCATTTAAATCTTTATTTTGGGCTGTGCAGGGGATGGCTGCAGAACTAAGTACAGGTGCTATGCTAATGAGTTGTATTGAGGATTCCAACAAAAAGATATCGATGTTAGTTGCTAATAATAAAGCTACTTTTTTAAAGAAAGCAACAGGGAGGATTACGTTTACTTGTAATGATGGTGAGTTGATAAAACAGGCTATAAAGGATACCGTAGCTAGTGGCGAAGGAAAAACCTGTTGGATGAAATCGGAAGGAGTGAATGAAGATGGAATCGTAGTTTCTGTTTTTGAATTTGAATGGACCGTAAAAGTGAAACCATAAACCCTATAAACACTCAGTTTTAACAGATATATAGGCAGTTAATCCGAAAAAACAAGGTTAAATAAATACTAAACTTATTAACAAAAGGAAATTTATATTGCATTTTATTATTACCTTTAAACTGAAACTAATAAAAAAAATCGCCTATACTTTAAAAATACTTAACCCAATATTCTAAAAATGGCTAGAGCAATGTTTGATTACACCAAGGCTGTACTTAATAAAGTAAGTTTTGACGTTAATCTTTTCTGTATCGAGTTAAAAAAAGCATTAACCCGCTTACTTCCCCATGAGATAGAGGAATTAAAAATTTGGGTAAATGGCTTACTTGAAGAGAAACCACAATTAAATCAATGTTTAATTTATTTAAATTCATAAAAAAATCCCTCAATCGAGGGTTTTTTTACTTTTTTAATTAAATATTATTATTTGAGAGGACTTATTACTTTAATATCTTGAAAAGCAATAGCACCTCTTATAACACCAGCGATGATGTCGTAAAGCGAATCAATTATCTGCATTTTTAACTCACTTTTTTTATATAATAAGCTTACTTCTCTAGCTGGGGATGGTTCATTGAAATATCGCAAATATTTTTTTTGTTCTTCTTTTGGGATATCCAAAGTGTTTAGATAGGGAAGAAGTGTCATACCAAAACCTTCATTAGATAATTTAATTAAGGTTTCAAAGCTTCCACTTTCTAACTGAAACGAATCTGTTGGTGCATTTTTTTTTAAAGATTTACATATATTAATAACTCCATCTCTAAAACAATGTCCGTCTTCTAATAGGAGGATATCATTAATATCTAAATCGGATCGGTCTAATTTCTTTTTAGTATTCAGACGATGACTTATAGGTACATAACCTACAAAGGGCTCAAAATAAAGCACCCGTTCTTTAATTTTTTCTTGTACTAGAGGAGTTGCTGCAATGGCGGCATCTAAATGACCGTCATTTAATTTAGTAATGATCTCGGATGTGGTAAGTTCTTCAATTTTTAAATGAACTTTAGGATATTTATTTGTGAAGTTTTTTAAAAACATGGGCAATAGTGTAGGCATTATGGTAGGAATAATTCCTAATCTAAAATCTCCTCCAATAAATCCTTTTTCTTGATCTACCACATCTTGCATTCGCTCAGATTCATTAACAATGTTTCTGGCTTGATTCACAATTTTTTTTCCAACTTCTGTTAGTTCAATTGGCTTTTTACTTCTATCGAAAATTAAAATACTTAATTCTTCTTCTAATTTTTGAATTTGCATACTTAACGTAGGTTGAGTGACAAATACATGCTCAGCTGCTTTAGTGAAGTTTTGATGTTCTGCTACCGCTAAAACGTACTTTAATTGTGTAATAGTCATAATCAATTATTTGTATCAAAGATAATAAAATTATCAATTAACCTTATAGTTAAATTAAAATTGTATCATAAAAAAAAGCCAGTCAATAATTAAATTAACTGGCTTCATTTGAGAGTTTGAGAGTATGAATTTTATAATCTTATTTCCATATCTAATGATGTTACACCTAATTCAAATTTAGCATCATTCCACTGAGGAGGGCCCATTAGCATTACATTGTTTGAAATCCCAAATGCTTCACTTGGCCTTCCAGTTGGTTCGAAATCCATTCTTTTATTATCGTTTTTATCGTGTAGTGCTACTAATGCATATTCACCTGGCTCTAAATCTGTAAAAGTAAATATTGCTTTGCCATCTTTTATTTCACTACTTGAAGCATCTAAAGGGTTTTTCATAAAAGAATCTTCATTATGTAAAGAAAGTAAAATATGTCCTCCAGTTCCATTTAATGAAACGGTAACGGTAAGTGAAGTTCCTTCAATACTTTCATCTGTTGAAGTTTGAGCAGTTAAAATAAGACTTGTTAAAGCTAATGTAATTGTAAATAGAATAGTTTTCATAATGAGTTTATTTAAATGTTAGTATTAATTCTGGTACAAATATGCGATCAGAATATCATTCTTAAAACATTAAATGACTCAACTGTAAAATTTAAGTTCTGAATTGTCATAATGAGGATAGTCTTTTCAAATACTATCCATTTTCAATTATTTTGTTTAATAAATACTGCTTCTCGTATTAAATACTATTTTTGCAAAAGGGTTTGAAAGACCTTAAATATAAAACAAGTTTGTTTATGTTTTTTGTAGTGCTTAAATCTTTGTTGTTTTTACCGTTAATATTTTACTCATTGTATATTTACCATATTTAATTGCAAAGAGATCTAACGATTTTAAAACATTAAAAATACTAAGAGATAAAGTAGAAAGTGTATTGGAAATAAAATCGGAATTATACAACCGTCAGTTTTTAGACATTATTCTTGAATATTATAACTATTATACCCAAAGCATGTGAGTTTATTTTTAATTATTGACATATTAGGAACACTATCATTTTCAATATCAGGAGTATTAACTGCTGTCAAAAAAAGAATGGATCCATTTGGTGTTTTTATTATAGCATTTGTTACTGCTGTAGGTGGAGGGACTTTAAGAGATGTTTTAATAGATGCTCCCATATTTTGGATGTACGATTTACGATTTATATATGTTATTGCGGGTGCTACGGTTCTAGCAATAATATTTAGAAAAAAATTGAGCTATGTTCGTAAGTCCCTGTTTTTATTTGACACCATCGGTATTGCATTTTATACCGTTATAGGAGTAGAAAAAGGAATAAACGCTGGTTTTTCACCTTTAATTTGTATTGCTTTGGGAACATTATCTGCTTGTTTTGGTGGAGTGATAAGAGATATTTTATGTACTGAAATTCCAATAATATTCAGAAAAGAAATTTATGCGACTGCCTGTATAGCTGGTGCTTCAGCTTATTTTATTTTACAATACACGCCAATACCAAATAATATTGTTGTTTTTATAGCTGGAGGAATTGTAATTGCAATACGATTATTAGCTGTATTTTTTAAATTATCATTACCAAATTTGTATAGTAAAGAAGAAATGAAAAATTAATTTTTGATAATTTCTGCGGAAATATAAATGTTGTTTAATGGCCAATCTTCATCATCTGAAGGTAATTCTGAAAGTACTTCAACTACCTCCATACCTTTTATAACTTTACCATAAATGGTGTAATTTCCATTAAGGTGTTTGTTACTGGTGTTAGGACCTAAATATATAAAGAACTCAAAAGGGGATGTTTTTTTATCAGGATTTTCACGGTATTCTTTAGCTCCAGATACAGTTCCGTAACTATGAAGTTTTCCATTGCCTTTTTCATAAGGCAATCTATAGTTACTTCCTATCACTGCTCTTTTTTTAAATGTAGATTTTAAATCACTACTCCCCGCTTGTATGATAAAATCAGGGACAACTCTATGTAAAAACGTATTATTAAAATATTTTTGTTTCACCAAATAAATAAAATTTGCTCTATGTATGGGAGTATCCTTAAATAATTCGATATCTATAATTCCATAAGTAGTTGTAATTCTCACTTTATTTTCAGGATTTTCTTTCCCGTATGCTATTAAAAACGAAATGGCATTTTCTTCAGTTAGTTTAATTTTTGGTTTTGTGGGTTTTGATGCTATTATTTTAGTGGATTCAATCGTATCTATTTGTTTTTCAATATGCTTAACAGGGGTGTTAGTTTTCTTCTTTTTAGTATCTTCACAGCTAATAAGTAGAGTAATTAATAAACTAAATAGCAACAAGTTTTTCATAAATGGAATTTAAAGAATTTGAAAATAAGATTGTAAAAATAGCAAAATTGAAGCTTCCAGGAGAATCTGCTCAATTTAAAATGGCACCAATAGAACGTTTGGCAGAACTCAAACGGATTGCTATTGAAAAACAAACAGCTCGAAAAGCGGGAGTTTTGGCATTGTTTTATCCATCTGAAACCAACCAAACGATGTTAGCATTAATACTTAGAAAGACTTATAAAGGAGTTCATTCTGCTCAAATAGGATTTCCAGGTGGTAAATACGAAAATGAAGATACCTCGCTTAAAGAGACTGCATTGCGAGAGACTGAGGAAGAAATAGGAGTCATAAGAAATACTGTTTCGGTTTTAAAAAAACTAACGGAAGTCTACATTCCGCCTAGTAATTTTTTTGTGCAGCCTTATCTTGGAATTACTAAAATCACTCCAAAATTCATTTTACAAGAAGAAGAAGTGGAAGCACTTATTGAAATTCCTTTAGTTCATTTTATGGATGATACTATTAAAACGTATCAAAATTTAACAACTTCCTATGCGAAAAATATTGAAGTGCCAGCTTTCATGTTAAACGATCATTTAGTTTGGGGTGCCACCGCTATGATGCTCAGTGAAGTAAGAGAAATACTGAAAGAACTTCTCTAAGAGCAGTAATTTTGTATATTCGTAGCCTATTATTCCTCATTTTATAATCTTTATAAGTGAGTTAGATTTAAGAATTTATTATCAGATATGGGGCTATTTAAAAGAAATCCTTTCGGGCATTTGTTATTTATAAAACTTTGGATTATTAGAGTTTTAGGAGCCTTATCTCATCGAAGATTTAAAGGCTTTAATGAATTGCATATAGAAGGAAGTGAAGTCATAAAAAATTTACCAGAAACCAATGTTCTTTTTGTTTCTAATCACCAAACCTATTTTGCAGATGTAGTAGCTATGTTTCACGTTTTTAACGCAAGTTTAAGTGGTAGGAGAGATAGCATAAAAAATGTAGGGTATTTGTGGAGGCCAAAATTGAATATTTATTTTGTTGCTGCTAAAGAAACCATGACAGATGGTTTGTTGCCAAAAATAATGGCTTATGCGGGATCCGTAAGTATTGAAAGAACATGGAGAGCTGAAGGCAAAGAAGTAAACAGACAAGTTAAAATGAGCGATGTTAGTAGCATCTCTAAGGCATTGGATGATGGCTGGTTAATTACTTTCCCTCAAGGAACAACAAAACCTTGGAGACCTATAAGAAGAGGAACAGCTCATATAATTAAAAAGAATAAGCCTATTGTAGTTCCTATTGTTATTGATGGGTTTAGAAGGTCGTTTGATAAAAAAGGACTTAGAATAAAGAAGAGAGGAATCCTACAATCTTTTATTATTAAAGAGCCTTTAGAAATTGATTATGAAAACGATACGGTAGATGCTATTGTTGAAAAGCTTCAATTTGCTATCGAACAACATCCTTCCTTACTAAATGTAATCCCAGAAAGTGAGTTTGTAAAAGAGGAAGAATTAAATAAGAAAAGAAAATGGGAATATTAATATAATTATTAATCATCCATTTTTTTCAATTCCTTATAGTTTCTATTTAATCTTTTAAGTAAAATTCCATACACCAACCAATAGAATAATATAAGTAATCCTATTACAAGTATTCCTACTATAATTTGTGAAATTATAAAAGTAGTTGCAAATCCTTCTTCAGGAATTCCTTTGCTTGCAAAATCCATTATTTCGTATAATTGGTGACTTCTAGAATAAAAGTAGCTATCTATTGCAATACTAACCAAAACAAACATTCCTAAATTATAGTAGACAAAATAGCGGACTGTTTTTCTAGTATTTAAAATATTTTGCATTAGCATTTTAGTATTATCGGTAACTTGTATGGATTGGTAATTTTTATAAAATAAAAAGATAAAAACTCCAAAAATGATAAAGTGAACGATGTTGCTGTAAAACATAATATCGCCAATACCCATTTCATTCATCACCTCCATATTATCTTCTGGAATAATAACATATAAGCTTATCCAGAATAATAATTCTATGACACTAATAATAAAAATCCACTTCACTATGGAAGACGATTTTTTTAATAACATTTTATAAATGCTATTATAGCTGATCTTGGGTAGTTCTTGCTCCCTAGATTGCCATTCTTTTTTTAATTTATCTAATTCATCCATAGTGGTTACGGATTTAATATTTTACGTAATTTTTCTTTAGCTCTATTCATTTTAACTCTAGCATTAACTTCTGTAATACCTAATGTTTCTGATATTTCTCGATACGATTTGTCTTCTAAGTATAAAAAAACCAAGGCCTTATCAATATCGTTTAATTTTTTAACTGCTCCATACATTAACTTTAACTGCTGCTCAATGGTATCATCATATTCTTCAGATTTAATTTTAAAACTGATAGATTCAAAATCTTGGGTGTTAATTTGCCTTTTAGACTTTCTGTAAAGTGTAATTGCTGTATTTAAAGCAACACGATACATCCAAGTACTAAATTTTGAATCTCCCCTAAATTTTGGAAAAGCACGCCACAGTTGTATAGTGACTTCTTGAAACAAATCATTATGCGAATCTTGATCATTCGTATATAATCGGCATATTTTATGCACTATATTCTGATTCTCTTCAAGCTGTTTTACAAAACTATGTTCGAGTTCTTTGTTCAATGATGGAAAGTTAGTTACAATGTTAGTAGCAGTTGTTTCAACTTTGTTACAACTGAAAATAAATAAGGCTGTAAACTTTTGTCATACATAAGATGAATTATAATTTATTCTTTAATTTTTACATTAATAGGACCTCCACTACTTATCCAAGAACCTCCAATTTCGTCTAGGTTGACATCTATTTCATCGGCGGTGTCAATACTTGTAATATTAACTTTTAATTCATCAGAAGTATTAATATCAACAATACGAACATCAATAGTTTCTAAGCTACTTAATGAGATTAGAGGTGAATTTATAGTTCCTTTTGTGTTATCTGAAGCATAAGCAGATGGAAATACTTCATACTCTGAAATAACATTTAAAGTTAAACAAATAGCAATAATGGTTAATACGGTTTTTGTGTAAAGATCTGTTTTCATGAGTAGTGATTTTATAGATTAATGATTTTTATATTTATCGTGAAGTCCTTTTTATTTTCTGAATAGTTCTATCCATTTTAAAATGTCCAACGAGTTATTTAATATTACCAATATAGTAAATATTACAATTGGGCTTACTATTTTTACAATTGAGGTATTTTTATTATTAAGTAGTGTTACAAATCACCAATTTTGATCTTGTATTTAAAATATTGCTATGAAACTTACAACATCATTTTTTCTTTTTATTTTCAGCTTTAGTTCTTGGATTTCCATTGGACAAACTATTATTTCAGGTAAAGTTACCGAGGCTAATGGCACCCCAATACTTGGAGCTAATGTTTATATAGATGGTACTTACGACGGAACTTCTTCTAGTGAAAATGGAGAATTTATTTTCGAAACTTCAGAAGAAGGAGAACATACCTTAATCGTTTCTTTTCTTTCATTTGAAAATTATACCTTAAAGGTAAACGTTTCAGAAATGAAAAATTTAACCATCAAACTACGAGAAGATGTAAACTCATTAGATGCCGTTGTGATTAGTGCAGGAACTTTTGAAGCGAGTGATAATAGTAAAGTTTCGGTTTTAAAACCTTTAGATGTAGTTACGACAGCAAGTGCGCTAGGAGATTTTGTTGGCGCATTGCAAACTTTACCAGGAACCAATACGGTGGCAGAAGATGGGCGTTTATTTGTACGTGGTGGAGATGCAAACGAAACCCAGATATTTATTGATGGTATTCGAGTTTTTACACCTTATACGCCAAGCACAAATAATATTCCTACTCGTGGACGCTATAGTCCTTTTTTGTTTGACGGAATTACGTTTTCTACAGGAGGTTATTCATCAGAATTTGGACAAGCATTATCTTCGGTATTATTATTAAATACAATTGATGAACCTGTTCAAGAAAAAACTGATATTTCTATAATGACTGTAGGTTTAGGGTTGGGCAACACTCAAAAATGGAAAAAAACTTCTTTAAGTGTAAATGCTTCTTATATAAATTTAGCACCTTATGTAGCTTTATTGCCAGACCGTAATAATTGGGAAAAACCTTTTGAAGGAGCCTCTGGAGAAACGGTATTTAGAAGGAAATTTGAAAACGGATTGCTAAAAGTTTATGCTGCTTTCGACATGACAAACTTTGCACTGACGCAAGAAGACATAGATTTTTCGGAAGGAATTAGATATGGTTTGAAAAATTATAATTTATACAGCAATGCTAGTTATAGTGGTACGCTTTCAAATAATTGGAAACTATTTGGAGGTACTAGTTATACCTATGCCAATACAAAAATAAAGGTAATAGAAGATGAAATTAATGGTTTAGAAAAATCTGCTCATTTCAAGTTAAAACTGCGTAAGCATTTTAGTAGCCGTTTTAAACTATCTTTTGGTGCTGAACAATTTTTTACAGATTTTGACGAGGATTATAAAGGAGAAAATATAAATGCAAATAATGGATTTCAAAACAATATTTCAGGTGTTTTTGGAGAAGCAGATATCATTTTTTCTAAAAAATTAGCCTTAAAAGTTGGTTTACGAGGAGAATATAGTGATTTGTTTGAAGAGTTTACCCTTTCTCCAAGAGCTTCATTTGCTTTTAAAACAGGAAAAAATAGTCAGTTATCTCTAGCGTATGGTGATTTTTATCAGCAGCCAACTAGTGAGGTTTTAAAATACACTAATGATTTAATAGCACAGAAAACGCAGCATTTTATCGCTAATTACCAATATACAGCTAACAATAGAATATTTAGAGCTGAGTTATATCGAAAAGAATATAGCAACTTAGTGACCTACGATACAGAAAATCCCATTTTCAGCAGTGAATTTACAAGCAATGGAGATGGTTATGCTCAGGGATTAGATTTGTTTTGGAGAGATAATGAAACAATTAAAAACATCGATTATTGGTTGAGTTATTCCTATTTGGATACGGAAAGGAAATATCAAAACTTTCCTACAGCAGCAACTCCAAATTTTGCCAACACACACAATTTATCGGTAGTTGCTAAATATTGGATAGAAGATTGGAAAAGTCAATTCGGTTTTACGTATCAGTTTGCAAGCGGAAGAACCTATACCAATCCAAATCTGGAAGGTTTTTTACAAGAGAAAACAAAAAGTTATAATAGCATTAGTTTAAATTGGGCATATTTAATAAATCAACAAATGATTCTATATGCATCAATAAATAACGTTTTAGGCTTTGATAATGTAAACGGTTATCAATATTCAAGAACTCTAGACAACAATGGAAATTTTAGCAGAAGAGCATTATTACCAGCAGCCGATCAATTCTTTTTTGTAGGATTCTTTTGGACTATAAGCGATGATGGAGTGGAAAATCAATTGGATAATCTATAAGTCTACAATTCATCCTAAATATATTACAATTGGGTAATCCCAATTTTTTAAGTAATTTTATCTAATCGATATTTGTACTATAATTGAAACAATATAACATGCAAACAATACTTACATATTTCACACTTCTTTTAACTGGAGTATTTTTACAAGCTCAGAATACTATTAATGTTGATATATCTGGATTTGAAACCGATAAAGGAAAAGCAAGAATCGGTTTGTTTAATGAAAAAGAAACTTTTTTAAGAGAAGCTAATTGGAAAAAATTTTCAGCAATAAATAATAATAACGCAACAGCAACATTTACAGATATTCCCGATGGAATTTATGCCATTTCTGTTTATCACGATGAAAACGATAATGAAAAACTAGATTTAATTATGGGTATGATACCTAAAGAAGATACCGGGACTTCAAACAATCCTAAAGCAAAAATGGGACCTCCTAAATGGGAAGAATCAATTTTTGAATTAAAAGAAGGTCATGTAGTTAATTTAAAGATCACTATTAATTAATAGGAACATTGTTTTTAAAATATATTAAATGAAATACATCATAACATTATTATTAGTATTATTTTCTTTTTCAGGATTTAGTCAAACACCTTATCAAAAAGGGATGCAAAAAGGGTTGGATCTTTGGAAAGCTGAGAAGCCAACTGATGCGGTTAATTTATTTGAAAGAATTGCCACCGCAGAACCTAATGAATGGTTACCATCTTATTATGTTTCGTACATAACTATCATCGATTGTTTTAGAGAAAAAGATGAAGCTAAATTAAAAGCACAAATGGATAAAGCCCAACAGTTTTTAAATGACGCAAAAATGATTAATAAAGAAGAAGTAGAGTTGTTAATTTTAAATGCATTGTGGCATACGGTATGGGTTGCACACGATGGGACTACTTATGGGATGAAGTATGGAGGGAAGATAGCTGGAATGTATCAAGAAGCATTGGCGCTCGAACCTAACAATCCTAGAGTGATTTTAAATAAAGCAGAATGGGATATAGGAGGGGCTAAGTTTTTTGGACAGCCAATAGAACCTTATTGTAATCAAATTCAAAAATCAATCGATTTATTTAAAGATTATCAGCCAAGAAAAGAGTTTTATCCGAGTGGAGGAGCTGAAAGAGCTAAAGATTTACTAAAAGAAAACTGTAATTAATATGAAACTTTTTTTTAGAGAATTAGGCAAGGCATTTTTTATAGGAGTATTAGTTTTTATTGTTATTCGCATTGTTCAATATTCAAATGGATATGTTATAACCAATAACTTAAATTTATTAATAGACTTTATATACAATCAGTTTTATTCAGTAGCTTTTTATATGTCTAACTCCTACTTTTTTGGCTTTATGTTAAAAAGATATAAAGGGTCATTTTTTAAAATCAATACCTTAATTAAAGTTTTTTCTGGAGTATTAGTAGTCACTTTTGTTACCGCATTTATACTGCGCTTTTTTCAAAAAATATATATTGACGGAGAATCGGTAAACGAGTTTTTAGTAGGAGAAAAGTTTCAGTATTACTTTATCATGTTAATTATTTCAGTAATTATAAGTAGTGTTTTTTTAGCAATCAACTATTATCGATATAATCAGGAAAATAAGGTAAATGAACAAAAAATAATTGCTGGTACCGCTTCCGCTAAATTTGATGCTTTAAAAAACCAATTGGATCCTCATTTTTTATTCAATAGTTTGAATGTTTTGACAAGTTTAATTGAAGAAAACCCTGAGTCGGCGACCCGTTTTACAACAGCATTATCTAAAGTGTATAGGTATGTGTTAGAGCAAAAGAATAAGGACTTGGTTTCATTAGAAGAAGAATTGCGCTTTGCTAAACTGTATATGTCTCTTATTAAAATGCGTTTTGAAGATAGTATAGAATTTTTAATTCCAGAAGATTTAAGTAATCCTGAAGCGAAAGTAGTTCCTTTATCGCTACAATTATTATTAGAAAATGCAGTAAAACATAATATTGTAACTCCAACAAAAAAGTTGTTTATTTCAATTACAGAAAAAGACGGTAATTTGTTAGTTACTAATAATCTACAAACAAAAAAAGTGATAAACCCTAGTACTGGAGTAGGATTGCAAAATATTAGACAACGCTATCAATTATTAACGAATAGACCTGTTTTTATCAATAAAGATGAATTAAACTTTACGGTCTCTATTCCATTATTAACGAAACAAAATGCAGTTATGGAAACACAAGATACTTATATAAACGAATTGAAATACGATAGAGCAAAGGAGCATGTGAAAAAGTTAAAAGGATTCTATGTCCATTTTTTAATTTACTTGCTAATGATGCCTGTTTTTATATACTTAAACATTAGATCTACGGGATTTCCTTGGGCACTATTCCCAATAATAGGATGGGGTTTTGGTATTGCAGGACACGCGATGGAAACGTTTAATTATAACCCTTTATTGGGGAAAAACTGGGAAGAAAGAAAAATGAACCAGTTTATGGAAGAAGATAAATCAACTAATTATAAAAAATAGGATCATGGAAAATTTTAATAATAAAAATAAATATATAAAAGCAAAAGAACGTGTTAATCGTTTAAAGAAATTTTATTCAAACCTACTATCATATTTAGTTTTTATAGCTTTTTTAGCAGGATTAAATTATTATGTTAATGGATTGCGATCACCTTGGTTTTTATGGGCTGCTTTTGGTTGGGGAATAGGAATTACGATACACGCCTTTAAAGTTTTTAATTGGTTGCCTTATATGAATAAAAATTGGGAGGACAGAAAAATAAAAGAATATATGAATGAAGAGGATGGTAATAACACAAATCAATGGAGCTAAAAATTATGGAAAATTTTAACGAGAGAAAATACAAACAAGCAAAAAAGAAAGTTAAAGAAGAAAAAGACTTTTACACGCACCTTACCGTATATATTGTCATTAATTTGGTTTTAATTATTATGAATTTGGGTGTGTTTCAAAGTGGCTTTTCAGATATTAATATCCCAAAATGGCCAATGTTTACAACTCCTTTTTTCTGGGGTATTGGTTTGTTTTTCCATTGGATTACTGTTTTTAAAAATAAATTTCCATTTTTAAAGCATTGGGAAGATAAAAAGATTAAAGAGTATATGGAAAAAGAAGAAGAGGATATAAAAAGAAGACAAAATTTTTAGTAATCAACAGATAGATTAAGTGTTATGAATGTAATAATCATTGAAGACGAAAAACCATCTGCAAGAAGATTGCAACGGATGTTAGAAAAAGCAGGTATAATTGCAAATACAATGCTTCATAGTGTAGAAGAATCAATAGCATGGTTTGCAAATAATGAACATCCAGAACTAATTTTTTTAGACATTCAATTAAGTGATGGTTTATCCTTCGAGATTTTTGATGTGGTAAAAATTAAAAGTGCTATTATTTTCACTACTGCCTTTGATGAATATGCATTACAAGCTTTTAAATTAAATAGTATCGACTATTTATTAAAACCAATTGATGAAGAAGAACTGCAAATTGCGGTCACTAAATATCGTGATTTAAAAACGCCTTCGCAGAATGTACAATTCGATTTTGAAGACATAAAGAAATTGTTATCCAATCCATTGGAGAGAGAATACAAAAAACGATTTACCACTAAAATTGGGCAACATTTAAAAATGATTCCGGTAGATGAAATTGAATGTTTCTATTCTGAAAACAAAGGGACTTATGCCCATACCATTGGTGGCAGAGATTACTTATTAGATATTACTTTGGAACAATTAGAAAATGAATTATCACCTAAAGTATTTTTTAGGATTAATAGAAAGTTTTACATAAACATAAATGCTATCAAGGACATTATATCGTATAGTAATTCTCGGTTAGAGTTAAAGCTAAATGGTAATTTGGGTCAAGAAGTAATTGTTGCTCGAGAACGTGTAAAAGATTTTAAATTGTGGTTAGGATAGTTTTTTGGGAATAATGATTAGATCCTTCGATTCATCTTTTGGTTCTGGATATTCTTTTCGTGTTTTTTTAATTATAATAAAACCAGAGCTTTCTTCAAAAAGAGGTAAATTAAAAATGTAATCTTAATCTATAAATGGATCTGAAAATTTCTCATCACTAATCAAATCATAATCAGTTAGTGTCTTTAAAAATGCAACAAGAGCTGCAGATTCTTCGGGAGTTAAGTCGAGATGTCTAGGATCTCCATTACCATTTTTCATATGTGCAGAAAGATAAGGATGCGCTAAAACACCAGTACTGTAGTGTTCTACAACTTTTTCTAAAGTAGCTAATCTACCATCATGCATATAAGGTCCAGTTAACTCTATATTTCTTAGCGAAGGTGTTTTAAAATGGCCATAAAGTGATGTGACACCTAAAATGACTCCAACTCCATTATCTTCCACATTTATATCGATATCCAAACCAACATTATCTTCTTCTGCTCCGCTAAATATTACTTGATTTGCATTATCTGGTATAGGCTGATCAAAATGTAAAGGCACGTTATTTGGCAGGTGACAAGTGATACATGTACCAATTGCTTCAGGAGTTAGTTTGCCATTAAAAATATCTTTACCTAAATTTTCTTCAGCGGTAAAATTTGGAAAATATACAAATATATCGTTCGTAATTTCGATCCCTTCATCGTATTT
This sequence comes from uncultured Flavobacteriaceae bacterium, assembly GCA_913052585.1. Classification (GTDB taxonomy): domain Bacteria; phylum Bacteroidota; class Bacteroidia; order Flavobacteriales; family Flavobacteriaceae; genus Marifrigoribacter. Next base: position 8,657 of record CAJXEB010000002.1, on the reverse strand, counting down.
AGTATTGTACGAATAAATAGATCTTATAAATTGTGATAATGCTTTAGAAATCCTATTATTTGTTACTTGTGTATCTCCAAAGGCATTTTCAAATAATGGACTATAGTATTCTAAAGCTCCAATTTTTTCGACTAATTCATGTAAAGTCATTCCCATTTCAACTTCATCTTGAATGGGTATTAGTACTTGTTCTTCTAATGTAGCAGCGCTATGATCCCAAAAGAAGTTTTCAGCTCCATAAAAACCAACATTTGCAAATCCCATAGAATTTCTGAAAGTATGATCTCCATCAAAACCTATACTTTTGGGTGTATCATCCGAAAAACCTAGTTCTTGTTTATGGCAACTAGCACAAGATACGGTATTGTTAATTGACATTTTTTTGTCATAAAACAAAACCCTACCTAAAGTTACAATATTATCAGTTAAAGTGTTGTTTGAGGGAGTATTATCAAAACCATACACATAAGATGTGAAAGTATGAGGAAAATTTGGATTGCTATAATTATAAGGAATTACAGGTAAATTATAGACATCACTATAACCTTCATTTCCATTTCCATCACTTGAGCAAGAAATTAAAGTTAATGTTACAATAAATACTGAAAATAGTTTGAATAATTTCATTTTATATATGGAATTATTTTTAATAGCCATTATTTACAAAATTAAAACATTTTATGTAAAAAAGATTGTTTAAAACGAAATAGTCGATTATTTGTTTTTGGCATCAATTTTATTATCATTAAAAGCAGAAGGCAACAAACTAGGAATATATTTTACAAGAAGGGGTAATAATAAACTACCACCTGGAATTAAAAAAATGGTAAGCGAAGGGACCGATTTACAAATGTCCAATAACTGCTCTTTAACCTTATCTTTTTCATCGGTAGAAAGTTCTCTAACTGTTGATTGTCCCAACAATATTACTAGCTCTCCACTTTCTGCTAACTCTTCAATTAACCTATTTTTATTTCGAATAATTAATAATTTTACAGTAGCCGAAGATTGTTTGTAAATTTGATTTAACGGATTATTGGACTCAAATAATTTAATTAATTTGGAATGTTTTTCAGAAAATTCTTTAATTATACTTATATTTTCGTCTATCCGTTCTTTGGGTAATTTAAGGCTTTTTACTAGTTCTAATAAAAAAGAATGTTCAGAAGCATCTAAAAATTTATCGTTCCATATGGCAAGAAAGCAAATATCTAAAATATAGTTTCTCTCTAACTCATTATAACTTGAAGGATTAAGATCTTGTAAGTTTAAAAATTGATTTTGCTGGTTTTGAAGGTTAAGATAAGTAGTTGAAGACTCTAACTGATCAAGGATTTGTAAATCAATTTTATTTTTCTCTTTTTTGGATTCTAAAGCTAAAAATGAATAATTAATTAAATCACTTTCTAATTTCCGCATATATTTTTTACAGTCATTTTTAGAATTCAAAAACGTACGATACGTGAGGATGTCTAAAAATAGTAGTGTATAGGTGAAAATATTATTAGAATTTTTATTAAAAAGACTGTTAGTTTCCTGCAATCTTGATGATAAAATGTGTTCTAAATTATCTGAAGGAGATTTTGAAACAGAAAACTTATAGAAAAAACTAGTTTTTCCTTTATCTAATTCTTTGTAGAATGCAATAATACTAGTAATTGCATCGTTGATTTCTGCATTGGGTTTATTTGTAAAAAATATAAAAAGTAAGCTTTGGAAAAGATTGATTTTAGTATATTCATCCCTTGTTATTTTAAGTTTACTTAAAGGCTTATTTGTTAGAGCTTCGGTTGAAGTTCCATATAAAAATCCAGTTGTTTTTAACTTTTTATAATAAAAAAAGATATCGTTTATATTTTCTGTAATATGTTGTTTATCAACAATGGTCAAATATTTTGGAATCCAACCTGATGCAGAGGGGTTCATATAAACGAATTTTATTATTTTTGACTTTTAGTTTTTTGCATTTCAATAAAAGTATATAGAAATTAGAAAACTTTATTGGGGTAAATTTAAATAATTATTACGGAACTATGAAAAAAACAAAATTATTTACAGTAATTGGTGCATTTAGTTTACTACTACTATCATTTATTTTTATGTCCTTGGATCATATCGACGCAACAAATGTAGCAGGTACGAGTTCGGATATAGCTGATTTTTATGCTTTTGAAGGTGATAATCCAGACAATACTGTTTTTGTAGTTACTGTTCAAGGAATATTAGCTCCCGGTGATGTAACTGAAAATGCTAGTTTTGACGAAGATGTATTAATAGAGTTTAATATAGATAATACCGGAGATTTTGAAGAAAATTTAGTGATACAAGCTATAAAAAGAGGCGATAGTATTTACTTTTTTGGACCTGCAATACCAAATCAAACTGGACTAGAAAGCGATATTTTAACATCAGAAGCTAGTCATATAGTGCAGATTTCTACAATTGAAGAAACTTTTATTACCAACGAAGATGGTATGAGTTTTTTCGCTGGACCTAGAAGAGATCCTTCTTATTTTGATGTTAATCGATTTATTGATGTAGCGAATGGAGATGTTGCTCCACAAGGTTTCTACCCTCCAGAAGAATCGAGTGATTTTTTTTTAGAATTAAACACATTGGCAATAGTTGTTGAGGTACCAAACTCATTATTAGGAAATGCTCCAACACACATTTTAGAATCTCAAGGAAATATTAATGGATTACCTCCTGCATATAATGTATGGGTTTCTACAAAAAGAAAAGAATAAGAAATGAAAAGTTATAATATGAAATCTTATAAATTAAGCGTATTCGTTATTTTAATGTTTACTGCATTAATATTTGTTCAATGTAAAGATGATGATGATAATGGTAATGTAATTGATCAAATATCTTGTGATGATGGAATGCAAAATGGGGATGAAACGGGAATTGATTGTGGAGGATCTACATGTACACCTTGTGTAGATGGAGGATTAAATTTTGATGGAAATTTTATCCAAGAAGACATTGCAGGTAGACCAGGTGTAAATATCATATTTGGAATTACTGACCTTTCAAAAAATAATTTTAATAATTCGATTGTATCTAATCGAACTATATTCCAAGAAGATTTTCAAGAAGTATTAGAAAGCTATCATAATGTTTATGCTACATCTTTAGATATTCCAATAGATGAATTAAACTACGAAACCAATATACTTAATTGGGATGCCGCGACATTTACGACTATAATGTCTAATTTTGACGCCTTGCAAGTAGCACCTAATGGGCCAACAACCTATTATGATACAAATAACAATTTAGTATTTACAGGAAGGTATTTATCTGACGATGTAATGGATCAAACTCTTACTCTAATGTTCGGTGGAGGTGATGGTATTCGTTTTGATGGTAATAATGACACACCACAACTAACAACAGATGCTGTTGGTCCTGGTGATAGAGACTTTACATTGTCGTTTCCTTATTTAGAAACCCCTTTACTTATTGAATAATAATTTTTAAAAAAAATATTATAAGATTCAGGATATAACTGTTTTGTATTCAAATTTGGAAATAAAAAAACCGCACTAAATTTAGTGCGGTTTTTTTATTTATTTTTTAACGTATAATCCCACCACAAATAACTCTTGCTCCTGCAGCACCTGAAGGTTGAGAAGTGAAATCATCAGTTCCCATATGTACAATAATTGCTTTACCTACAATGTTTTTGGTGTCATCTTCACAGCCAATACACCATTCATTAGTTTCCATTTCTATTTTTCCATAACCATTTTCACTAACATCAAAATTACCAATATCTCCTTTGTGGTATCCGCCTTCATCTCCCCATTTACCATGGCTTTTAAATGTTGGGTTCCAGTGGCCTCCAGAAGACTTTCCATCTATAGACGAACAATCTGCTTTTTCATGAATGTGTATGGCGTGTAAACCTGGTGTTAACCCTTTAATTTTAGCTGTTAAACTAACCACTCCTTTCACTTCTGTTAAAAATAGTTCCCCAACAGCTTCACTTCCACTTTTTGATTCTAATTGCACTTTAATTTGTATTCTTTCAGAAGAAACGATAGAAGACCTTACTTCTTCTATTTTTTCAACCGCTATTTGTGGATTTTTATTTTCTTCTTTGCAAGAAATAAATGTTATTGAGATTAATGCTAATAATGGTAATATTATTTTTTTCATAATTATATTTTTATTTTGGCTTAAAGGTAATTAATTTTCTTTTACGAAATAGTATTGAGTCTTTTTAAAGGGTGATAGATTTAATTGGTTCATTTCCATTTTATAATTTTCCCAATCTGTTTTGAAAAATAAATTAGTTTCTACTAAAACTTCTTCTAATCTATTTTTTGCTTGATTTATTAAGGTATATTCTGTTTTTGTTAATCCGTTTGGTCTGCTTGTTGAATACCAATTTGCAGTACCAATTCTTTGCATTATAGAAACATCTGGACTACTAGTAATACCTTGACGTTTGTCTTCTTTACCTATAAATAAGCCAATTAATGAGTCAGTTTTTTTACTAACTTCTTTACTTAATTTAATTAGATCCTTATACTTTTCTTTATCATCTTCGGATAATTCATTTTTAAAAGAATCGGCAACTTCTTTACTTTCAACTAATTGTTTAACAGCATCTGCAGCAGTTTGAGTTAATTTTCCAATCTCTTTATCAGCTTGATACGTTTCATTAATGGCTTTTTCAGAAAGAGTTAATCTAGGATCACTTTCAACTTCAATAGTATTTGATGAATTATGATCTAAATGATTTATTTCAAGATTATAAGTACCTGGTTTTACGGAAGCACCACTTGGCTCATTTTTACGTTTTTTAATTTTTCTTGATGGACGATCACCTCCAGCTTCGTTCATATACCATTTCCAACTATATATACCACTACTGTCTGGTGTTTTTTTCTTTAAGCTTCTTATTAAACGTTCACCATCGTAAATTTTTAAATAAATAGAATCTTTGTGTTTTCCTTCTGTATCTTTTTCTGATTCACTATCCTCATCATCTTTGTCTTTTTCTGATTCATCCTCAAGATCTTTTTCTTCTAAAGATTCATCTTTCTTAAAATAATACATAATTCGTGCTCCATATTCTTTATTCTCACCATTAAATATGGCATCTGCTCCAAAACGACTACCGGTTGGTTGTTGATAAGCAGCATGATAAGCAGTTGGAGCCTCAAACAGTAATACTTCAGAACTTAATATGTTTTTATCTTTAGCAATTGTTCTTAAAGGATTAATGTCATCTAAAACCCAAGCAGCACGACCAAAAGTTCCAATTACTAAATCGTCTTCACGTTCTTGAATTACTAAATCTTTTACGGGAACTGTTGGGAAACTATCATTCCATTTTTCCCATTTGTTTCCAGCATCAATAGACACATATAATCCATCATCTGTACCAAGAAACAATAAATTTTTCTCAATAGGATCTTCAATAATACAAAGTGCATAACTTAATACATCTTCTTTGTCTACAATACGTTGCCAAGATTTCCCATAGTTGGTAGTTCTGTAAACGTAAGGAGTGTAATTAAATCTTCGATAATCATTTGCAACTAATAATGCTTCTCCTTTATTTTTATTAGAAGCTTTAATTTGTACAATCCAACTCCCGGTAGGTAAACTAGGAATGTTTTTAGTTACTTCGGTCCAGGATTGACCACTATTTTGTGTATAATGTATTTTTCCGTCATCGGTACCAACCCAAAGCATATGCTGTTCAATAGGAGAGGGCTCAATAACAAGTATCGTGGTATGATTTTCTGCACCAGTAGCATCCATAGATATTCCACCACTTTCATCTTGTTTTTGTTTTTCAGGATCATTGGTTGTTAAATCCTCTGAAATCAGTTCCCAAGTAAGTCCTTTATCGGTTGATTTGTGTACAAACTGACTGCCAAAATAAATGGTGCTATTATTGAATGGATCTATATTAATGGCAGAATTCCAATTAAAACGAAGCTTTACATCTGGATTAGGATGAGTTGGGCGAACCCCATAATTATTTCCTGTTTGCCAATCGTAACGACTTACATATCCTTGCTGGCTCATACTCCATCCATAACGACTATCATCACGATCTGGTACTACATCAAAACCATCACCAAAAGAAATTTCTTGCCAATAATCATTTCTAATACCTTGTGAACGCCAAACATAAGCTGGGCCTCTCCAGCTTCCGTTATCTTGCATTCCTCCATAAACATTATATGGATACTCATTATCAACTGCAATATGATAAAATTGAGCTACGGGTAAATTTCCAATAAATCGCCAAGTTTTTCCTCCATCATGTGTAATATTCATTCCACCATCATTTCCATCAATCATAAAATTTCCATTGGTAGGATGTATCCACCAAGCATGATGATCTGGATGTACTCCATTATCTACACCATATGCTGGCATTAATTGATTAAAGTTTTTTCCACCATCTTCTGAAACATTTATATAGGTAAAGACAGAATAGACCCTGTTTTCATTTTGAGGATCAACAAAAATATCACTATAATAAAAAGGTCTATTACCAATATCATCTTTATCATTTATTTTTTTGAAAGTAAAACCACCATCAGTACTTTTATATAATGCGTTTTTTTTGGCTTCAATTAAAGCATAGACAATATTAGGTTTGTTATTTGCAATAGCTAAACCAATTCTGCCTAAATTTCCTTTTGGTAAACCATCTTTATCGGTACGTTCTTCCCAAGTTTCACCTCCATTATGGGTTATGAAAATTCCAGATCCTTCACCACCGGAATTAAAAAACCAAGGATCTCTTTTATGTTCCCAAAGTGCAACTATTAATTTATTTGGATTGGTAGGATCCATTACCATATCACCAACACCAGTCTTAATATTTGCATATAATATTTTAGCCCAAGTTTTACCTCCATCTATAGTTTTATATACACCTCGCTCTTCGTGTTCTCCCCAAGGAGAACCTATAGCTCCAACATATATGATATTTGGATTGGTTGGATCAATAATGATGCGGTGGATATGCCTGGTTTTTTCAAGCCCCATTAAATCCCAGTTTTTTCCTCCATCAAGAGAACGATAAACCCCATACCCTCCATTAAGGCTATTTCTTGGGTTTCCTTCTCCTGTTCCTACCCAGATTACTGAAGGATTGGATTGCTGAATAGCAACAGCTCCAATTGATGCTGTTGCTTCTTTTTCAAATACTGGTTTCCATTTAACACCTCCACTTTCAGATTTCCATAAACCACCTGAAGCTGTTCCTACGTACATAACCTCAGGATTTGTTGTTACTACATCGATTGCAGTAACGCGACCAGACATTCCGCCAGGACCAATGTTACGAGGCTTCATATCTTTTAAAATATCTACTGAAAAATCTTGGGCGGAAAGTGATATTGTTATAAGAAACAATACCATAGATACTATTTTATTCATTATTTGGTTGGTTTTTTAAAAGCTTCTAAAGATAAAAAATGAATCTATAAATAATTGATACTTTAGGAACTTTAACAAATGAAATGTTAATTTAAGCTAGAAATTGATTTAATAAGTAATAAAACCCCACTGATCACCATAATGATAATAACTAGTTTCCTGAATAATAAACTACTCATTTTCGCTAATAATCGTTTTCCTATTAGGTTTCCGAAAGTAGCTCCAATTCCTAAGGAAATTCCATATATCCAAAGTTCGGTGGTGAGCAATCCAAAAAAAGTATAACTACTAACTTGTGCAATACCAAGAAAGAAGGAATTAGCAGCCTTTGTGCCCACTAATGCTTCTTTTGTGATTCCAGAATTTAAATAAAAGGGATTGAGAATTGGTCCCATGCCTCCAGTGAAAGTGCCTATAATGGATACTAAAAAACCTAAAGGAATAAAATACCAAAGCTGTACTTTAAAAGATTGTTCTTTTTTTCCAAATCGATATTGAAAGAAGGTGCTTATTAAAAATAAGGATACGATTATTTGAAGCCAATTAATTTTTATTTCAGAAAAAAACCAAGCAGCTAAAAAAGCTCCTAATATAGCGGAAGGGACATAATACCAAAATATTTTCCAAACTATATTTTTCCAAAATAGTATGATTCTTGAAGGCCTGCTTATAAATGCTCCAAGATTTATTATAGGCGCAGTTTTAGTAGTTCCAACAATAAAATTTAATAATGGAATCAGCATTAATGCACCACCACCGCCACTAATAGTGGATATTGAAAAGGTTATTACTCCAGCTATAAATAAAACTAGGATTAATAAAAAATCTATGTTAGATACTATTTCAGTCATTTATTAAATTGACCTTAAAGATACCTTTCTAGACGTCACTATCCAATAAATCGGTTACAACATGATAACGTGGATCCTCAATAGATGACTCAATGATTTCATCAAACTTAGGATTTGCTTTTAATAATATCATTTTACATTCGGGACTTAAATGTGTAAGCTTAACATTCTTTCCTAGCGCTAAGTATTTATTTGTCACATTTTGTAGGGACTCTATCCCAGAATGATCACCTACTTTCGATTCTATAAAATCGATTTCAATAAATTCAGGATCGTTTTTAAAATCAAATTTTGTATTAAAAGATTGTGATGACCCAAAAAATAATGGTCCCCAAATTTCATAAACTAATGTTCCATCCTCTTTAGTTCTTTTTCGGGCTCTAA
>CAJXEB010000001.1 GCA_913052585.1 uncultured Flavobacteriaceae bacterium | reverse complement strand
CACTTCCAATTCTTTAAACAATTTATTAAAAGATGTTCAAGGAAAAAAAGAACAAAATTTAATAGATACACTTGCAATTCGCTCTATGAGTAAAGCGGTTTATACCACACAAAATATAGGTCATTACGGACTAGCTTTCGATTATTATACTCATTTTACCTCACCTATTCGTCGATATCCAGATATAATGGTGCATCGATTATTACAATATTATTTAGAAGAAGGGAAAACTGAAAACGAAGATCAATTCGAACAAAAATGTAGACATAGTAGTGAAATGGAAGGATTAGCTTCCCAAGCAGAACGCGCAAGTATAAAATATATGCAAGTTAAATACATGTCTGACCATAAAGATCAAAACTTCTTAGGTGTGATATCAGGCGTTACAGACTGGGGAATCTATGTAGAGATTATATCTAATAAATGTGAAGGTATGGTGCGTTTACAAGATATAAAAGGGGATCATTATACATTTCATAAAGATGTATATGCTGCAGTAGGAGATCGCACAAAAATCAGCTACCAACTTGGAGACGAAGTTTATGTTCGTGTAAAAAACGCAGATTTAGCCAGAAAGCAATTAGACTTTGAATTGCTTGGAAATAAAGAAGATTTTAAAGTTAATTAAATCTTCTCAAATGTATTTAGTACTTTTGTAATACTATGTTTGATGGTTTACTATATGCTGCTTTTTACGGATTTTTATTAGCTTTTGCTATAGGACCCGTATTTTTTACTTTAATTGAAACAAGTATTACTAAAGGCTTTAAAGCTGCTATGTTTTTTGATTTAGGCGCTTTATTTTCCGATTTAATTTTTATTATAATTGCATTTTATAGCACAAGTCAAATTCTTGAAAAAGTAAAAGACGATCCTGCTTTACTAATTTTTGGAGGGGTGGTTTTAATTGCATTTGGAGTTATTTCTTATATACGAACCTCAAAATCATTTATTAAAATTGTAAGAGAACACTATTCTGTTGAAACCAAGAAAAACCATGGAGGGCTTTTTTTAAAAGGCTTTTTATTAAACTTCGTTAACTTTGGTGTCTTAGCGGCTTGGATTGCAACTATTATTATCGCACAAGCAATAACTACTCATAAAAACGGAGTTATATTATTTTTATCTACCGTAATGATTACTTTGTTTTTAACCGATTTATTAAAAATATTCCTCGCTAAAAAACTAAAAAATAATCTTACTCCTCGTTTTATTATTAAGACCAAAAAGTGGGTCAGTATTTTAATTATAGGTTTTGGAGTGCTGTTGTTAATCCAAGGTGTTTTTCCAGATAACCTTCAAGAAGGAATGGAATATATTCCAGAAACTTTTGAAAAATAAAAAAGCTCCAGTAAAATACTGAAGCTTTTTGGAGGCGTCGAGCGGATTCGAACCGCTGTAAGAGCTTTTGCAGAGCCCGGCCTAGCCACTCGGCCACGACGCCCTAAATTATTGTAAAATAAAGAATATCTTTTATAGATGGCAAATATAATATAAAGTTCAACTTTTTCAATTAAAAATCAACTTATCTTTTTACATTTAAAGTTACACTAACAGCTGCCACATCACCACCTATAGGTGGGTTTACCTTAGCAACAGTTACTTTCACAGAACTAACTAATGGAATATTAAATAATATTTTATCAACGATACGCTTTCCTACGTGTTCTAATAATTTAGAACGAATAGCCATTTGTTTCATCACTATTTTCTGAAGTAACACATAATCAACAGTATCTGTTAATTCGTCACTATTAGATGCTTTATCTAGATTTGCTTTCACTGAAAGATTTACTAGATAATCAGACCCAATCTGCCCTTCTTCTAGTAAACAGCCGTGAAAGGCATAAATTTTTATATTTTTTAATCGTATCGTGCTCATTTCAACTATTTTTGCAAAGTTACAAATCCTTAACTTGTAGTAGGTAGTTGTAAATATTAAATTAGTTTATTAAGATGTTAGAAAAAACGACACCTCTCAATTTTATTGAGCATATTATTGAAGAAGATTTAGCCAACGGAATGCTAAAAGAAAACTTGCGTTTTCGTTTCCCGCCAGAACCAAATGGATATTTACACATTGGACATACTAAGGCACTTGGCATTAGTTTTGGATTAGGGGAAAAATACAATGCTCCTGTAAACCTTAGATTCGATGATACCAATCCAGCAAAAGAAGAGCAAAAATATGTAGACGCCATTAAAGAAGACATTGCTTGGATGGGTTACCAATGGGACCAGGAGTTGTATTCTTCAAACTATTTTCAAAAACTATATGATTGGGCGATTCGTTTAATTAAAAACGGAAAAGCATATATAGACTCACAAACCAGTGAAGATATGAGAGCGCAAAAAGGAACTCCAACGCAAGTTGGAACCAATAGCCCTTATAGAAATAGATCTATTGAAGAAAATTTAGATCTTTTCACAAAAATGAAAGACGGAGCCTTTAACGAAGGAACCCATGTGTTAAGAGCAAAAATTAACATGGAAGATCCTAATATGTTGATGCGGGACCCTATTATGTATCGTGTTTTAAAGAAAGCACATCACAGAACAGGAAACGATTGGTGTATTTATCCAATGTACGATTGGACACACGGTGAAAGCGACTATATTGAGCAAATTTCACACTCTTTATGCTCTTTGGAATTTAAACCTCACAGAGACCTTTACGATTGGTTTAGAGATGAGGTTTATAAAGAGAATTTAAGCGAACTTCCTTTAGCTCCAAAACAACGAGAGTTTGCCCGTTTAAATCTGAGTTATACCATTATGAGTAAACGAAAATTGCTTCAATTGGTAGAAGAAAACGTTGTAAAAGGTTGGGACGATCCAAGAATGCCAACCATTTCTGGTTTGCGAAGAAGAGGATATACACCCAATGCTATAAAAAAGTTTATTGAAGCTGTTGGAGTTGCTAAACGTGAAAACGTGATTGACGTTTCTTTATTAGAATTTTGTATTCGTGAAGATTTAAATAAGATTGCTCCTCGTGTAATGGCAGTTTTAAACCCCGTAAAATTAACAATTACCAACTATCCCGAAGGAAAAGAAGAGTTGTTAAAAGCTGAAAATAACCCAGAAGATGAAGACGCCGGATTTAGAGAAGTTCCTTTTTCTAAAGAATTATATATTGAAAGAGAAGATTTTAAAGAAGAAGCGGGTGGTAACTTTTTCCGATTAACCCTTGGAAAAGAAGTACGTTTAAAAAACGCATATATAATTAAAGCAGATTCAGTTTTAAAAGACAGTCAAGGAAACATTACCGAAATAGCATGTTCTTATGATGCAGATAGTTTAAGCGGAACCGGAACCGAAGCAAGTGTTAGAAAAGTAAAAGGGACACTTCACTGGGTTTCTATTGCTCATGCTTTAAAAACAGAAGTAAGATCCTATGATCGTTTGTTTACAGATGAAGCACCAGATAGTCATAAGGAGAAAACTTTTATGGAGTTTATCAATCCAATTTCTCTTACTGTTTCAGAAGCGTTTGTGGAGCCCAGTTTGGCTTCTGTAAAAAAAGGAGATAGTTTTCAATTTCAACGATTGGGATATTTTAATGTGGATGATGATACTACTTCAGAAAACATAGTTTTTAATAAAACAGTAGGATTGCGAGATTCTTGGGAAAAGAAAAAACCAGTTCAAAAACAAGCGGCACAAGTTCAAATACCACCAATTTCAGCGATTAATGAAATTATGCGTTTTGGTAAAAAATACACAAAACTACCTATCGAAAAACAAGAATTAGCTAAAACAAGAATCCAGGAATTAGCAACAAACATTTCTTACGACGAATTAGTGCCTTTCTTTGGAACTGCTGTTAAAAAAGCAGGCACCCGAATTGTAACGATGATAAGTTTAGGGGTATTGTTAAATAACAATCAAGAATCAACTCCAGAAATTACAGAGTTTGTAACGAAAGCTTTAGATGATAAAGACGAGTTATTATTAATGGAAACAAAAAAAATAACCCTCTAAATATTTAGAAGGTTATTTTTTATTTATCTAATAATCAAAATCTGATTGAGGAGGCTTAGGCTTCTTATTCTTTTTATTTATAATCCCTTTAGCTTCATTGTCTTTTTTCATTTGTTCTCCAATTTGATTACTAGCAACAAAAGATGCTATCATATTATTTAACATATCACTTCCAGCTTGAGGTGAATTAGGTAATAATATTAAATTGGAATTAGTGGCGTCTCCAACAGATTGTAAGGTGTCATAATGTTGTGTAACAACTATTAAAGCAGATGCTTCTTGTGAATTAATACCTACGTTATTTAAAACGTCAACACTATCCTCAAGACCTCTTGCAATCTCTCTACGTTGATCAGCAATACCCAATCCTTGTAATCGTTTACTTTCAGCTTCAGCTTTTGCTCTTTCAATAATTAATATGCGTTGCGCATCTCCTTCGTGTTGTGCAGCAACTTTTTCTCTTTCAGCAGCATTAATACGGTTCATTGCAATTTTAACCAATTGATCAGGATCAATATCTGTTACCAAGGCTTTTACAATATCATATCCATAATTCAACATTGCTTCTTTTAATTCTCTTTGAATCGCAACCGCTATTTCTTCTTTTTTAACAAATACATCATCCAATTTCATTTTTGGAACTTCAGCACGAACAACATCAAATATAAAAGCGGTAATTTGTTCATGAGGGTTTTGTAATTTATAGAAGGCGTTATACACGTGTTCTCTTTGTATTTGAAACTGAACTGAAATTTTTAAGTGAACAAATACATCATCTTTTGTTTTTGTTTCAACAATAACATCTAGCTGTTGGATACGTAAGTTTACTCGCCCCGCGATTCTATCAATAAAAGGAATCTTCATATTAATTCCCGCGCCATAATCTCTAGAAAACTTTCCAAATCTTTCAACAATAGCAACCGTTTGTTGCTTCACAATAAAAAATGAACCAAGCAATAAAACTAATAGTCCAATAATAATAATAGGCAATCCAATATAATTCATAGCAACTGTTTTTAGATTAAACGTAATGTTCAATATACGAAAAAAAGGTTACTTTTACCGCCTTTATAGCCACCTAAATTTATGAGCCTAAAAATTATATTTTTCGTTACCATTTTGTTTTTGTTTACTCAAGAGTCAATATCACAACGTAATTTCGATGGATCTAACTTTTTAGGAATTACCGGAGGATATACGATGTTTGATATCATGACTTCTGACTTTAACACCAAACAAGCTGGAGGTTTTATAGGTGGGTTTTCAACCCGTGGAGCTTTTAGAAATGATTTTGATTTAATTTTTGGACTTAATTACTTTTCTAATAATGTTGAAATTTTTGGAGCCGCTTCCTCTTCAGAAACTCAATACATCGATTATAACTTACAAGGAGTTCAGCTTTATTTTTTAGGAAGTTATAACATTATTAAAAATTATTTATCAGTAGAGTTTGGACCTGTTTTAAATGTTAGTGGAAAACTAAAACTAAAATCCGAAACTTTTGAAGACTATATATTAGACGGTTACACCTCTTTAAAAGCAAAAGACATTCAAGAGGTATCTCCCGTAAACTTTCATTTACACGGTGGAATAACGGGTGGAGTAAAAAACTTTAGATTATCAGCTCAATATCAATATGGCGTAACAAATATGCTAGGTAAACTAAATAAAAATGATTTAGAATACGATAACTTTAAAGGAAACAGCTCTTTAATTGTTTTAGCTGGAATATTTTACTTCTAAGATAAAAAAGATATCGTCTTTTTTATTCTACTAATCGTTTCTTCCTTACCAAGTATAGCAGCAATATCAAACACATCTGGCCCTTTCATTTCTCCTACAAGAGAAAGCCTTAATGGCATCATTACTTTCCCAAATCCAATTTCTTGACTCGTAAGCCATTCCTTCACTTTATTTGAAATTTCACCTGAAGTAAACTCGTCACATTGGTTTAAAAGACTCAACACTTCGGACATTAATTCAGAAGTTCCTTCCTTAAATGCTTTTTTTGAAGCTTTTTCATCATAAGTAGTAGGAGCTTCAAAAAAGTAACTTCCTTGCTCCCAAAGGTCACTTACAAAAGTTGCACGTTCTTTTATAGACTCCACTATAATGGAAAGATTCTTATTAGGAGCAATGCCTTTATCTTCTAATAGTTTTGAAAACAGACTTGTTAAGGTTTCATTATCTTTTGTTTGTAAGTAATGATGTTGAAACCATTTTGTTTTTTCTGGATCAAATTTAGCTCCTGCTTTGTTAACCCTACTTAAATCGAATGTTTCCACCAATTCATCCAAGCTAAAAATTTCTTGTTCTGTGCCAGGATTCCAACCTAATAAAGCCAACATATTTATTACCGCTTCAGGAAAATAACCATCTTCTTTATAACCAGAAAACACTTCCCCTTCTTTGGTTTCCCATTGTGTTGGAAATACAGGGAATCCCATTTTATCACCGTCACGCTTACTTAATTTCCCCTTACCAACGGGTTTCATAATCAATGGTAAATGAGCAAATTCTGGAATGTTCCAACCTAATGCTTGGTATAAAGCGATATGCAATGGAACCGAAGGAAGCCATTCTTCACCACGAATTACGTGAGTGATTTCCATAAAGTGATCGTCTACAATATTTGCCAAATGATAGGTTGGCATACCATCACTCTTAAACAATACTTTATCATCTAAAAGCTCCTTTTTAAACGATACATGGCCCCTTATAATATCTTGTGTTGTAATAACGCTGTCTGATCCTTCTAAAGGATGATGCATTTTAAAACGGATTACATAATCATCTCCATTTTTAATTTTAGCTACAACTTCTTCCTGAGATAAAGAAATCGAGTTGCTTAACTTTTCTCTATTATGCCAATTATAAATAAAAGTCTTTTTTTCAGCTTCATATTCTTTTCGAATCCCATTTAAATCTTCAGAAGTATCAAACGCATAATAAGCATTACCAGAAGCAATAAGTTGCTCGGCATATTGCTTATACATCCCTTTTCGTTCACTTTGACGGTAAGGACCAAACTTCCCTTCTTTCCCAACACCTTCATCAAATGGTATGTTTAGCCAATTTAGCGCTTCTACTATATAGTTTTCAGCTCCTTCTACATACCTGTTTTGATCAGTATCTTCTATACGTAAAACGAAATCTCCTCCGTGTTTTTTAGCAAATAAATAATTAAACAAGGCGGTTCTTACTCCTCCAATATGTAAAGGTCCCGTAGGACTTGGTGCAAAACGAACTCTAACTTTTTTAGACATAATATCTCCCGTGAAAACGGAAACTTTTTATTTTAAACTTAGTCTCCGCACTAAAGGCGAAAGTTGTTTAAATAGTGAAACATAATTGATGCGGCAAAGGTACAATACCTGTTGAGGATTTTAAAAGTATAATTTGGTTTAATTTTTGCAACATAATATTAACAGGCAGATTGAAATTAATATAGTATTTTCGAGGTGTAATTCCTGTGTCCGCAGGAATCTTAAAATTAAAATCGCGCTATATAAGGAGAGACACCTACTTGCGCAGGTATTTATGAGCAACTTTTCAATAATCCAGCAAAAGCTGGAACAATTTATTAAGAAATACTATACCAGCGAATTAATAAAAGGAGCCATTCTTTTTTTCGCAACAGGACTCTTATACCTTATTATTACCTTACTTATTGAATATTTTTTATGGCTAAACCCTTTGGGTAGAACAATTTTGTTTTGGACATTTGTATTGGTAGAAACAGCTTTGTTTATTCGATTTATAGCAAAGCCTTTATTAAAACTTTTCAATCTTCAACAAGGAATAACTAACGAAGAGGCCTCCAAATTAATTGGTAATCATTTTCCTGAAGTTAGCGATAAGCTTTTAAATGTTATTCAGTTGAATCAAAACCAACGAGAATCCGAACTTTTACTAGCCAGTATTGATCAAAAATCTTCCGATTTAGAACCGATTCCCTTTAAAACAGCTATTAACTTTAAAACGAATAGCAAATACCTAAAATATGCAGCAATTCCTGTTATTATATTTTTACTGTTTACCGCTTTAGGAGATAAAGATATTTTTTCAAGTAGTTATAAAAGAGTTGTAAATTATGATACTGCTTACGAGCCACCAGCACCTTTTGCGTTTCAGGTTTTAAATAATTCACTAACTGCCATAGAAAACAAAAGCTATACGTTAAAAATCAAGACGGTTGGAGAGTATGCTCCAGAAAACGCTAGTATTTCTTTTAATGATGAAACCTATTACCTAAAGCAATTTGCTCCCGGAGTTTTTGAATACACTTTTCTACAACCTTTAATTCCAATTGATTTTAGTTTAAAAGCAAATAAAGTTAGCTCGAAAGAATATACACTTGACGTTCTAAAAACGCCATCTTTAGTTAATTTTAAAATGAAATTAGACTATCCATCTTACACCGGAAAAAAGGATGAGGTTTTAGAAAGTTCAGGAAACGCAATAGTTCCTCAAGGAACAAAAGTTACTTGGGATATTCAAACAAAAAACACCGATAATGTTGTTTTAAAAACGAAGGATTCATCGTATTCATTTCTTCAGAAACAAGAAAACTTTAATTTTGAAAAGAGGATTTTCAACAAAATAGATTATGCGATAACAACCTCCAATAAAAACCTAAAAGACTACGAAAATTTATCATTTACTTTAGGAGTAATTAGAGATGAATATCCAGAAATAAAAGTAGCCTCTAAACAAGACAGTACCGATAGTCAAAAAATATATTTTTTAGGAAATGTGTCGGATGATTATGGACTTACAAAATTACAGTTAGTGTATTATCCTTCTGGAGAAGAAGAGAATAAACAAAGCATACCCTTAACATTAAATGATTCAAATTTTGATCAGTTTGTATATGATTTTCCAGGTAACTTATCATTAAGCGAAGGGATATCTTACGATTATTATTTTCAAGTTTTTGATAATGATGTCATTCATAATTTTAAATCTAGTAAGTCCGCAATTTATTCTTTCAGAAAGTTAACTCAAGATGAAATTGAAAACGAACAGCTTCAAAACCAAGAGAAAACCATTGAAGGGTTGGATAAGTCTTTGGAGAATATGAAGCAACAAGACAAAACACTGGAAGAGATCTCTAAAAATCAAAAAGAAAAAAACGAACTCAACTGGAACGATAAAAAGAAACTTGAGAAATTCATTAAAAAGCAGGAGAAGCAAGAGGAAATGATGAAAAATTTCTCAAAAGAATTGAAAGAGAATTTGGAGAATTTTCAACCAGAAAATAACGAAAAAGATCCTTTTAAGGAACAATTAAAAGAACGCTTTCAAGAAAACGAAGAGCAGTTAAAGAAAAACGAAAAACTATTAGATGAGCTTGAAAAACTTCAAGATAAAATCGAAAAAGAAGAGCTAACTGAAAAATTAGAAAAGCTTTCTAAGCAGAATAAAAATCAAGAAAAAAACTTAGAGCAATTAGTAGAGTTAACAAAACGATATTATGTTACTAAAAAGGCCGAAAAACTAGCGGAAGAATTAAATAAACTAGCTGAAGAACAAGAAAAGCTCGCCAATGCACCTGAAGAAGAAAACACAAAAAAAGCTCAAGAAGAACTAAATAAAAAGTTTGAAGAATTTACTAAGGAGAAAGAAGAGCTTCAAAAAGATAATAAGGATCTAAAAGAACCGATGGATATTCCTGAAGATAAAAAGGGAGAAGAAGAGGTTAAAGAAGAACAAGAAAAGGCGAGTGATGAATTAGAAAAAGGCGACAAGAAAGAGGCCTCTAAAAGTCAGAAAAAAGCGGCTCAAAAAATGAAGCAAATGGGTCAGCAAATGCAGATGCAAATGCAATCTGGTGAAATGGAAACACTCGACGAAGATTTAGAAATGCTACGCCAAATATTAGATAATTTAGTGGTTTTTTCTTTTGAGCAAGAAGATTTAATGGGAGAATTTAAGACTACTGATTATGGAAGCCCTTTGTTTGGAAAAAAATTAATCAAGCAAAACGATTTAAAACAAAACTTTGAACATGTGGACGATAGTCTTTTTGCATTGTCTTTGAGACAGCCAAGACTTGGAGGAAAAATCAACGAATCTTTAACAGATGTGACCTTTAATCTAGACAAGAGCTTAGAGCGTCTGGCAGAAAACGAAATTAGAAAAGGAATTTCAAGTCAACAATATACAGTTACTGGCGCTAACGAATTAGCTATTTTACTAAGTGATATTTTAGGAAGTATGCAAGACCAGATGAGCAGCATGGGAAAGGGAAAGGGAAAGGGAAAAGGAAAAGGAAAAGGCATGGGTAAAGGAGAAGGTGAAGGACAAGGTTTTCAATTACCAGATATTATAAAAAAGCAAGAAGGCCTCAACGAAAAAATGAAAGAAGGTCTTGGTAAAAAAGGCGAAGGCGAAGGAAAGGGCAAAGGAAAAGGCGAAGGAAAAGGTGAGGGTGAAGGTCAGGGAGAAGGAGAAGGTCAAGGCGAAGGTGAGGGGTCCGGTGAAAACGGAAAGAACGGTAAAAATGGAAAGCAAAAAGGAGAAGAAGGTTATGGAAACGGAGAAGATGTAAACGGTAAATTGTTCGAAATATTTAAAGAGCAACAAATGCTTCGTCAACAGTTACAAGATAAAATAAATCAACTTGGTGATAAAGGAAAAGCTAGTGATTTACTCCGTGAAATGGAAAATATCGAACAACAGTTATTGGAGAAAGGTTTTGATCAAAACACATTAGAGAAAATGCAAAACCTTCAACATGAATTATTGAAATTAGACAAAGCTACTTTCGAACAAGGCCAAGAAATGAAACGAGAGTCTAAAGCAAACCTTAAGAGCTTTGAAAATAACGTTATCACCAATCCAGAAGATATTAAAAAGTATTTCAACACTACTGAAATTTTAAATCGAGAGGCACTACCTTTGCGGTTAGAATATAAACAAAAAGTGCAAGAATATTTTAAGAATAAAGATGATTGATTTTTTTTCAGAGACTACATTTAATCTACAAAATTCAGAAGAAGTCGCTAACTGGATATCTGCTATCATCTCAAATGAAAACTTTGAGGAGGGAGAAGTAAGTTATATCTTTTGTAATGATGAATACCTCCATAAGTTAAACCTAGAATTTTTAAAGCATGATACATTAACCGATATTATTAGCTTTGACAACAGTTTAGGAAACCAGATCAATGGCGATATTTTCATTTCAGTTGAACGAGTTAAAGAGAATGCCAGTTCATTTAAAACCACTTTTGAAAACGAATTACACCGTGTAATTATTCATGGTGTTTTACACTATTGCGGTTATAAAGACAAAACCACAAAAGACGCTGATTTAATGAGAACGAAAGAAGATGCAGCGCTTTCCCTAAGAAATTTTTTATAGTTTACTGAAAATCAATTTAATACGATTTTAACAAACTGATTGTAAGTTATTTAACTATATTTGCACGCTCTTGAAAAATCAAGACCATTATTAATTTTTAAAAATAATGTTCCACGTGAAACATCATTAATTAAACTTTAATTATTAATAAAAACAATTTGTATGTATGTTCTAGGAGACTAAGCATATAATACAACAAAGACACATAAAACAAAAAGAATACTATGTTTCCAAATGAATATGATGTTATAGTTGTTGGTGCTGGTCATGCTGGCTCCGAAGCTGCGTCTGCAGCGGCTAATTTAGGATCAAAAACATTGTTGATTACAATGAATTTGCAAAATATCGCACAGATGTCATGTAATCCAGCAATGGGTGGAATTGCGAAAGGTCAAATTGTTCGTGAAATTGATGCATTAGGAGGGTATAGCGGAATTGTTTCTGATGAAACTGCGATACAGTTTAAAATGCTAAACAAATCTAAAGGACCAGCAATGTGGAGTCCTCGAGTTCAAAGTGATCGTATGCGTTTCTCTGAAACTTGGAGGGATATGATGGAAAAAACTCAAAATCTTGATTTTTATCAAGAAATGGTTTCTGGTTTGTTAATAGAAAATGAAAAAGTTGTTGGAGTTAAAACATCTCTTGGAATCGAAATTAGATCAAAATCTGTTGTACTAACAAACGGGACTTTTTTAAACGGGATTATCCATATTGGAGACAAACAATTTGGTGGAGGAAGAGCAGGCGAAAGATCTTCAACAGGTATTACAGAAGACCTATTAAATTATGGATTTGAATCTGGAAGAATGAAAACCGGAACTCCTCCTAGAGTTGATGGACGTTCTTTAGATTTCTCAAAAATGTCAGAACAACCCGGCGACGTTCAGCCAGAAAAATTTTCCTATTTAAAGTCTACTAAAACATTAACCAATCAGCGATTGTGTTATATGTCTTATACGAGTGAAACTGTTCATGAATTGCTTAAAGAAGGGTTTGATAAATCACCAATGTTTAATGGTGCGATTAAAAGTAGTGGACCAAGATATTGTCCTTCTATTGAAGAAAAAATAAATCGTTTCGCCGATAAAGACAGGCATCAATTATTTGTAGAGCCTGAAGGTTGGAATACGGTAGAGTATTATATCAATGGATTTTCCACATCTCTATCTGAAGACATCCAGTTTAAAGCTTTGCGACAAGTAGCGGGTTTTGAAAATGTAAAGTTTTTTAGACCAGGTTATGCTATTGAATATGATTACTTCCAGCCAACACAATTAAAACACACACTAGAAACAAAACTAATTTCTGGACTATATTTTGCTGGTCAAATAAATGGAACTACCGGATATGAAGAAGCAGCATCTCAAGGTTTAATGGCGGGAATAAATGCGCATTTAAAAGTGCATGAAAAAGACGCATTTACGCTAAATAGAGACGAAGCTTATATTGGAGTTTTAATAGATGATTTGATCACTAAAGGAACAAAAGAGCCTTATAGAATGTTTACCTCTAGGGCAGAATATAGAACCTTATTAAGGCAAGATAATGCCGACTTTCGATTAACGTCTAAATCTTATGACATTGGATTAGCTTCAAAAGAACGTTTAGAAACCATGGAGCAAAAAGAAAAAGAGTCTGGCGCTTTTATTAATTTTTTTAAAAATAAAAGCATTGGTCATGAGGTTTTAAATCCAATTTTAGAAGCAAAAGATTCTGCCCCAGTAAAGCAAATGGATAAATTATATAGGCCTTTTTCTCGTCCAAATATAACGATGGACGATATGCGAAAAATAAAAGAGGTGGATGATTATATTACAGAAAACAACTTGGATAGAGAAGTTTTAGAGCAAACTGAAATTCAGATAAAATATGCCGGCTATATAGAAAAAGAAAGAGCAAATGCTGATAAATTAAATCGATTAGAAGGTATTAGAATTCCTGAAAATTTTGATTATTCAAAGTTAAAATCTCTTTCTTATGAAGCTTTAGAAAAACTAAGAGCAGTAAAACCTGTAACGGTTTCGCAAGCTTCAAGAATCAGTGGAGTTTCTCCAAATGACATCTCTGTACTATTAGTTTATATGGGGCGTTAATCATATTGTTTTTTAACACAAAGCATCCAAAATTAATAATTTAGTGATAGATGTTTCACGTGGAACAATTGATTTTATGCAAAAAATAATCATCATAAAATGAAGCTACAAAAAGAAAATTTCCCACTAACGGTTAAAGATTATTTAGTAACTAATGAAGAGTTTACTTTAATTTATAATTCGGAAAAGGAAATGCTTCTAACCAATCCTCAGCCAGAAGCAAACCAACTTTCTAAATATTATGAGAGTGATAATTATATTTCTCATACCGATAACAAGAAAGGGATTGTTTCCTTTTTATATCAAACAGTAAAAAAAAGAGCCTTACAGAATAAATTAAATTTAATCACTTCATTAAAAAAAGATGCCAATAATATACTTGATATTGGTGCAGGAACTGGTGATTTTTTAAAACACATTAAATCTGAAAACAGAGTTGTTTTTGGAATAGAACCCAATAAAAAAGCAAGAGCATTAGCTTCTAAAAAAGGAATCAATTTAGAAGAAAGTATAGCGGATTTTAAAGGAAAAACTTTTGATGTAATTACGATGTGGCATGTTTTAGAACATGTGCCTAACTTAGAAGAAACCATTAAAAAGATAGAAGCTTTATTAAACCCAAACGGAGTTTTAATAATTGCGGTTCCAAATTACAATTCGTTTGATGCTGCTTATTACAAAAACTATTGGGCAGCTTTTGATGCTCCTCGTCATTTATGGCATTTTTCTAGAAATGCGATGAAGAAGATTTTTTCTGATAATCTTATATCTCTAAAAACGAAACCTATGATTTTTGATTCGTTTTATGTAAGTCTTCTTTCTGAAAAAAATAAAACAGGAAAACAAAATTTAATAAAAGCGTTTCTTATCGGATTGCGATCTAATATTTCAGCTTTAAAATCTAAAGAGTATTCCTCTCTTATATATTGCTATAAAAAACGCAAATAAGACTAATTAATACGTTTTAAGAAACCTTTTACTTAATTACAACTTAGTGGGTGGGATAATGAAACATTCTCATTAGAAGCTTTTTATTTAAGCCAGTTTCAATAAAGTGAACTTATAGATAAGCAAAACACAATAGATAAACGTGATACTTTGATTTTGTCATTCAGAGGGAAGCGAAGAATCTCTCTCTATTCTCTATTACTTAAAATCAAAAAAAATTCCTCGGTAGTTACTTCCTCTGAATAACAAAATTAATTTTAAGCCAACTCTTTTCTATGAATTAAACGAGTCAATTGAATAGATAAATCTGTGAAAATTATTTTAGCATTTCCATTTCTCTCAATATGGTATTCTGCTTCTTCTAAAGCCTCCTTAATTTCAAAAATATTATTTTGATGGATATATGCTGAAAATTTATCAAATGAAAATTTTCCATCGTGACTTTCAAAATATATTAAGGAATCAGCCGTATAATTTTTAAGCATGGCTTGACGGAAAACTTCTAAACAAAAGCTTAAAAATTTCTTTTGAGTTTCGCGACCTTCTTTTGCTAATTCTTCACTCCAATCAAATAAATCATTAATTGCACTTTTGTTGCCTTTGGCTTTAAATGCTGTTCTTACCCAAAAGACAAATAGATTTTCAAAAAGCACCTCATTACCATCATTTTTTATAATGTGTAATGCTTTATTAAAATCACCATTGGATTGATGACTTGTTTTTTTAGCTTCACTTGAGTTAACTTTATGAATATCAGTTAGTTGTTTGTAAATATCTTCTTCAGATAAAAGCGGAATGTGTAATATTTGACAACGAGACTGTATGGTTCCTAAAACATGTTCCACGTTTTCAGTTAAAAGCAATAAAACTGTTTTATCAGGCGGTTCTTCTACCAATTTTAATAATTGATTAGAACATTCATTATTCATTTTATCGGCCATCCAAATTACCATCAATTTGTAACCACCTTCATAAGCTTTTAATGATAGTTTTTTTGAAATCGAAACTGCTTCAAGCTTGCTTATGTTTCCCTGTTTTTTTTCAATTCCTATAAATTGATACCAATCATATAAGGATGCATAGGGATTTTTTAAAACAAATTTTCGCCATTCAGAAGAGAAATTATCTGAAACAGGATTCTTTTTAATATCCTCATTGGTGTTAACTGGATATACAAAATGAAGATCTGGATGCGCTAATTTTTCAACCTTATTTTTACAGGCAATATATTCATCACTTCCTTTTGCAAACGAATGACATAAAATTTCTTTAGCATAACTTAAGACAAGCGGTAAAATACCAGAACCCGATTTACCAACAAACAATTGAGTGTGGGGAATCCGTCCATTTTCAACGGTCTTTATTAAATGTGATTTTATATGTTGTTGGCCTATTACTTCGGAAAAATCCATACACAATATTACGGTTTTTTAGTTAAAAAGAACCTTTCAAAAATGGTATATTTACAGTCCAAAACTTAGAAATTAACCGAGCATATTAAAATTTTCCACACCCAAGGGAATATTTAATAGCGAACAGCAGGTGAACATAAATAAACAATAATAGACACATGAAAACGATTAACGATTTTAATTTTGAAAATAAAAAAGCTTTAATCCGAGTTGATTTTAATGTTCCTTTAAACGAAGCTTTAGGGGTTACTGATAGTACTCGAATTTTAGCGGCAAAAAAGACGATTATTAAAATTTTGGAAGACGGAGGAAGTTGTGTGTTAATGTCTCACTTAGGAAGACCTAACGGTGTTGAAGAAAAATATTCTCTTAAACATATTGTCAATGAAGTTAGTAAAATTCTAGGTGTAAAGGTTCAGTTTTCTGAAGGTTGTATTGGAGAAAATGCACAGAAAGCAGTCGCTGAATTAGAAAAAGGTGAGCTATTATTATTGGAAAACCTTCGGTTTCATAAAGAGGAAAAAGCAGGAGATGAAGGATTTGCTGAAGAACTATCAAAGCTAGGAGACATCTATGTAAATGATGCTTTTGGAACTGCACACAGAGCTCATGCTTCCACCTCAGTTATTGCCAAGTATTTTCCAGAAAACAAATGTTTTGGAATACTTTTAGCTTCCGAAATTGAAAACATTAGTAAAGTATTAACCCATAGCGAAAAACCAGTTACTGCGATTATTGGAGGTGCAAAAGTTTCTTCAAAAATCACGATTATAGAAAGCATATTAGATAAAATAGACCATTTAATTATTGGTGGAGGGATGGCCTTTACATTTATTAAAGCGCAAGGAGGAAGTATTGGTTCTTCTTTAGTTGAAGACGACAAACAAGAAATGGCATTGTCCATTTTAAAGATTGCTGAAGAGAAAAATGTAAAAGTTCATTTACCGGTTGATGCGATCATAGCAGATCAGTTTTCGAACGATGCACATATAAAAACGGAAGCTATTAATGCTATTCCTGAAGGATGGATGGGATTGGATGTTGGACCTAAAACCAACGACCTATTTAGCGAGGTTATTTTAAACTCCAAAACGGTATTATGGAATGGACCCGTTGGAGTTTTTGAATTGAAAAAGTTTGCAACAGGAACGATTTCGTTAGGAAATGCAATTGCAGAAGCAACCGAAAACGGCACTTTTTCATTAGTAGGAGGTGGAGACTCTGTAGCAGCTGTAAAACAGTTTAATTTAACCAACAAAGTAAGTTACGTTTCTACAGGTGGAGGTGCTATGTTAGAAATGTTAGAGGGTAAAACACTTCCTGGAATTCAGGCTATTTTAGATTAAACTAAAAAACAGCTTTCATAGAATTTAAAACAGAATGTTAAATAATTTGTCTTTTATTAGCGTTTTCCTACATTTATAAAAAATTCTAATAAAACATTTTGTTTCTTATTGTATGATATACAGGCATTTACTACCAACCCTTATCTCTTTTTTACTTTTTACTAGTTTAGGAACTCTTTCTGCTCAAGAAGAAACTAAACCAGAAGACAGCTTAAAAGTTGTGACTCATAACCCTCCAACTAAAACCATCCAGATTGTCGATACAATTACGACACAAACTACTAATGGTGATTTTAGCACTCCTGTGGCTAATATCCATAGCAAAGACTCTTTAATATTTGACCTTAAAGATGAATCTGTTGCAAGAACTGCCGATAGCTTATGGATGAAAGAACTATATGATTCAAGTAGGTTCGAAGAAGTTTATGGCAGTATTGTAAACGAAGTTATAGAACATGTAGAATACAAGGAACTTCCTACCGAACTTCTTAAACAACGTCTAGAAGAGCTCAATGCTCGAACTCCTTTTAATGTAGAATACAATCCTTCTTTAGAGAAAATAATTAAACATTATTTAAAAAACAGAAGAACCTCTATGTCCAAATTAATGGCTTTAGGTGATTACTACTTTCCTATGTTTGAGCAAGAACTGGACAAGTATGATTTGCCTTTAGAAATTAAATATTTAGCAGTAATAGAATCCGCTTTAGATCCTGTTGCAAAATCTAGAGTAGGCGCAAAAGGATTGTGGCAATTTATGTTTACGACTGGAAAAATGTTTGGATTGGAAGTGAGCTCTTATGTGGACGAAAGAGCCGATCCAGAGATGTCAACTGAAGCAGCAGCGAAATACTTAAAGAGCCTTCACAAAAGTTTTAATGATTGGGATTTAGCTTTAGCGGCTTACAATTCGGGGCCAGGAAATGTTTCAAAAGCAATTCGCCGTTCTGGAGGTGAAACTAATTATTGGAAAATACGAAATAGACTGCCTAGAGAAACTGCGGGATATGTACCCGCTTTTTTAGCAACGATGTATATTTTTGAATTTGCCGAAGAACATGGCTTTAAAAGTAATGGACCTAAATTCCACCAAATAGCAACCGATACTATTCAAGTAAAAAGATTAATCACTTTTGAACAAGTTGCAAAAGTGGTGAATTTACCTGTTGAAGAAGTTCAGTTTCTAAACCCTTCTTATAAATTAGGAATTATCCCTTTTATAAAAGATAAAAATTATACCCTTAGATTGCCAGTTGAATCTATAGGTAAATTTGTAGCAAACGAAGAAGCTATTTATGCCTTGGCTCAAGAGGAAAATAACAAAGAAGACGCAAACATTCCTAAATATGTAGCGCAACCCGATCGAATTCGATATCGAGTTAAAAGTGGCGATTATTTAGGTAAAATTGCTGAAAAGTATGGCGTTGGTGTGAGTCAGGTAAAAAGGTGGAACGGACTTAAAAGCAATAATTTAAAAGTAGGGCAGCGTCTAACCATTTACCCTACACAACCTAGTGCTAGTGATACTAAAACTAGAGTTGCAAAAACAACTACTAAAGGCAATGTAAAACTATATACTGTTAAAAACGGAGACTCTTTATGGAGCATTTCTCAAAAATTTCCGGGAGCTACTGTTCAAAATATTAAAATTTGGAACGATATTAGCAGCAATAAACTGAAACCCGGTATGAAATTAAAAATTTCAAAAGGCTAATATTCAGAAAACCAACTTAAATGAAACCGATTTATATAACTTTATTCGCTTTAATTGTGCTTGTATCTTGTAATAACAATGAAACAAAAGAGGCTTACAAACAAAAATCTGTAGGAAACATTAATTCCCTTCAAATTTTAATTACAGACGAATTGTGGAGCGATAGTGTTGGAGAGGAAATTCGAAATTATTTTGCAGCACCTACGGAAGGATTGCCGCAAGAAGAACCTTTGTTTTCTATCAATCAAATGCATCCATCTACGTTTTCTGGATTTATAAAAAGCAATCGTCTTTTTTTACACGTTACCATTGGCCAAAAAGACAAATTCACCTTAGTAACCAACAAATATGCAAAGCCACAAACAGGGGCTATTATTACTGCAAAAACAAAACAGGGCTTGGTAAAATTAATAGCTGAAAATCAAGAAGAAATTATTGAGGCGTATTTTAAATCTGAAATTAAAGAGCGTCAACGTAGAACATTAATTTCTCCTTTGGTTATAGATTCACTTAAGGAACGATTTGGATTGAGCATTAGAATGCCCTCTGCTTATAGAATTGCACACAAAGGAGAAGATTTTTATTGGATAAGGAAAGACCTTAAAAAAACAGGTTCTACCAACATATTAATTTACGAGGCGCCTTTAAACTCAATTTCTAGCGATAGTAGTGCTTTAGGAGAAATATTAACGATAAGAGACTCAATAGGTGGTTATCATTTACCGGTTGAAGACAATGGAAGGTTTGGAACAGATTATTCGTATTCGCCTAATTTTTATACAACAGAATTAGACGGAAATTTTGCTTATAAAACAAAAGGTGTTTGGGATGTAAAAGGAGAGTTTATGGCAGGACCATTTTTAAACTATGCAGTAAAAGACGAAAAGAATAATAGATATTTAATAATTGAAGGCTTTACTTTTGCTCCAGCAGAACGCAAACGGAACCTTCAGTTTGAGTTAGAGTCTATAATTAAATCCGCAAAAATCCGCAATTAGACGATTTATTTTTTTTCGTCTATTTTAGAAGCACTGTCAGAATTATCATCAGTGTCATCATCTTTAGAAGCTTCTTTAAATTCTTTAAGACCGCTACCTAAACCGCGCATTAATTCTGGAATTTTCTTTCCTCCAAACATCAATAAAACCACCAGAACAATTAAAACTATTTGCCAAGCCCCAATCATTAAAGGTAAAAATAATGCATTCATTTTTTATAAATTTATTTTCCACAAATGTAATAAGAATTCATTAGAATTATCGTTTTAAGCTTGTATTTAGCAACCAAGAAAAATATTCATCTTAAACTTATTTTATTAAATCAATTACTACAGTTCTAATTTTTATATTTGCTTTAGGATTATTACAAAATGGAAAACAAAAACCGATCTAAAAAGATAAAACAGAAACTACTAAACAAGTATCGTTTAGTGGTGCTTAATGAAGACACCTTTGAAGAACGTTTTACCTTTAAACTTAACCGCCTAAATGTTTTTGTTTTTAGTATTATTTCCGCTTTACTTTTAATAACAGTAACAACAATTTTTATTGCCTTTACGCCTTTACGAGAATACATTCCAGGATACTCTTCGGTGTCATTAAAGAAAAAAGCAACACAACTTGCATATAAAACAGACTCCTTACAACAAGTAATTGAGATTAATGAGCAATATTATTCTTCCATAAAAAAAGTATTAACAGGAGATGTTGCTACCGTAGATTTTAATAAAGATTCTATCATTGAAGCCGCAGAAATGGATATCTCTGAGTTAGTGTTCATACCGTCAAAAGAAGATTCATTATTAAGAGAGCAGGTTTTATTAGAAGATAAATACAATCCTTTAATTACTAATTCTGAAATTAATTTTGTGTTGTTTCCTCCAGTAAAAGGAACCATTTCAGAAGGATTTAACACTAAAGATAAGCATTATGCAGTTGACGTTGTTACCTCAAAAAATGCACCGGTAAAAGCAACTGCAGATGGTACGGTGATTTTTTCTGAATGGACTGCTCAAACCGGATATGTGATTATTATCGAACACACCAATAATTTAATTTCAGTATATAAACACAATTCGGTACTTACTAAAGAACAAGGAGCATTGGTTAAAGCTGGAGAAGTTATTGCTGCCGCTGGTAATACAGGAGAATTATCTACAGGACCTCACTTACACTTCGAACTTTGGAGTGATGGTTATCCTATAGATCCAACTAATTTTATAGACTTCGAATAAATGGTGTTTTTAAAATCTTTAGGAGCAAAAATATTAGCTAAAAAAGCAGCTAAAACTATTCAGAAATGGGCTTCTAATCCAATAGAAACTCAACAAAAGATATTTCAAAATTTAATAGCTGAAGCAAAAGGAACTTCCTTTGGAAAAGACCATAATTTTCAACATATAAAAACACATCAAGATTTTATAAAGCAAGTTCCAGTAAGAGATTACGAAGACTTAAGAGATTATTTTGAGAGAACCGCAAATGGCGAAGAAAATGTTTTATGGAAAGGAAAACCTACTTATATAGCGAAAACATCGGGAACCACTTCTGGAGCAAAATACATTCCCATTACAAAACAATCGATGCCTTTTCATATTGAAGCAGCAAAAAATGCGTTGCTGTGTTATATTGAAGAAACAGGAAATGTAGATTTTGTAAATGGTAAAATGATTTTTTTACAAGGAAGTCCAGAATTAGAATTAATAAACGGAATTAATATTGGGCGATTATCAGGTATTGTTGCTCATTTTGTTCCTAAATATTTACAAAAAAACAGGTTGCCAAGTTGGGAAACCAACTGTATAGACGATTGGGAAACGAAAGTCGATGCGATTGTTGAAGAGACCAAAAATGAGAATATGACACTCATTGGAGGCATCCCTTCTTGGGTACAAATGTATTATGAAAGGCTTCAAAAAGCATCCAATCAAAAAGTAGGGGATCTTTTTAAAAATCTTCAGCTTTTCGTTTATGGAGGTGTTAATTACGAACCCTATCGTGCAAAATTTGAAGAAATGATTGGCCGAAGCGTAGATAGTATAGAATTGTATCCAGCCTCTGAAGGGTTCTTTGCTTTTCAGGATTCTCAAAAAGAAAAAGGAATGCTGCTGTTATTAAATTCTGGAATTTTTTATGAGTTTATTGAAGCATCAAAATTTCATAATGAAAACCCGAAACGATTTACCATTGGCGAGGTTGCAATTGGAGTTAATTACGTGATGATTATATCTACGAATGCAGGACTTTGGGGATATAATATTGGAGATACGGTTCAGTTTACTTCAACAAAACCATATAGGGTGATTGTTTCAGGAAGAATAAAACATTTTATTTCTGCATTTGGAGAACATGTAATTGGTAAAGAAGTAGAGGAAGCTATTAAGGAGGCGATGAATAAATTTCAGTTTTCAATTTCAGAATTTACGGTTGCCCCAGAAACTAATACTAAAGACGGTGAATTACCGTATCACGAATGGTTAATCGAATTTGAAAAAACGCCTAATAACCTGGAAGAAATTGCTTCTTTTATGGACGCTAGTATGCAAGAACAGAACTCATACTATAAAGATTTAATTGAAGGAAATGTGCTTCAAACCTTAAGAATAAGAAAACTAAAACAGGATAGCTTTAATAATTATATGAAATCTCAAGGAAAATTGGGAGGGCAAAATAAAGTACCTCGGCTTTCTGACAATCGTAAGATTGCAGACAAGCTTCTTGGTATCAAATTGTAATTGTTTGCTCTTTATTGTTTTCAAATAGATTATGGTATTTTTGCATAAATATTACTTATGATAATAACACACAAAAGAACGCGAGCTCAAGAAAGTTCTGGAGCCATTGAAAGATTATATATTACCATGCGACACCTTTTTAACCGTGGTTTTTACAAACCTATGGGAGTTTCTGGAGAAACGTTAAGAGAGGCGTTACTTACTCTTAGGCCTGAAATTTACGGTTCTATTGCCGAAGATAAAGTTGAATTAGAAGGGTTGCTATATGTTATTGACAGGCTTCCTATAGGAATTGAGGAGTGTAGCTTTATCAATTTAACAAGTGATGAAGGTTATAAAAATTCACATTTTGAACCTATAATTCCTTCCAAAAGAAGAAGAAATTGTTATCGGATTGACGAGGAACAAATGAATATTGAAGTAACTCGTGGACGTTCTGAAATATACGACGTACTTACACACCTTACTTTTTTGTTTATTGAGTCTCATAAAATTATGTCTCATGTAATTATTAACGACGGCAATGATGTAAACAGAGATTGGAAAAAACTGGAGAGTGCGGTTCTTAAAAAAGGGAAACTAAGTCAGAAAGAGAAAGAAATAGCCTTAACACATACGGCAAATTTCTTAGGAAGAACCTTTGAAGAAGTTAGTGATGCGTATCCAAATTTTGCTACCAAAACAGACCCAAATCGTTTTCTAAAAATCATTTATTATTTAGGAAACCTAGCCATACAAGAAGGCACTTCCGACAATAAACGAATTGTAACCTTTAGCCCTGTTTTAAGAGAACGCCTAGGACACCATATTCACGGTGAAATTTGGGCATCGACTATTAAGAAAAAACTAGACGAAACCAATTTATTAGCAAGACCCATACATATTATAAGTGCGAATATGCATAGTGTAATGAACACGCTTTACAGTCCGTTAGCATTGACAACGGAATTTAAAAAGCACAGCGCAATGGAGATTTATGAAATGTTGAGTGATTCTGAGAATTCATTATTACGTAAAAAAGTAATGAAATATGCTTCAGAAAATGGATTGATTTATATAAAAGATACCAGCGGAACCAATATCAATATACAAATAATAGATACGGCTAAGCTTCCTAATAACCCTTCAGCGAAAGCTAATGAAGACAAACCCGTTATTGTTGTAATGGATTATGCTTTTGGAGAACAAGCTTTTGAAACGATGGATGAGTTGTTAAAACCATATAAGATTTCAAAAAAGGAAACACAATTTTTAGATGTTTGTTCAGTTTCTATTATGGGAAAAGCAGGTATTTTAGAAGGTGGGAAAGGAGATATTATGATTCCTTCAGCACATGTGTTTGAAGGTACAGCAGACAATTATCCTTTTAAAAATATGCTTAAAAAATCTCATTTTGAAGGAGAAGATGTTAATGTTAGTAAAGGAGCAATGATTACAGTTTTAGGAACTTCGCTTCAGAACAAAGACATTTTAAAATTCTTCAATAATTCAACTTGGAATGTAGTTGGACTTGAAATGGAAGGAGCGCATTATCAAAAAGCAATCCAGTCAGCTTCCAAAATTAGGCATAGTATTAGTTCCAAAGTAAAAGTTCAGTATGCATACTATGCTTCCGATAATCCATTAAAAACAGGAAGTACTTTAGCGTCAGGAGGATTAGGAACAACAGGAGTTAAACCTACCTACCTGATAACAGAGAAAATGTTAAATCTAATTTTAGAGTAAATCTATTTTGAAAAATAAAATATTAATAACTGGAGGAGCAGGGTTTATAGGTTCTAATTATGTAGAATTGGTTATTGAGAATGCGGAAGATCAAATTTTCGTGTTAGATAATTTGACCTATGCAGGAAATCTAAAAAACCTAGAAGCAGTATCTCACTTATCAAATTACAATTTTATTAAAGGAGATATTTGTGATGAAACATTGATTGATAGTCTTTTTAAAGAACATCAATTTAATAAAGTAGTTCATTTTGCAGCAGAATCTCATGTGGACAATTCCATTACAGGACCTGGAGCATTTATCCAAACCAATATTGTAGGGACTTTTAATTTAATCCATAGCGCTTATAGATTATGGATGAACGGTCCAAATCAATTAAAAACAACGTTTAAAGACGCACGATTTTTACATGTGTCTACCGATGAGGTGTATGGAACTTTAGGAGAAACAGGGTTGTTTTTAGAAACCACACCTTATGCTCCAAATAGTCCATATAGTGCTTCTAAGGCATCTTCAGATTTTATTGTGAGAAGTTATTTTCATACTTATGGAATGCCCGTGGTTACTACCAATTGCTCAAATAATTATGGAGCACACCAACACAAGGAAAAACTAATTCCTACGATTATCAGAAAAGCAATTTCAGGTGAAGTAATTCCTATTTATGGAAATGGAAAAAATATTCGAGATTGGATTTATGTGACCGATCATTGTAAAGGAATTAAGTTGGTTTTAGATAAAGGAAATCTAGGAGAAACATATAATATTGGAGGCAGAAACGAAAGAGAAAACCTTTACATTGCTAAAACTATCTGTGATTTACTAGATCAATTAGTGCCAAATAAAACACCCTATCATCAACAGATGGAATTTGTTCAAGATCGAGCAGGACACGATTTTAGATATGCGATTGATGCTGATAAAATTGAAAGAGAATTAGGCTGGAAAGCAGAAGAAAATTTTGAAAGTGGTATTTTAAAAACCATTGAATGGTATTTAAACAATAAAGATCAATTATGAAGGGAATTATATTAGCAGGAGGCTCCGGAACAAGATTACATCCAATCACTTTAGCTGTTAGTAAACAGTTGATGCCGGTTTATGATAAACCAATGATATACTACCCATTATCAACATTAATGTATGCTGGGATTAGAGAAATATTAATTATTTCTACTCCACAAGATTTACCGTTATTTGAAAAATTATTAGGAGATGGTAAAAAATTTGGATGTGAGTTTACCTATGAAATACAAGACCAACCTAATGGTTTGGCGGAAGCATTTATTATTGGAAAAGATTTTATTGGAGACGATAAAGTAGCTTTAATTTTAGGAGATAATATTTTTTATGGATCTGGATTAAAAGAACTGCTTCAAGCCAATAACAATCCGGACGGTGGTATTATTTACGCATACCATGTACAAGATCCAGAAAGGTATGGTGTTGTTGAATTTGACGATAACGGAAAAGCGTTAACAATTGAAGAAAAACCCATACATCCAAAATCTAATTATGCGGTACCTGGAATTTATTTTTATGACAATCATGTGGTAGAAATTGCTTCCACTATGAAACCAAGTCCTCGTGGGGAATTAGAAATTACAGATATAAATAACGAATACCTAAAATTAGGAAAACTAAATGTTAGTATTCTTGATAAAGGAACTGCTTGGTTAGATACCGGAACTTTTGCTTCCTTAATGCAAGCATCACAATTTGTTGAGGTAATTGAAGAACGGCAAGGCTTAAAAATTGGCAGCATCGAACAAGCTGCTTATGAAATGGGATACATAACAAAAGATGAATTAAATGTTTTAATCGAGCCCTTATTAAAAAGCGGTTATGGGAAACATTTAAAATAAAAAAATATCCAGTGAAAATTGAACATACACCACTAAAAGACTGCTTTGTATTAACTCCTACTATCTTTACAGACGAGCGAGGTACTTTTTATGAAACTTATAATGACGTTTTATTTGAAAAAGTAACCGGTAAAAAAGTAAACTTTGTACAAGACAACCAATCAACCTCTAGTCATGGAGTTTTAAGAGGACTGCACTATCAAGTAGGCGAAATGGCTCAAGCGAAATTAGTGAGGGCTGTACAAGGTAGAATATTAGACATTGTGGTAGACTTTAGGAAAGACTCCAAGACTTTTGGTGAGCATTTTTCTATAATTTTAGATGACGTTAGTCAACAACAACTATTTGTTCCTCAAGGTTTTGCACACGGATTTATAACCTTGTCCCCTACCTCTAAATTTGCTTATAAATGCGATAATTTTTATGATAAAGCTTCAGAACGAGGAATTATTTATAACGACGCAACCTTATCTTTAGATTGGCATCTTCCAAAAGATAAATTTATTATTTCAGAAAAGGATCAAATCCTCCCTACTTTTTTAGAAGCAACATCAGAATGAAAATACTAATAACAGGAGCTAAAGGACAATTAGGAAAGTGTATTAAAGACGCAGCTGTTAATTATCCTGAATTTGATTTTTTATTTGCTACTCGTGAATTATTAAATATTGAAAGCGAGGAATCTATTTCCGAGATATTTAAAAACAATCAATTTGATTATTGTGTTAATGCTGCAGCATATACAAATGTAGAAAAAGCTGAAAGTGATCAAGAAAATGCTTTTTTAACCAATGCAGAAGGAGTAAAAGAGTTGGCTAAGCATTGTAAAGAGAACAACACGACACTTATTCAAATTTCAACAGATTATGTTTTTGACGGTAAAAAAGGAAGCCCTTATACTGAAGAGGATAAAACCAATCCTTTAAACGTTTATGGAGCCTCTAAATTAAAGGGCGAAAAATACGTTAAAGAAATTTGTAAAGCTTATTATATTCTAAGAACCTCTTGGTTATATTCACAATACGGACATAATTTTTACAATACGGTATTGCGATTTGCCAAGGAGGGAAAACCATTAACAGTAACAACAGAACAAACCGGAACACCTACCAACGCTAATGATTTAGCAGAAGCAATACTTGCAATTATAAAATCTAATAGCAAGAAATATGGTATTTATAATTTCAGTAATCAAGGGGAAGCAACTTGGTATGACTTTGCGAAGGAAATATTAACACAGACCAACCAATTAACGGAATCAAATCTTGCAAAAACAGACTATTACCTTACATTTGCAGCAAGACCGAAGTATAGTGTTTTGGATTGTAAAAAATATAAATCAACCAATAACAATAAAACTGTGAACTGGTTATTAAGCTTAAAGACACTAGTAATTAAAACATCTTTAAAATAGGAGTTTATGGAAAATAATGATGAAATCAATATCATGCATATTTTTAGTTCATTAAAAAAAGGATTAAAAAAAGCATTAGTTTTAGGGTTTAATGTTTTAGATTTTATAATTAAAAAATGGATAATTATACTTTTATTAATCATTGTAGGGATTGTTTTAGGGTATTTTTCTAATAAAAATTATAAAGAAGATAAAAGCGCAAAAATTCTATTAAGAGTAAATCACGATGCGGTAAATTATATTTATAGTGAAATTGATTTTTTAAATGAAAAGATAATTGAAAAAGATTCCGTTTTCTTTAAAGAAATTGGATTCCAAAACGACGAAATAGTAATAAAGGAATTAGAAATAACTCCAATCGTTGATTTAACAGATATATCAAAAAGTTATGACGTTAATGATAGGAATTTAGAGGGCTTATTAAGAAACTTGGAATTCAGTACAAGTGAAATAGAAATTACCGAGACTTTTATTTCAAAATATAAAAACCACACATTAGATATTAAATTATCGAGCAGTGCAGATTATGAAGCAATTATTAACTTAATAAATCATTTTAATGATAATGAAATAATTGAACGAATAAAAGACACAACAATAAGTGATATAAAAAATCATATAGCCTTAAACAAGAACTCTATTTCACAAATAAATAAAATTGTTGATAATTATACTAAAACAGAATCATTACCATCACCATCTGACCAACTATTTATTATAGATAAGAACTTTAGTATACATGGGCTTTTACTAAAAAAGAGTGAATTACAGAAAGAAACAGAGAACTTAAACAAATTTTTAGTTTATGAAAATGACATTGTTGTCATTGTTAATAAACCAAACATTATAAAGGTAAAAAAAGGACTTTTAGGGAATCAAATGATTAAATACCCACTACTTCTAGTTTTTGCATTTTTATTTTTATCATTTTTAAGATTCTCTTATATTTATTTAAAAGAAGTAGCAGAAATCTCCAAAAACGAATAAGTATTTTATTTAATTGATTATATGAAAACAAATTTAATTGTATTTGGTACACGTCCAGAAGCAATAAAAATGGCACCATTAGTATTAGCTTTTAAAAACGACAAGAGTTTTATTACAAAAATTTGTGTAACGGCCCAACATAGAGAAATGTTAGACCAGGTTTTAGAGTTTTTTGAAATCAAACCAGATTTTGATTTAAACGTAATGAAACCCAATCAAAATTTATACAGCTTGACGGCAACTATAATTGAAGGGATGAAACCTGTTTTAGAAGAAGTTCAACCTGATTATGTTTATGTGCACGGGGACACTACAACATCAATGGCAGTTGGAATTGCTGCTTTCTATAGCGGTGCAAAAGTTTGCCATGTAGAAGCAGGCTTAAGAACCTTTGATAGAAAATACCCATTCCCAGAAGAGTTTAATAGACAATTAACCGGAAAAATAGCTGACTATCATTTTGCTCCTACCATTCTTTCTCAAAAAAATTTACTACAAGAAAATACGAATAGTACAAATGTAATTGTAACAGGAAATACCGTTATAGATGCATTATTGTTTGGTATCGAAAAAGTAAACACGAGTAATTTTAAAGATCCTGAAATTGAAAATCTAAAAGAAACTTTAGATTTTCAAAAAAAGATTATTTTAGTAACAGGACATAGACGTGAAAATCATGGACAAGGACTTTTAAATATTTGTTCTGCATTAAAAGCGATCGCTGAAAAAAATCCTGAAACTCAGATAATCTATCCAGTTCATTTAAATCCAAATGTAGAAAAACCAGTATATGAACTTCTTACTGGAATTTCAAACATTTTACTTGTTAAACCACTAGCTTACGCTGCGTTTATTTGGTTGATGGAAAAATCATTCCTTATCATAACTGATAGTGGAGGAATACAAGAAGAAGCGCCAAGTTTAGGGAAACCAGTATTGGTAACTAGAGATACAACAGAACGTCCTGAAGCAGTTGAAGAGGGAACCGTAATATTGGTAGGAACTGATACAAAAAGAATAATAGAAGAAACACAAAAATTAATAATTGACAAAACATATTACAATAGCATGAGTATGCTTCATAATCCATATGGAGATGGAAAAGCGACTTCTAGAATTGTAAATTTTATTAAGGAATTATAATATGGAGAATAAACCCAGTGTGGTTATGATGGGCCTTGGATATATAGGCTTACCAACAGCAGCATTAATAGCAAGTAGAGGATTAAAGGTTACAGGAGTAGATATTCGTCAGAGTGTTGTTGACACGATAAATAAAGGAGAAATACATATTGTAGAGCCAGATTTAGACGGCTTAGTCCATAAAGTAGTGAAAGATGAGCTTTTGCAAGCTGCTATAAAACCAAATTCATCTGATGTTTATTTAATTGCTGTTCCAACACCTTTTAAAGGAGATTACGAACCTGATTTATCATATGTGACGTCAGCAGTTAAAAGTATTATTCCAACGTTAAAAAAGGGAGCTTTAGTGATTTTAGAATCTACGAGTCCTGTTGGAACAACTCGTAAAATGGAAAAACTCATTTTTGAGCAAAGACCCGAATTAAAAGGGAACTTATATTTAGCATATTGCCCTGAAAGAGTTTTACCGGGTAATATTTTACACGAATTAAAACATAACGATAGAGCTATTGGTGGAATTGATGATGAGTCCACTCAAAAAGCGATTGACTTTTATAAGCATTTTGTAGTTGGAACACTTCATCCAACAAATGCTAAAACTGCAGAAATGGTTAAACTAGTTGAAAATGCATCTAGAGACAATCAGATTGCTTTCGCTAATGAATTATCGATAATTTGTGATAAAGCAAATATAAATGTTTGGGACATGATTGCTTTGGCAAACAAACACCCAAGAGTTAATATTTTAAATCCTGGCACCGGAGTTGGAGGCCATTGTATTGCTGTTGATCCTTGGTTTATTGTTTCAGAGTTTCCAGACGAAAGTCCTTTAATAAAAAAGTCTAGAGAGGCAAATAATTATAAAACGGAATGGGTTATAGAAAAGATAAAAAATAACGCACTAACTTTTAAATCTGATCATAAAAGAGATCCTATTATTGCTTGTATGGGCTTAGCATTTAAACCAAATATTGATGACCTTAGAGAGTCTCCTGCTTTATATGTAACAGAAACTTTAGAAAATAAAAACTTTACAGTTTTAGCTGTTGAGCCAAACCTTAAGGATAGTGACGATCGAAATTTAACGGATTATAAAGAAGCTGTAAATAAAGCAGACATTATTGTTTATTTAGTAGCTCATAAAGAATTTATAAATTTAAAAACAAATCCAAATAAATCTATTCTAGATTTTTGTGGTGTATTAAAAAAATAAATATAATTTGAAGATTTTATTTGTAAACCCTCATTTAAAAATGGGAGGAATTGCTAATTCATTGTATAATTTAACGACTGAGCTTTCAAAGAACTCTAGGTTGGAAGTGTCTTTTTTATGCTTTAACCCTTTTTTACATAAAAAATTTAAAGACCTTTCTTCAAATATTACCATTCATTCACCTTTAGTTCTACAATACTTTTTTATTGACTTTCAAGAAGCTAAGAAGAGTTTAAAACCACATCAGTTTATTGTTTATTTACTTATTAAATTCCTTTCAAAATTTATTGGGAGAAATACTATTAGAAGGATTTTTATTAAAAATTTTTACAAAGAATTTTCGAAAACAAATTATGATGTTGCTATTTCTTTTTCAAATGATATTCCTAAAAGCAATACTAATTTTGGTTGTAATGACATCGTTGAATATGTTATAAAAGCAAAAAAAAAGATAGCTTGGATTCATAACGATCTTGAGGAACTTGGATTTACCAGAGACTATATTTTGTCGAGGTATCAAGACTTTGATGCTATTGTAAATGTTTCAAACTATTGCAAAGATGTATTTGAAGAATTAACTCCTGAATTTAAATTAAAATCACACCTTGTTCATAATTTTATCAATGAAGATGAAATTATCAAGAAAGGAAATTTAGAAAATCCTTATACAGAGGTTTCGGCGATAATTTTTATAACAGTAGCGAGAATAGACAATCATCAAAAACGAATAGATCGAATTCTAAAGAATGCAAAAAAATTGGCAGATAAAGGATATCTATTTCAATGGTATATTCTTGGTGATGGACCAGATCTAAAAAAACTAAAAGAGGAGGCAAGCAGGTTGCAAGTAAATCAATATGTTCATTTTTTAGGGTTTAAAGAAAATCCATATCCGTATATTAAAAACGCTGATTGTTTTGTTTTGTCATCAGCATTTGAGGCTCAAGGAATGGTGCTTTCAGAATCATTAATACTTGACACTCCCGTAATTACTACAGATTTTCCAGCCGCAAAAGAGTTCGTAAAACAGCAGAATAATGGAATTATAACAGAAAACGCAACAAAAAGCCTGTACAGTGCTTTAGAACATGTTTTTATAAATGATAAATTACTAACTGAATTTAAAGAAAATTGCCAACAAAATAAAATTAAACAAAGTGGCAAAGCTTTAAATGAGTTTTATAACTTGTTAGAATATTAATTTATGCAGTTTAGTAAGAGTATTATAAAAGGTGTAAAATGGACTTCAGTTTCTACAATTGGTGTTGCAATGGCTTCTCTTATTCGAATTTCAATACTTACAAGGTTTCTCGAAACAGAGGATTTTGGTTTAATGGCAATTGTCGTTTTTGTATTGGGGATGTTAAACCTCTTTACAGACATGGGGCTTACTTCAGCTATATTTCATAAACAAAATATTAGCAGAAAAGAGTATGCCAGTTTATATTGGATAAATTTATTTTTTGGCGTTTCCTTGTATGGTTTAATATTTCTTTTATCTCCTTTAATAGCTTCCTTTTATAATGAACCTCGGCTTACAGAGTTAATTCTTATTATGGCAGTTACC
Organism: uncultured Flavobacteriaceae bacterium; assembly: GCA_913052585.1. Classification (GTDB taxonomy): domain Bacteria; phylum Bacteroidota; class Bacteroidia; order Flavobacteriales; family Flavobacteriaceae; genus Marifrigoribacter. The sequence goes on along the minus strand of CAJXEB010000001.1, from coordinate 52,431 downwards.
ATCGTTTTTGCCGGTTTAGGGAATCAATACAAAACGATAGAACAGAAAAATCTCAATTTTAAAATAATAGCTATCATTGAGTTAATTAGCTCTTCTTTAGCTCTTTTGTTGGCAATTGTACTCGCTGTAAAGGGTTATGGGATCTATGCTTTAGTATTCTCCGCTTTATTACAATATTCACTTCCTAACCTTGTTTTTTTTATTAGAGGAATGATTATAAGGCCCGTATTATTTTATTTTAACTGGACCTTAGCATTTCCTTTTTTAAAGATTGGTGTTTTCGAAGTAGGAAGTCAGGTGGTGAATTATTTTAACCGAGATTTAGACATTCTTATTATCGGTAAGTTATTTAGTGCCGAAATATTAGGGGGATACAGTTTGGCAAAACAATTAGTATATCGCCCAGCTCAGATAATTAACCCTATTATAACTAAAATTGCAAATCCTTTATTAGCGAAGTTTCAAGATAATATTGATGAATTAAAAGTAAATTATTTAAAGCTGATTAAAATCATTTCATCATTAAACTTTATAGTATATCTATTAATTATCATTTTTGCTCCATTGGTTATATCTATTTTGTACGGAGAAGGTTATAGTAACATTGTAGGTGTTGTACGAATATTATGTGTGTATATGTATATTAGAAGTTTAGGAAACCCAATAGGAAGTCTTGTGATAGCAACTGGAAGAACCGATAGAGCATTTTATTGGAATTTATTTTCAATTTCAATAATGCCTATTTTTATTTTTATAGGAAGTCAATATTCGATTGAGATGGTAGCTTTGTCAATGGCAGTAGGGTTTTTAGTATTATTTGTTCCAAATTGGTGGTATTTGGTTAGGTATATGACTGGCGCAACTTTAAAAGAATTTGTGAGGGCAGCTTTGCCTTCAGTGTGGGTAATTAAAATGCTTAAAAACTAAAAAGTGATAAATGTTATTTAATTCTTTTTCCTTTTTCCTTTTTTTACCAATAGTATTGGTTCTTTATATGATAACCCCTAAAAGGTATCGTTGGGTATTATTATTAGTTGCGAGTTATTATTTTTACATGAGTTGGAATGCTACTTATGCTTTGTTAATAGCATTCTCAACATTGGTGACTTACGCTAGTGGTATTTACATTTATAAAGCCAAAACAGAAAAACTTAAAAAAGTAATTGTAGCCATCAGTTTTATAACCAATCTGGCAATTCTGTTTTTTTACAAATACTTTAATTTCTTTTCAGAAACCATTGGAAAGACATTTGATATAATAGGGATGGACGTTGATGCGCCTATACTGGATTTACTGCTACCTGTAGGGATATCTTTTTATACTTTTCAAGCGTTAAGTTACACAATGGATGTGTATAGAAACGAGATAAAACCAGAACGTCATATTGGTATATACGCGCTTTTCGTATCTTACTTTCCACAGTTGGTTGCTGGACCAATAGAGCGCTCTAAGCATCTTTTACCACAATTAAGAGATCTGAAAAATTTTGAGTACGACAACCTAAGATCAGGACTGCTTCTAATACTCTGGGGATTTTTTAAGAAAATCGTAATTGCAGATAGAGTCGCAATCCTTGTGAATACAGTTTATAATAACCCAGGAGATTACACAGGAATAGAGACGGTTTGGGCTGTTTTGTTTTTTTCGATACAGATTTTTTGTGATTTTTCTGCCTATACAGATATTGCCAGAGGAGTTGCTCGTTTGATGGGTATTGATTTAATGAACAACTTTAATAGTCCTTATTTCGCCAAGAGTATTACAGAGTTTTGGAGACGTTGGCATATTTCATTATCTACTTGGTTTAGGGATTATTTATACATTCCATTAGGAGGTAGTAGGAAAGGTTTACAACGTACTTATTGGAATTTATTTATTGTATTCTTAGTGAGTGGTCTATGGCATGGGGCTTCTATGAACTTTGTTATATGGGGTGCCATGCACGGTATATTTATTGTGTTTGAAAAAATGCTGAATAAGAAAAAACAAAACGGAGAATCGACTACTCCTACTTTAAGTAATAAAATATTTAATGGACTATTTACATTTTCGGTGGTTACATTTCTTTGGATTTTCTTTAGAGCCGATACATTTAACGATGCTATTGTAGTTGTAAAGAACCTATTTAATTGGAAATATGAGAACCTTTTTAACGGTAGTTTGTATAATTTGGGCTTAACAGCTAATGAGTTTATATGGGTCCTTGTTTTTGTGGTTATAATGTTACTTGTGGAATACTATAATTCCTTTGTAAAGAGCATTTCAAAATTACTAGTACAACAACACATTGTCCTTAGGTGGGCCGTATACTTATCATTTGTTTTAATAATACTAGTTTTTGGAGCCTATGGCGGTGAACAACAAGAGTTTATATACTTTCAGTTTTAAAGCGGCTGTTCTTTTTTTTCTGCTTTTAATTATTTTAGGAATTATAGTCTTTTTATTTAAACCAGGATTGGGAAGTGATGATCGATATGTTTTTGCACTCAATGAATTAAAAGAACGAAACTTAAACAAAGAATATCAAATAGGGTTTTTTGGTAATTCCTACAATTATACTTCTTTGGACCCCTCTTTAATTAAATCTAGATTGGGATTGAATGCAATTCATTTAAATTCATCTGCACAGAACATAAGAGTTTCACTCATAAGTGCAAAGCAGGCTTTAATTGAAAATGATTTAAAATATGTATTTTTTGAAATTTCTGGATCCTCAGTGCGAAAGAAAAGCCCTGAAGCCGAAAAGCATTGGTTTTTTCAGGCAAAAGCCTTACAAGAAATTCCGTTTTCATTTGACAAAGTAAAATATACTTGGGATTATTTTCCGAAGGACATATATCGAAAATATTATATTTCTGGAATGTCGGGGTATCTTTCGGGTGTTTTCAACTTAAATAACAGGAAAGAGTATAAGTTCATTACAAAAAGGAAGTATTGGCGTGAAAAAGAAACGTTTTTCAATTACAATGGGTTTATTGGTAAAAAAGTAAAAAGTATTGAGAAGAAGGTGTTTGAAGAGAAGTTCTTTGGAGAAACTTATAAAGAAAAAACCGAAGTTCTGTGGACGAAAGATTTAATGGCCCAAATGAACGATTTTATTTCCTTTGCGGAAACTAAAGGCACGCAGGTTGTTTTAACTTATGGATTAAAAGTATATCCCTCTTCAATGAAAATGAATGTTATTAATGACTTAATGGCAAACCATAAAAACTTAAAGTATCTTGACTTAAATACCGACAGAGATAAATATATAATTGATGAAAAAAGTTTTTATGATGAAGCACATTACAATTACCCTTTAAGTTATCAGGTGACAAATAGATTGATTGATAGTATTTCTAAATGGTATACCATACCATTTAAGGGAAAAGATAAAATCGATTTCAAAATACATGAACTGTCAGATTTCTTCTATAGCCTAGATGATAGTCAAGATAAGTTTTTAAGGATTGAATACACTGAATTACCTCCAAGAGAATTGGAAGGCTATAAATTTGTAGTAGGGTTTTACCCTAAGGATACAACGGTTCTACCCGAGGCTTTAAGCCAAAGAAACAGAATCTCAGAGGATCATTACTTTGATCTTTCCAAGGACTATATTGCCATAGGGGATAAAAAAATAATTATTAAGAAGTTTGATTCTAATGTCTCTATTAACAACTTAGATAAAATTAAAATGTGTTTTTACAAGAGAGGCGATACTTTAAAACTACCTTCATATAACATATCGATTGATTAAAATACAATCGCTTTCTTAAGTCTAGTTATTAAAAAGGCCACCATTGATCAAGGGGAGTAATAAAAATAGAGTTTAGTCAATCTCTTCAGGATCCTCTATTTCTGATATAACATCTACGTCATCAACTTTACATCCTATAAATAATAATAGGCACAACCCAGTAAAAACAGAGATATACTTTTTTTTCCCGGATCATAATATATAGGTTTTTTATGACTCAATTGTTTGTAAGATAGTCAATATGTATTGAACTTGCAATACATCCTTGAATGCTGTTTTTAAGAATTTCGTTTTCAATAACTAAATTCTCTTAGGAACCTACCACACAAATAACCGCTCGCATAAGGAGTGCTAGTATTAATAAATTTAAACTAAATTTGCTCTATATTGTTTCGTATTATATATGCGTTTACTAATTTTGGTTTATGAGAATATTCAATATCTTTTGGTTAGTGATGTTTATGTTAGGCTGTACGACTCAATCTAAAAAAGGCGCATCATTAAATAAATCAAATCAACAACGCTCACACGATCTTAATTTACCCGCTTGGGGACCTTATACCAAGAAATATATTGGAGTTTCTCACATACCAAATGTCCAAGAAGGACTTCGTTTTGATTTAAGTATTTTTCCTGGGTTGACAGATCAAAAAACAGTAGTGCCAAACGTGATGAAAAAGTCGTCTTTTCATCCTTGGGAAGCTTCCCCTAATCTAGAATATTTTTCGTTTAGACATGATCTTATTTGGAAAGACAAGGTCTTTGCAGACATCTCTTATTCACAAGTAGATGCCCAAACTAGAAGTTTTAAAATAGACTACACTAACAACACAAACGAACCTCAAAATGTGACAGCCCAACTAATGGCCTCACTTCATTTTCCTCCTTTAAAACCTCACGATCCGGAGACCCGTATTAATTACAGTACCGTTGTTTTACCTAAAAATGCTGTTTGGGTGGACGCTATTGATTATAGCGAATTAAATTTTGCTATTCCAGGGCATAGAGATCAATTAGTTTATGATGGAATGTTACGAGGTGAGATAAGAGACAATCACCTTGTAAATGGTAGCGGGATAGGAAAAGGTTTTGGACGTAAAAAAGGAGATGAATTAAAATATAATTTTACACTTCCAAAAGCAATACAAGATGCGAAGTTACTTATCCGCTATAAAACTGAAAAACCAGAAGATGCTAGCATAGAATTGACTGGGATTGTTAATAAGGATGTCAAGTTAGAAGGTACGGAAACGTTGAGAATAAAGGAGATTAATATTGGCAACCTTTTGGAAGGGCCTAATGAACTTAATCTAAAAACAACCTCAAGAACTCGCTTGCATATTGATGGATTTGCTATTATTTCGAACCAAGATATAAAAAAGCTGAAGTTTGAGCCGTTGATATGGAGGGAAATTCCTGAGATCATTGAAGGCCCGTTAGAGAATAGTTTGATACTTAAATATGAAAATACAGATACATATTACGGAGTATATTGGGATCAAAAAGATTATTTAATAAGACAATGGTTTTCAAAAGATCTACCGGCAAATCTTCATGAATATGACCATGAAGAAACAACACTTTTTGATGGAGATAAAGAAGGACATTTTACCAATGTTTTTATAAAACCTATTGAACTTTCTCCTAACTCCAGCAAAAGCCTAAATGGGTTAGTTTGTCAAGGAACAAAAAAAGAAGTTATAAATATATTGAGGTCATCACAACGAATGGATTTTCAAGAAGTTTATCAAACAGCAAGAAAAAATCTTCCTAGTAATAATGTTGTCCCTTCTGGGGAAAAATATGTGTTCAGTCAAAATAGAATGGCGGCAAATACTATTTGTAATGTCGTATATCCCGTGTATACACAGGGCCAATATATTAGACATCATGCACCAGGACGAAAATGGGATTGTCTATATACTTGGGATGCTGGTTTTATAGGTATTGGACTTAGTCAATTAAGCTATCAAAGAGGTGTTGAAAATTTACAAGCCTATTTAAACGAAACCGACGAGCAATCAGCATTTATACATCATGGTACGCCGCTTCCAGTTCAGTTTTATCTCTTTCAAGAATTGTGGAATAAAACACAGTCTGAAGACTTAGTTGAAGATAATTATTTAAAGTTAAAGAGGTATTACGAGTTTTTAGTAGGAAGAATAGATGGTTCGACTACTAGAAATCTTGACTCTGGGTTAATTCGTACCTGGGATTACTTCTATAATTCAGGTGGATGGGATGACTATCCAGCTCAAAAATATATACACGAAAATAAGTTAACCAAAAACGTCACACCCGTTGTGAGCACATCACATGTAATTAGGGCAGCAAAAATATTACAGCAAGCAGCATTACATTTAGATCTAGACAAGGACTTTAATATATATGCCAATGATATTATGGAATTGACCAATTCATTGCAAGAGTACGCTTGGGAAGAGAAGTCGGGTTATTTCGGCTATGTTGTTCATAATACCTTTGGAAACCCTAGAGGTATTTTAGAATACGAGGATAGCCTCAATTTTAATATGGGATTGGGCGGAGCTACTCCATTAGTAGCAGGTGCAAGTAATAAATTACAGACAGAAAAGTTGGTTTCTCACCTAAAAACAAAAGGTGAAATATGGTCTACAGTTGGTTTGTCTACTGTTGACCAATCTGCCCCTTATTTTAATAAAAACGGTTATTGGAATGGTAAGGTTTGGATGCCACATCAATGGTTTTTCTGGAGAGCAATGTTGGATTTAGGCGAAGCCGAATTTGCCTATCAAATTGCAAATACTGGATTGGATGTCTGGAAGAGAGAAACAGAAAAAAACTACAACTGTTACGAATATTTTTCAATTGAAACAGGAAAAGGAAAGGGTTGGCATCAGTTTAGTGGATTGTCTACTCCCGTTATGTCATGGTTTAACGCCTATTATAAAATAGGCAACCTTACAACAGGTTATGATGTTTGGGTTGAAGAAAAAGAGTTTAATGATGAATACAGTGCATTATCGGCAAAACTAAGGATACTTGAACATAAGAGTGAAACATTTTCAATTGTTGTATGTTTGAATCCACTATTTGAATATGACGTTTTTTGGAATAATAATAAAATTAGTCATAAAGAACTTAATAAAGGAACATTGAGTATTACAATTAAAGATAATTCCTCTCTTGGAACATTAAGAATAGAAAACAAATAGCTAAAAATAGATTTTTATTATGTTTGAAACTAATGGCTGAAAACAACAAAAGCATTTTAACATTGACCTTTAAATTGATAATATTCTTGTTATTTATAGGTCTAATACTTGTAATCTTTATATTACCCTATGCCCCAAAAACGGGTATTGAAAGGCGCTACGTTTTTGAATTAAACAAGTTAAATGACAATACTAATGTCTTTGATTTTGCATTATTTGGGAATTCGTATGTTTATACCGCCTACGACCCCACCATTCTTCGAGCTAAGTTAGGACTTAATGCGATTCATATTAATTCCTCAAGTCAAATTTTAGAAACCTCTTTGATTTTAGCTGAGGACTTAATAGAAAAGAACAACTTCAAGTATGTTCTTTTTGATGTTTCGGAGAATAGTGTTTTAAGACCTGAGATTCAGAAAGAAAAATCGTGGTATTTTCAAACAATAGCATTGCAAGAAGTGCCTTTTTCATTTAACAAGCTTAGAAAGGTGAATAATTTTTTTCCTAAAAAAGAATACAATGAATATTACTTTTCTTCCATTTCAGAAAAATCAGGAAAATTATTTCGGCTAAACAAGAGAAAGGATTATTTGTTTAAAAACCGCCAAACCAACTATTATCATTTTAAAGATGCACTGTTTTCTGAGAACGGATATTTTGCTTACGACTATCGTGTAAAATCGTTAGATAAAAAGGTTTTTGATAAAGTGTACAACGAAAAGGCGAAGAAAAAAATTAATTCTGACACACTATGGAACTATGATTTAAAACATTCAATGATCGACGTTATTGAACGTGCTCAGTCCAAAAACATTCAAGTGATTTTGGTTAATTCATTAAAACTAAGACGAGAAAATTTCAATAGAAAATTTATTGACAGCCTTACAAACACATACGGCAATGTTAAATTTTTGAATTTTAACGATAAAAGAGCAGATTATAATCTGAATAAAAACTCCTTTTTCGATACTTCTCATTTAACATATTTAGGAAGTCATCAGGTTACGCATACTCTTGTCGATAGTATTTCTAAGTGGTTTAAAATACCACAGAAAGACGAAAACACTTATGACTTTAAATATTTAAATTTAGTAGATTATGCTTATAATCTAAACAATGATCAAGACAAGTATATTAAATTGGAATTTGATAGTATTCCATCACACCTTAAGAACCATAAACTCGTAGTGTATTTATATCCTAAGGATAGCACATTACTTTCTAAAAACTCTAAAAATAAAAATTTTAAATCGGACAACTTTTATATAAATCTAGACAAATCTAGCGGTATGAACCTAAAGGATTCTTATATTTTTATTGAAAGGATTAAAACGAATATATCTGAAAAGTCATTAGATAAAATTAAAGTTTTTTTTTATAAATCTAATGACACTTTAAAATTATCAAGTTTTAATATTAGCCCATAATAACTTTATTAAAAATATATTATTATACATAATTTGTTACAGTTCGTTAATTCGAAGATTTTTTAATTTTAGCTTATAGCAATAGAATTACATTATTTTTCTATTAAATTTGGCATAATTATTTTTTTTTAAAATATTACTTTTTTGAAATCATTATACTATTTTTTATTAACAGCCCTTTTTTTATTAATTGGAAACGCTATTTCGAGCAGTGTTTCTTTTTTATGTTTATTATTATTAGTTGGTGCAAATCTCCTTATGGTTAAAAAAGGAAAAATTAAAATTCCCTTATATTTTTATATAGCATTAATAATTTATCTTTTTTTCCTAGCAATAGGCATTTTTTATGGGCATCATGACCCTCAAATAGATATTAAATTTCAACTATTTGGATTTTTGTTTTATTTGTTTCTATTAAACAAGAAAGATTTTAACATACTCCCTTTTTTATTTTTAATTAATTACATCGTATTAGGGGTATATATTTTACTCTTTATAGATAAATTCCCTAATTTATGGCATACGACAATTATCGGTTATCAAGGAAGGGTTTACGGGCCTTCAATTATACCAATCATCTTAATTTCATTTTATTATTTAATAAAAAATAAAAATTTCGACTTAAAATTAGCGATAGCTTTTATTGTTGCAATTCCCAGTTTGTTACTAACTACAAACCTTATGAACATTGTAATAACAGCTATTTTATTAGCGTTATTAACTATTGATTTTAAAAAGCTAATGCAGCCTAAGTTCATTTTTATTATTTTAGGAATAGGACTTTCTTCTTTTCTATTTTTTAATTCTGATTATGCTCCAGACCTTATAAAAGAAAAAATCCCCTATTTGTTAGATCCCTTTGAATATCCAAGCTTAAAAATTAGAGTTAATGATTTAAAAGCCGCATTGCAACATGAGAATTTTTCAATTACTGAAAAAATAGTTGGGAATGGTTTTGGCGCGAGTACTACTATATTTCGGGAAAATTTAAAAGCACAAAGTTGGAGTGATTTTATGACTTTTCAAGAAATAGATAATGGATTTTATTATTTATATCACAGAGGAGGTTATTTACTTCTTTTATTGTTTTTGCTCTTTCATGGCTACCTGATTATAAAAATAAAGGGTACAAAGGTTAAATTAGGGTTTACGTTTATTGTAATTTTTACCTGTTTGCTATCTATTCATTATTTTAATAATATGTTTTATTTAATATTACCTTATTTAATATTAGAAGGACAAAAGAATATGAAACATATTTCGCAATTAAAAAAATGAAAAATCTTCTTTACATAATTCCAAATTTAAAAAAAGTTTCTGGAGGTCCAAGAACCAGAGTTTCACTATTTAAGAGTGTTTTTTTGAATAAAAATGATGATGTTATTGAAAAAGGTAACAAATTCGTCAACTCTTTTTCTGTCAAGAAAGTGAATATCGTATATGTTGAATCTGCTACAAACCGTATTGCCCTTATCGATGTTTTTTGTTTGTTAATATTACGAATAAGAGCAAAAAAAGTAATCATTTTTATTCGGGATGTTTACATTGAAATGTTTCCAGAAGAATATTCAACTTTACGATCAAAAATCACACTTATATTTAATAAACTTAGTAATTTTTATTTATCATTAATGGCTACGAATATGGTTTTCCCAACTTTAGAGATGGGAGCTCAGTTTTATAAAAATAATTCGTGGTATTTAAAAAAACCTTATCAAGATTTGCCTCCTGGTACCTACAATGTATTAGAAAACAAAACAATTCCAGATTTTACAAAAAAACTTGGTATTCTGTATTTAGGTAGCACTAAATATCAAAATTCAGGTTTTGTAAATTTCTTAGATTTCGAAAACAAATATCGTAATGAATATAATTTTTACATTCTATCGGGAGATAAAGACCTAGAAGAAAAAACTACTAAAACTAGTATTGCTGTGTCAAAAATTCTACGCGATTCCATACCAGAATTTATAAGTGCTAACAATATTGCTTATGCTTTTCATACGCGTCCAAGGAATAAATATGACGATCTTACTTTTCCAATAAAAATATTTGATTTTTTAAGTTTTCAACTTCCTTTTTTTACCGAAAAACACTTACCGGTTGAGAAATTGTTAAGCAACCAATACCAACTGTTTGCATCTATGAATAACTTAGAGGTGATACATAGTAATATTCAAGCTATAGACGCTAAAGAATATTCTTTAATTGTAGATTTTTTGAAAGAAATAGCTTTAAATAATACTTATCAAAAAAGATATGATCAAATTCTTGAAATCTAATAATTTTAAACAGTCTTTTTTTAAAATTAGCACCTATCTTTTTGTTGGTACACTACCTTTGTTTTTATCTATAAATACAATTGCAATCTGGATTTTTGTCGCAAGTTCTTTTCTGGTGATAAGTTTTAAAGAAAGAAAACAAATATTATGGAAAAGAAGAGCTTTTATAATCCCCTTTATATTGTTGTTTCTTTTATATGTTTTAGGAATGTTTTTATCAAACGACACTGCTATAGCTACAAAAAACTTAACTAGAGTTTTAACGTTATTAATACTTCCCACAATTATATTATCGCATAAAAAAGAAGACTTTAATTTTAAAAACATATACTATTCATTAGGGATTGGTTTGTTAATAGGAATGATTATTTGTTGGGGTTTTGTTATTACATCTATTTTATCAAACGCAACACCTTTAAGACAAGCTCCATACTTTTTTGAATGGATTTACTCTAACTGGAATTTAGTTAAGCCAATTGGAGTACACCCTAATTATTTTGCATTACTAATAGTACTATTGGTTTTAGCGATATTAAAAAGTGAAGAATTAAAGTTTTTAAAAACAAACAAACTAAAATTAATATTAATCCTTTTGCCATTTTTTCTTTTTTTACTCGAATTGAGTAGCCGTGTGGCAATACTAGCTTTTATTCTAGTTTTAGTCTCCTCTGTAATTCAAAAAAGAAATTTAAAAAAAGGACTATTAATAAGTCTGTTTATAGTTGGAGTTATATTTTTATCTGTAAAATTCGATTATTTAGGAAATAAATTTTCTGGATTAATAGACGGAAGTGGTAAGGTAAAAATTGAACGTATTCAAAGATGGGATTTTATCACTAGAGAGTTTAAAAAAGAGGATAAAATTTTGTTTGGTGTTGGCTCTGGAGACACAGAAAATATTTATACTAGAGCGTATATAAATGGAAGTTTTAAAACAGCTTTAAAAGAAAACTACAATGCTCACAATCAATTTTTAGAATTTTTAATTGCTAATGGAATTTTTGGACTAATTATATTTACTTGGGTTATTTGGTTTTTCGCATTTAAAACAAGACTGAAGGGGGAAGCATTAAGCTTTTTTATTATTATAGTCTTATTAAGTTTTATTGAAAGTTTTTTATGTCGAGCTAAGGGAGTATTTATATTTTCTTTTTTCATGAGCTTCTTTTTATTAATGTACAGTGATAAATTAATTAAGAATGAGTAAGTCTAAAAGAAATATAGTATTAATTTCAAATATGTATCCTTCGACAAAGAACATTAGATATGGTATTTTTGTTAAGAATTTTGTTATTTCTTTAGAAGATACTTTTGAAATCAAAAAAACAGTACTTACTAAAAAAGAAGGGCTAAATAAACTATTTGGCTATATAGGATTCTATTTAAGAATAGTAAATGCAATGTTTAATGCAAAAAAAGAAGACCTTGTTTATGTTCATTACCCACTACATGTAGCGCCAATACTTTGTTTGTTTAACAGAAAATATATATTAAATTTTCATGGAAGTGATTTAATATTCAATAACACTTTGAAAAAATTTCTTTCTGTTTTCTTAAAGAAATTAATAAAAAGATCAGCCATAGTTTTGCCTTCAAACTATTATAGAGCGTTTTTTTTAACTCAATTTGAAAAAGAAAAAGAGAACCTTTTTGTTTATCCTTCGGGAGGAATAAATAGAACTATTTTTAATGCTACCACGAATGTTTCCAAATCAGATGACTTTGTAATTGGTTTTGTTTCAAATTTTATAGAAAAAAAAGGATGGAAAGTGCTGTTAAATGCAATTGAAATTTTATTAAAGGAAAATTCAGTTTCTAACCTTTCTATTAGATTAGTTGGCGATGGTCCTGATAAAAAAGAAATTAAAAATAGGTTAGAAAAATTAAATATTTCTTATACATTAAAATCAAATTTAACTCAGTCTGAATTAGCCAAAGAATATAATTTATTTAATGTATTTGTTTTTCCAACATATAGAGTTGATGAAAGCTTAGGATTAGTAGGATTAGAAGCCATGTCTTGTGGTGTCCCAGTTATCGCAAGTAATATTGGAGGACCTAAGGGATACATTACATCTGGTAAAAACGGGCTTTTATTTAAAGCAAAAGATGCCAGTGAGTTGTCTAAGAAAATAAAGGAATATTATAATTACGATTCTGAATTTAAAAGTGAAATGATAACAAATGCATTAGAAACTGCAAATGATTATGATAGTGAAAAAGTTAAATCACAGGTCATTAAATTTTTAAACACTCAGTAAAAGACATAAAAATTTAAGTTTTTCTTATTCTTCAATTAGATATTATATGGATTACATTAATTGTGGAAACGCCACATTAATAACACTGAAGGATGACCTAACTTTTTTTGATTAATGCTAAAATACTAGAGCCCTCTTTTTTATCTTTGTAACCTAAACGAAAAAGTGAATTTTCCTCAAAAAATTAATATTCTAAATACTTCCATCCATAATCTTTCGATGGACGAAACACTTGCAATAGTTAACAAAACCATTGTTAATAAGGAGAGTATACATCACGTTGTGGTTAATGCTGGAAAGATTGTTCAACTGCAAAAGGATAATCAATTACGGGAAAGTGTCAATAATAGCGATATTATCAATGCAGACGGTCAAGCCGTGGTATGGGCAGCTAAATTTTTAAACAAACCATTAAAAGAAAGAGTCGCTGGGATCGATTTAATGCAAAATTTGGTGGAGCTTGCTTATAAAAATAATCATAAAATATTTTTATTTGGTGCCAAAGAAGAAGTAGTCAAAAAAGTGATTTCTATTTATACCGAAAAATATGGTAAAAACTTAATAGCGGGTTATAGAAATGGCTATTACCATAAAGAAGATGAAGCTTCTATAGCTAACGAAATTGCTTCTAGCGGAGCAAACATGTTGTTTGTTGCGATTACTTCACCTAAAAAAGAAAACTTTTTATACGAGTTTAAAAACGAATTAAAAGCGGTCAATTTTATTATGGGAGTTGGCGGTAGTTTTGATGTTATTGCGGGCCTTACAAAAAGAGCCCCATTGTGGATGCAAAATAATGGGCTGGAATGGTTTTATAGATTTATACAAGAACCAAAAAGAATGTGGAAAAGATACTTAGTAGGTAATAGTAAATTTATATATTTAGTGTTTAAAGAAAAGATTAAAGGCACTCCCTCTTATTCTGAAAAATAGGAGTTTGTTTTGTACATTAATAAATGACTTAGTAAGTGAGAATACTATTAGCAGCAATATATCCGTATGTTTTTATATTATTATACCTCATCCTTCCTTTTGATGAGTACGTAAGGGCATTACCAAATATTTTAATGCTAATATTGGTTATAGCATTCCCTTTTATAATTACAAAAAAAGATTTAAAAAAAATATCAATAAGCTCTACTCTTTTATTGGTATTTTTTATTTTATTTCTACTTGCCAATTCACTTATTCAGGGAAGGTTTGAATTAGATTTTGTATTTATAAAAACAATGATGCTTCCTATTGGTATTGTATTTTTATATTTACCCATTGCAGATTTTAAAAAGGTAAACAAAGCAATTATTTTTTCTTCCTTTATCGCTATTATTTATACACTGGTTCAGTTTTTAATATTAGTCAATCAAAATTCAGATGTTTCCATACTATTTTTTCAAGAAACTGTTGATGCACTATTAATAGACAGGGTTTATGTTGGTCTTTTATGCCTGTTAAGTATTCTAATTTCTTATAAATATTTAACAAAAAAGTACCATCCTGATAATAAATATTATTTGGCAAGTATTATAATAAATGTTTCTTATTTATTATTAATAATGTCTAAAACAGCTTTAGTAATTTTATTTTTTTTAGTTGTTTTGAGACAATTTTATGGCAAAGAAAAAAAGATTAGACTTACTATTACAGTAGTAGTATTAGTTGCAATATTGATAACAAGTTATTTTAAGTTTCCAACTGTTTTTCAACCAAGTACAGATATTTCAGAAGTTACTTATACAGAGTCTAGCCTGCCTTTAGGGTATAGAACACAAATTTGGGACTGTACTTCAAAAATCATCAATGAAAATACATCTGGCCTTTTTGGTATTGGTTTTAGAGAAACGGCCAATAAATTAGTGTTATGCTATAAAAACGAAATAGAGGATATTGAAACAAGACAAAATTTTATAGATAAAAGGTTTAACACTCATAATCAATATTTAGATTTTTATGTAAGCGCTGGACTTATTAGTCTAATTTTATTTTTAGGAATTCTTTTCTTTTTAGTATATAAAAACTACAAACATTTTTTTCCAACAGCTTTAATTTTATCCATTATTTTATTTGGTATGGTAGAGAATTATTTTCACCGACAAGTAGGAGCCTATTATTTGGGATTTGTTTTAGTGATTTTGTTAATCAATAATAAAAACATTTTAGATAAAAAGTTAAACGAATCTCTAAGCGATGATAGCTAGTTTAAAGGCTAGTATGTTGTATTTTTGCAGTAAATTTTTTAAAAAATAATTAAAGAAAAATAGTTAATGAAGATATCAGTAATAGGAACTGGATATGTAGGTTTAGTAACAGGAACTTGTCTTGCTGAAACAGGCAATGAAGTTATTTGTGTAGATATAGACAAAGATAAAGTAGAAAAAATGAGAAATGGTGTAGTTCCAATTTACGAACCGCATCTAGATGTTTTATTTGAAAGAAACATTAAAGCCAATCGCTTACAGTTTACAACATCATTAGATGAAGGGCTTAAGCATGGGGAAATTATTTTTTTAGCACTTCCTACTCCTGAAGATGAAGATGGATCTGCAGATTTATCTTATGTATTAGGAGTAGCAGATGAAATCGGAAAAAAAATAACAAATTATAAAGTTATTGTTGATAAAAGTACCGTTCCTGTTGGAACAGCTGAAAAAGTTCAAAGCTCAATTGCAAAAAACGCAAAATGTGATTTTGATGTGGTCTCCAACCCAGAATTTTTGAGAGAAGGGTATGCAGTAGATGACTTCTTAAAGCCAGAAAGAATAGTTATTGGGTCTAGCAGTGAAAAAGCAACTAAATTGATGCAGAAGCTGTATAATCCGTTTGTACGTTCAGGGAATCCAATAATCATTATGGATGAAAAATCTGCAGAGCTAACAAAATATGCAGCAAATGCATTTTTAGCGACCAAAATAACCTTTATGAATGAGATTGCTAATTACTGTGAAAAAGTAGGAGCAGATGTTGATAAGGTAAGAGTAGGAATGGGAACCGACTCTAGAATTGGAAAACGATTTTTATTTCCGGGGATAGGATATGGTGGTTCTTGTTTTCCAAAAGATGTAAAAGCACTCCAGAAAGCAGGTAAGGATAAATTTTATGATTTTAAAATATTGAATTCTGTTATTGAAGTTAATGAAAAACAAAAAACAATTTTAATCCCTAAAATTGAAAATTATTTCAATGGTGATTTATCTAATAAAAAAATTGCTGTTTGGGGACTTGCTTTTAAACCAGAAACGGATGATGTAAGAGAAGCTCCAGCCATTTATTTAATGGAAAAATTACTAAACAAAGGAGTCTCATTATCAGTTTATGATCCTGAAGCAATGCCGAATATAGAAAAACAGTTTGGTGATTCTTTAACATATTGTGATTCAATGTATGACGCATTAATTAATGCAGATGCATTGGTGATTTGTACGGAATGGAGTATTTTTAGAACTCCAGATTTTCAAAAAGTAAAAGAGCTTTTAAATCAGAATGTGATTTTTGATGGAAGAAATTTATATGATTTAGAAGAGGTTAAGAGAGAAGGAATTTCATATATATCAATTGGTAGATAAATTTAAAAGATGAAAAAAAGAGTTTTAATTACTGGAGCAGCTGGATTTTTAGGATCTCACTTATGTGATAAATTTATTAGCGAAGGATACTGTGTAATTGGAATGGATAATTTAATTACAGGAGACTTAAAGAATATTGAACATCTTTTTAAAAATCCAGATTTTGATTTTTATCATCATGATGTTTCTAAATTTGTTCATGTTGCAGGAGATTTAGATTACATTCTTCATTTTGCCTCACCTGCAAGCCCCATAGATTATTTAAAAATACCAATTCAAACCTTAAAAGTAGGGTCGTTAGGAACGCATAATTTATTAGGATTAGCTAAAGAAAAAAATGCCAGAATAATGATAGCATCCACTTCTGAAGTTTATGGAGACCCCTTAGTTCATCCTCAAACTGAAGAATATTACGGAAATGTAAACACCATTGGCCCTAGAGGAGTATATGATGAAGCAAAACGTTTCCAAGAATCCATTACGATGGCTTATCATCGTTTTCACGGGGTAGAAACACGAATTGCAAGGATCTTTAATACCTATGGACCAAGAATGAGACTTAATGATGGAAGGGTGATTCCTGCATTTATGGGACAAGCGCTTAGAGGCGAAGACTTAACGGTTTTTGGAGACGGTTCTCAAACTAGATCATTTTGTTATGTTGATGATGAAATTGAAGGGTTATTTAAGTTATTAATGAGTGATTATGCGTATCCCGTTAATATTGGAAACCCTAATGAAATAACAATTCTACAATTTGCTGAAGAAATCATTAAATTAACTGGAACAAATCAAAAAATAATTTATAGCGCTTTACCTACTGACGATCCTTTGCAAAGGCAACCTGATATTACAAAAGCTAAAGAGATTTTAAATTGGGAACCAAAAATATCGAGAAGTGAAGGAATGAAGAGAACGTTTGATTATTTTAAAAACTTATCTCCAGAAGAATTATTAAAAAACGAGCATAAAGATTTTTCAAAGCACAATAGAAAATAATAAATGATATTTAAAAGAGGAAGATATTCAGGGTTTTTAAGACCAATTTCTTATATAATAGATTTAATTATTATAGGATATTTTTCAATGGATATTATTTCTGAAAAATCTGATATTTTAAACTTTTTTATTTTCATATCATTTTCTTGGATAGTTTCTACTTTACTATCTAATTTTTATGAAATTTACAGGTTTACAAGTGTTACCAAAATGCTTGGATTAATAGTAAAACAAACAATTATATTTTTATTATTGGTATTTGCTTTCTTTGGTTTTTTTAACGAATTATCAATTAAATCTACTAGCATAATTAAGTATGTAATATTTGTGATGTCTTCAATAGCCATTGTTAAATTTGCCATCTTTTTTTTACTAAAAAAATATCGAAAAGTATTTAAAGGTAACTTAAGAAATGTAGTAATAATTGGATTAAATAAAAAGACAGATCAATTAAGAAAGTATTTTAATGACAATCCAGATTATGGCTATCAACTAATAAAAATATTTGATTTAAAAGGCGAGAATAAGTATAGCATTGATGAAATATTTGAATTCATTTCTGACAATGAAGTAGATGAGATTTATTCGTCTGTTGCAGAAGTAAATAATCAAGAGCTAGCAAAATTAATAGAATACGCAGATAATAATCTTAAAATCTTAAAATTCTTACCAGATAATAAAGAAATCTATTCTAAGAAATTAGATTTTACCTACTATGGATATCTTCCTATTTTGTCTATGAGAAGAATTCCTACAGACGAGCCAATCAACCTCTTTATTAAAAGAAGTTTTGATATCTTCTTTTCTTTAGTAGTAATTATTGGTATTTTATCTTGGTTAACACCTATTCTTGGATTGATTATTAAATTTGAATCTAAAGGTCCTATTTTCTTTAAACAAAAAAGAAACGGATTGGATTATAAAGAATTTTATTGTTATAAATTTCGGTCTATGAAGCCTAACCCAGATGCACATATTCATCAAATAAAAAAGAATGATCCTAGGGTTACAAAAATTGGTAAAATTATTAGAAAAACCAGTATTGATGAATTGCCGCAATTTATAAATGTTCTTAAAGGCGATATGTCTGTAGTTGGCCCAAGACCTCATATGGTGAGTCATACGCATATGTATGCTGAAAAGATTGATAAATTTATGGTTCGTCACTTTATCAAACCAGGCATTACAGGTTTGGCTCAAGTAAGTGGATTTCGAGGCGAAGTGGAAGATGATAACTTTATTACAAGTAGAGTTAAATATGATATATTTTACCTAGAAAACTGGTCTATTTTAATGGATTTACGAATTGTATTTAAAACAGTTTTTGATGCTTTAGGAGGAGACGATAAGGCATATTAAATGCTCTCTATTTTTTTTATAAAGCTGTCAAATTGTTTTTCAAATGAAAACCTATTTTTAGAAACAGTTTGGATATTATTCTTGGATAAATCAACTAACATATCTTTAGAAAAAGAATCTATAAAAAATTGTAATTTTTCATAATCTGCAACTGGAATATTCCACCCTAAATTGTTATCAGTAACAATATCTTCACCTTCACCACCTGCAAAATATAATATAGGCAAGCCCAATCGACTTAACTCAAATATTTTTGAGGGTACCGACCCATATATTCTATTAATTAAGGGGACAAAACCTATATCACAGTTTAAAAGCTCTTTATGAAGTAGCTCTCTTTCAATAGCACCATAATAATAAATATTTGGCTTTTTCAACATTTTAATAAGCTCGGTTTCTGGACCAGACCCGTAAATATGAAGACTTATGTTTTTTGTAAAGGTGATATCAGAACATATTTTATAAAGCCCTTGTGCGACTCCTAATAAGCCTGCATAGACTATTTTTATTTCATTTTTAACTTCATCAATGTTTAATTGAGGGGTATAAAAATCAGGATAATTTCTATAAAGGAATAAAGGGCTATTAATTTCAAAAGATTGAATATGTGTAAGAATTTCTTCAGATTGCCCTAAAATTAAATGAGACTTTTTGTAGCAAAATTTCTCCATTTTTGATAATATATTATAATAGAATCCTTTTTGTAATAATCCCATTTCCAATCCAGCTAAAGGCCATAAATCTGAAACATTTAAAATTATTTTTTTTCTTAAAAATGTAGTCCAAAAAACTGCAGTAAAACCTACAAAAACTGGAGAATATTGAATGACTACTTTTTTAGGTGTTTTTTTGAATATTAGAAAAATCATTAAGCTCAATGAAAAAGAAATCATAGATAATAGCCTAACAAATTTATTTTTAGATTTAGTTGGCCATATCCATAACCTAAATAAAGTTCCAAAAGGTTCTTCTGTTTTTTTTAAAATGGAACCTCTATAATCCTTAAATGTTTTTCCATCAGGATAATTAGGAAAAGGACAAACTACAGAAACGGTATAATTATTTTTGTAGAACCCATTTACCATAGAATTAATCCTATTGGAGGCAGCGCCACTTTCAGGCGGAAAATAATTAGTAATAATAAGTATTTCTTTATGCTGCATATTTGGCAAAAGGATTCTTTTTAAGTATTTATTTTTGAAACAAATTGTTTCAATTTCCCACGTTTATTTCTTTTTAAAACAGCTACTCTTTCAAAGTTTAAAATAAGATTACTTTCTAAATAATTAAAAAGCTCTTTTTTAACTTTATGTATTTCATTTTTATTTAATTCATTATCAGAACAATAAATAATAGTAAAGGAATCTATTTTAGTTTGTTCGATTATAAATTCTTTTACATTTCCATCTTCTTCAATTACACTTTTGGTTACATAATAAAAAGTAAGTCCAGGCACTACTTTTCCGCTTGGTAATTTTGCAATATCATTGGTTCTACCTACAAGTTCTTTTAATATAGGAGTTTTATAAGTGCTGTTTTCAGACAAAACTCCAGTATCACCAATTTCATATCGAATAAGAGGATTTGCCTTATTGTATAAAGAAGTAATTACAATTTTACCAGACTGACCATTGGGCAAAACCTTATTATTTTCATCTAAAATTTCAATAAAAAGCGTTTCACTGTTAACGATAAATTCATTTTTTGGATTGGTAAAACCGATTAAGTCCAATTCAGCAGCTCCATATTCGTTGATTATTGGAACTCCCAGCCAAGTTTCAAGTAGTTGCTTATCTTTTTCAAAAAGCATTTCACTAGTGACCACACATTGTTTTAATGTGGGGCAAACTTCCGTAAGAATTGTGTTTTTATTCTTTAAAAATTTTGCAAATAATACAATGGAGCTTGTATAGCCATTGATATATTGAAACTTTTTTGATTTAAAAAGTTCATAATAAGATGCTAATTTTTCATCAGATAAATCAAAAATTGCAAATCGAAACCGATAGCTTAATAAATCTTTTAATCGCTCTTTTTTGTTATTTAAAAATCCCAACGAAATTCCATAAAAACGAGCTTGATAAGATTTGTTAAAATCTATTCCATGCCATCCAAACCGATTAATAATTTCCGCCCAAGTTAAGGCATGACAATAGTTGTCTTTCGCGAATATTAACGGATGTCCACTAGAGCCAGAAGTTTTATTGATATAAGAATTCTTTGTTGAATACCCTTTTGAAAAACGTAGTTTTAAAGGAACTTGCAAATCTTTTTTCTGCATAACAGGAATTTCTTCCCATTTAACAACTGATTTTTCGGCAATAAATGACTTATAAAAAGAATTGTTTTCAATATGATAACTAGCAATACGAGTTCGTTGCCCTTTAATATAAACTTCATATTTATCCTCAGGGATGTCTTGAATTTTCTGTAAATGCTCTTTTGCCTCCTTAATAGGAAAGCCACTTAACTTTAGAGTTAATTCAAACAAATTCAATGCAGTAAAATTAGGGCATCAATTTACAAACAATTATTTTTGATACCTTAATATACTTTTCAAAAATGAATATTTTAATTTTAGGTTCAGGTGGTCGAGAGCATACATTTGCTTATAAAATAGTACAAAGTAACAGATGTAGCCAGCTTTTTGTAGCCCCAGGAAATGCAGGAACATCAGAGATTGCAATCAATATTTCAATTTCGGTCAATGATTTTGAAGCCATTAAAAACTGTGTAACCAGGAATGATATTAAAATGGTCATTGTAGGCCCTGAAGATCCATTGGTAAATGGAATTGCAGACTATTTTCTTTCATCTCCAGAATTAAAAAACGTAATGCTTATTGGACCTTCAAAAGCAGGTGCATTATTGGAGGGGAGTAAAGAACGCGCTAAAGAGTTTATGATAGATCATAAAATTCCAACCGCAGCATATCAAAGTTTTACAAAAGAAACTTTAAAAGAAGGACAACTATTTTTAGAAACACTAAACCCACCATTTGTTTTAAAAGCAGATGGATTGGCGGCCGGAAAAGGAGTTTTAATCCTTAATAATATTGAAGAAGCTAAAAATGAATTAGAAGATATGTTGTCTAATTCAAAATTTGGAGCAGCAAGTTCAACAGTTGTTATTGAAGAGTTTTTAGATGGAATAGAATTAAGTGTTTTTGTTCTTACAGATGGGAAAAATTATAAAATATTGCCCACTGCTAAAGATTATAAGCGAATTGGAGAAGGAGATGTTGGATTAAACACAGGTGGTATGGGAGCTATTTCGCCGGTTCCTTTTGTAGATGATGTTTTAATGCAAAAAATAGAAGAGAGAATAGTTATTCCAACCGTTAACGGACTTCAAAAAGAAAACATAGACTATAAAGGATTTGTTTTTATTGGCTTAATAAATGTTAATAATGAGCCCTTTGTTATAGAATATAATGTTCGAATGGGAGATCCAGAAACCGAAGTGGTGCTACCTAGAATTAAAAGTGATTTAGTGGAGTTGTTTGAAGCGACTTTCCATCAAGAGTTAGATAAAACTTCCATAGAAATTGATGAAAGAGCTGCTACTACAGTAATGATAGTTTCTGGTGGTTATCCCGAGGCGTATGAAAAAGGTAAAATAATTTCAGGAATTAAAAATATTGAAGATTCTATTGTCTTTCATGCGGGTACAAGCATAAAAGATGAAAAATTCGTGACAAACGGAGGACGTGTTTTAGCAATAACGTCTATGGACATGAATTACAAAAAGGCACTAAAAAAATCGTATCAAAATATAGAAAAACTACATTTCGATGCGATGAATTATCGTAAGGATATAGGTTTTGATTTAACCTAAATATCTATGAGCAGTAACACTTTTGTCATCACTACCTTCTGTTGCGTCGTATTTTTTAAGTTGTCTAATCCAATAAACAATAGCTACTGCACAAATAATCATAAAAACCCATGACATAAAGTTTGCAGCCCACCAGTTTGATAGCTCTAAAGCACGAAGTGCGTTAAATGGTGCAAATGCTACACCTTCAAAAAAATCTTGAATTCCTCCAAAAAACCCTGTCCAAGTCATATCTTTATGTTTTAAGATAGCAAAAATATAAATTAAGAACCATGCTCACAAGCTTTTTTAGTAATTCTAAACCATTCCATTCTATAGTGGTGAGTATATTTTTGTTTGCAGGATGGTTTTTTTATATAATTCAGGATGTAAATGAAGCAATTAATTATGCAGAAATTGCAAAATCGTTACTTCAAAACGCTGTTTTTTTACTGCTATTTTTGCTATTGAATTTTACCATAAAAAAAAACCGCCTTACCAAATTAAACTCCTACGCGTTTTTTTTATTTTGTTTTTTTATTTTAACGAATCCTATACTTTTTAAAGAGTCCGACCCTGTCTTCTCTTTATTGTTTTTATTATTGGCTTTGCGAAGAATTCTCAGTATAAGTTCGAAAAAAAACAGTGAAAAGAAAATATTGGACGCTTCTATTTGGGTTACAATAGCTGCACTTTTTTATTTTTGGAGTATTTTATTTTTTGTTATTTTATTTATTGCAATTATTCAATTAGCATCAAAAAATTATAAGCTTGTTTTTATACCATTTGTAGGTTTTATTTCCATTTTTATTTTAACAACCACCTATCAAATAGTTTTTAATGACAACTTATGGTGGTTTTTGGAATATAAGCAACAAGTTAGTTTTGATTTTTCTCCATATTATTCATTAAAAATATTAATCCCTGCTATTTTTATAATGTCGCTTGGGATATTTGGTATTCTATACAAATCGATACATATTTCAAATACTCCCTTGAAAGAAAAATCCAAATATTGGATTCTTATTTTTTTTTTATTAATAGGACTGTCCTTAATTGTTTTAACTGAAAATAAGAATGGAAGTGAGCTCATATTTTTATTGGCGCCAATTTCAATATTTACTACCAATTTTTTAGAAACCATTTCTAAAAAATGGATATCAGAACTATTTTTATGGTTGATATTTGTGTTTCCAATTGTAATTTATTTTTTATAAAATGAATTTAGTAGACATCGAAATACTACTACAAAAACGACTGCAATATCCTTACAAATGGTATCGTAAACAGAATGACACTTGGGATAAGTACACTAATTTTATTTATGAAATTAACGAATGGGAGGCTTTAATTTTTGAAATTTCATTGACTGTAAAGAAATACCAATTAGATAAGCAAGAGTTATTTTATTACGCTATCAATCGATGGTTTAATTTTTGGAGTGCGATGGCGGTTGAAAAAATATTTTGTTCTTTTCCTGAAATACAGGCAGCTTTTAATTTAAGAACTAAATTAGTAGATTTTACGTTAAACGACATTCCTTTTGATCATAAAACTTCTGTTTTTCCAAAAGGGTTTAACAACGATATATTTTATGCAAAATCGCAAAAAAGAGAACTAATTAATTGGCTTTATGACAACCAGAGCAATCAAAAAAGACATCATTTAAAAAACAGATTATTTATTATTGTTTATGCAAATAATGGAGAACATTGGAAGCTAAAAGCAGCTATAAGTTTACTTATTAAAGAAATTAAAAACTATGTTCTCAATTTTAATCCTACCCAATTACAAAAGTTTATTTTTACACCTCAAAACGAAACTTTTAGCGATATAATTTGGGTAGAATTGAATTAAAAACCAAAAAATACCGATTTCCAATTAATGAATTACATAGGCTCCAAGCAAAAACTATTTCCTTTTATATCTGAAACTATTACAAACGTAGTGGGTGATGATCTTTCTCAGAAGACTTTTTGCGATTTATTTGCTGGAACTGGAATTGTTGGTAGAAATTTTAAAACTCAAGTAAAAAATGTTATCACCAACGATGTAGAGTTTTATAGTTATGTCTTAAATAGAAATTATATTGGGAATCATAAACCGGTTTCTTCAGAAGAATTAATAAAAAACCTTAATTTAATAAAGGGCTTAAAAGGATTTGTTTTTCAAGAATATTCTCAAGGTGGAAAAGCAGGAAGAAATTATTTCAATTCAGAAAATGGACAAATTATAGATGCAGTAAGGATTCAAATTGAAAAATGGAAAACCACTTCAGAAATCAATGAAAATCAATATTATTTTTTATTAGCAAGTCTTTTAGAAAGTGCCGATAAAATTGCAAATACAGCTTCAGTTTACGGTGCTTATTTGAAAAAAATAAAACCTTCAGCAGCAAAAAAACTATTCATAAAACCTGCAATCTTTCAAGAGACAATTAATAAACATCAAGTTTTTCAGAAAGACGGTAACGATCTTATTAAAAGCATTACCGGAGACCTATTATATTTAGACCCGCCATATAATGCAAGGCAATACGGTGCTAACTACCATTTGTTAAATACTATTGCAAAATATGATACCTTTGCACCCAAAGGAGTAACAGGTTTGCGTGAATATTATAAAAGTGATTATTGTAAAAAAAATGTTGTGCTTCAATCGTTTACGGAACTATTGAAAAATGCACAATTTAAATATATTTTCTTAAGTTATAATAACGAAGGATTAATGGATTCGGAAATCGTTAAAGAAACGATGAAGAAATTTGGAAAGTACGATTTAGCAACTACTAAATATCAACGTTTTAAAGCAGATAAAACCGAAAACAGGAATCATAAGGCAAACCAAACAACTGAATTTTTACACATTTTAGAAAAAATCAATTAAAGAATAAAGATATGTTTTCAGAAAAAGCAAACGCTATTTTTAAAGAAGTTATAGATAAATATCATGTTATTGATAAAGTAGATCAATCTTTTAGCAATCCATACGATTCTAAATCTCAAAACTTAGAACATTTACTATTCAGAAAATGTTGGATTGACACGGTGCAATGGCACTATGAAGATATTATTCGTGATCCTAATATTGATCCCGTAAGCGCTTTGACTTTAAAAAGACAAATTGATGCTTCTAACCAAGATCGCACAGATATGGTAGAATATATTGATAGTTATTTTTTAGAAAATAATAAAGGTGTCCATACTAAAGCAAATGCTACTATTAATACCGAAAGCCCAGCTTGGGGAGTAGATCGCCTTTCAATTTTAGCATTAAAAGTATACCATATGAATGAAGAAGCAATTAGAGAAAATGCTTCCGAAGTACACAGAAATGCCTGTCAAATTAAACTAAACATACTACTTGAGCAACGAGTAGATTTAAGCACCGCAATTGATCAACTATTAAACGATATTGAAAAAGGTGACAAGTACATGAAAGTTTACAAGCAAATGAAAATGTACAATGATGACGAATTGAATCCTGTACTTAGGGGAGGAAAATAAGTATATCGATTTAAAACTTTTAATGTCGTTTAGAGCTCAGGCGAAGAATTTCTATAATTGAAAAAACCTACCAACATACTAGTTATTCGTCTTTCAGCAATGGGAGACGTCGCTATGATAGTACCTGTGCTTCGCGTTTTTTCTGAAACTTACCCAGAGGTTCAATTAACAATTTTATCTAGAGCTTTTTTTAAACCTTTTTTTCAAGATTTTTCAAACGTAGTGTTTCTTGAAGCAGATGTAAACCATAAACATAAAGGCTTTATGGGACTTTTAAAGCTTTCAAAAGAAGCAAATAAGCTAGGAGTTAATGCTGTGGTAGATTTACATAATGTAATTCGATCTAAAATTATTACCCGGCATTTAAAGGTGTTGGGAAAAAAAACGGCGACTCTAAATAAAGGTAGAAAAGAAAAAAAATTGCTAACCAGAGTGAAAAACAAAAACTTCAAGCAATTAAAAACAACTCATCAGCGATATGTAGATGTTTTTGAGGCGCTAGGCTTTTCTTTAGACTTAAATAACTTTAAACCATTACCCAAAAAAGAGTACAATAAAAACATATTAAACCTCTTAGGTAAAAAAAACAAAAGTACTATTGGAATAGCTCCATTTGCGGCCTATAAAAGCAAAATGTACCCTTTAGAGTTAATGAAAAAGGTTATTGCAGATTTAGATAAAGAGCATCAATATCAAATAGTATTATTTGGTGGAGGCAATAAAGAAATAACTCAACTAGACACTTTTGAAAACGAATATTCTTCTGTAGTTAATACTGCTGGGAAACTTAATTTCACAGAAGAATTAGCATTAATATCAAATTTAGATGTAATGATTTCGATGGATAGTGGGAATGGCCATTTAGGAGCTATGTATGGAATCCCAATAATTTCTCTTTGGGGAGTTACCCATCCATTTGCTGGATTTTCCCCTTTTGGGCAACCAAATGATAATAGTTTATTAGCAGATAATAATAAATATCCACTATTACCGACTTCAATTTATGGGAATAATTATCCCGAAGCGTATGAAAATGCAATGGAAACTATAAAACCTAAAGAAATAGTAAATAAGGTGGAATCAGTTTTAAAAGTAAAGAAATAATTAATTTCTAAACATCATCATAGTCTATAGTTAAAGTGTCTGTAGTTGGATGTGCTTGACAAGTTAAAATTAACCCTTCAGCTATTTCACTTTCTGTAAGTATTTGATTTTTAGACATAACAACCTCACCTTCAGTAATTTTAGCAACACAAGATGAACAGACTCCTCCTTGACAAGAATAGGGAGCATCAATATCATTTTTTAAAGCAGCCTCTAATACAGTCTCCTTTTTTGACATTTTTATGGTTTTTGTTTCCTCATCAACAACAATAGTTACTACTGCAATTTCTTCTTTATCTTTTGCGCTCATTTCAGTAAAATTTCTTGCAAAAATACAAAGGATTTATAATTTAAAACCATGCTCTTCTTTTAAAAATTTAAAATGATTTTTAAATTGCATTGATCGATTTTTATTTTTTAAGTGAATAATCCTATATTTTTTAAAAAGAAACGTATTTTTACACTTAATTTTAAAGCAGATACACTAAATACGAAGCTTTTAAGTTTCAGTATTATATAATAAAACAAAATCATTTTGAAGGGAATAATAAAAGCAACAATTTTTTTAATGGCCGTATTATTTATGGCCGCCTGTTCACGTAAAAAAAACACGTTTCTAAGTAGAACCAAGCACTCTGTCACTTCGGAGTTTAATATATTATACAATGGAAACATTGCTTTTGAAACAGGTAAAGAACAATTAGCAGCAACTTATAAGGATAATTTTTGGGAGACACTTCCTGTAGAGCGTATAGAATTAGAGGAAAGTAATGTATTACCTGGCGAAAGTAAAGATGAGAATTTTAATAGAGCTGAAGAAAAAGCTGCAAAAGCGGTTCAAAAGCACTCTATATACCTAGAGGGTAAAGAATACAATCCACAAATAGATGAAGCATATATTCTTTTAGGAAAAGCAAGATATTTTGATGGCCGTTTTGTGCAAGCGCTAGATGCTTTTAATTTTATTTTAAAGACCTACCCTACTTGTGATAATATTAATCAAGCAAAAATTTGGAAAGCAAAGACTCATATTCGTTTAAATAATGAAGAAGTAGCAATTGAGAATCTGCTTAAAATGAATAAAAATAAACAGATAAATAAGGGAGATCTTGCAGATGCCTCCGCTATTTTAGCTCAAGCTTTGATTAATTTAGATTCAATTGAAGTAGCATTACCTTATATTAAGTATGCTTCAGAAAACATTAAAGACTTTGAGCTTAAGGGGCGATATACATACATAACAGGACAACTTTACGATCAATTAGAGAAAATAGATAGTGCTAACTTGGAGTTTGATAAAGTTATAGCATTAAACAGAAAATCTCCTCGTGTTTATATGATCAATGCATATATCGAAAAAGCAAGAAATTTTGACTTCACAAAGGAAGATCGTGTTGCTTTTTTAGAGCTTTTATATGATTTGGAGGAAGATCGAGAAAACAGACCATTTCTTGATAAAATTTACAATCAAATAGGGGAGTACTATAGAAAAAACGACAGTATAGATTTAGCTGTTGAATTTTACAATAAATCAATTCAGTCCTATAAAAATGATAGAGTAATGCAATCTGTAAACTATCAAACGTTAGCAGAGATTTATTTTGATGACCGGTATTATAAATTTGCCGGAGCCTATTACGATAGTACGTTAACCAATCTTGATGAAGGCACAAGACAATGGAGAAGAATAAAAAAGAAACGAGAAAATCTTGATGATGTTATAAAATATGAAGATATAGCTTTTGAAAACGATAGTGTCTTACAGTTAGTCAATATGACAGAAGCTCAGCAGCTAAGTTATTTTTCAATTTATACAACTCAACTTAAGCAAATGGCTGTCGAAGATTCTTTAGCAAGAATAGAAAATGAAGAAAACATTTCTAATAATGAATTCTTTAACTCAAATGAAGAAAATTTTAATGAGAAAAAAGGACCCAATGCTGGAGTTAGTAGCTTTTATTTCTATAATTCAACAACAGTAGCTTTTGGGAAACAAGAATTTAATAAGAGATGGGGAAATAGAAGATTAGAAGATAATTGGAGACTATCAGATAAAATATCTAAACTAGAAAATATTGAAGAAGAAGTAGCTGCACCAATAGCTGAAAATGATCTTTATAAACCAGAAACTTACATAGCCTTAATACCTAAAGATGAAAAAGTAATAGATAGTATTAAAGGAGATCGAGATTTTGCTTATTATCAATTGGGATTAATTTATAAAGAAAAGTTTAAAGAATATGATTTAGCGTCTGAACGACTGGAAGCTTTACTCTCATTTAATCCTGAACAAAGATTGGTTTTGCCGACTTTATATAATTTGCATAAAATTAATGAAGTAATAGGAAATGAAACACTAGCTGCTCAATATAAAAATGAGATTATAACCAGATACCCCGATTCTAGATACGCTGAGATATTACTAAACCCTAATGCAATATTAGCTACAGATGAATCAAGTCCAGAATATAAATATGGTGAGTTATATAAAGATTTTGAAGTCTCTAAATACCAAAAAGTAATAGAAACGAGTGAAATCTATATTGCTATTTATTTTGGGAATACTATAATTCCAAAATTTGAATTATTAAAAGCAAATGCTATCGGTCGTCAACAAGGATATGAATTTTACAAAACAGCATTAAACTTTGTTTCTTTAAACTATCCTAACTCAGAAGAAGGAAAAGAGGCATTAGAACTTTACAATAACCTGTTGCCTAAAATAGCAAATAAAGTGTTTTTATCTGATGCCGAAAGTGAACGGTGGAAAGTAGCTTATAGTTTTAAAACTGAAGATCGTGAGGCTGCTGAAAAATTACAAGAAAAACTTAATAAAGCAATTGAAGGTACTAGCTATATTGAAATGTCAACATCAATAGATTATTATATCCCTGAGACTATTTTTGTGATGATACACGGATTAAAATCTAGAAAAGGAGCTAAAGGATTCGCAGATATATTAAGTGAAAGAAAAAAGGATAAAATTACAAACAGTCATTTTGAAATCTCTTCAGAAAACTATGCGATTATCCAAATTCACAAAAACCTAGAAGATTATTTAGCTATAGACTTTTCAAAAACTTTAAGTCCAGAAGAAGAAAAGGAAAAAGCTAGATTATTAAAAGTAGAACAAGATAAAGTTAGAGATAAAAGAATAATAGAGGAAAAATCGCGAACAAGAGTAGGAAATAAATCTAAAAGCGGTAAAATTAAAAAAGACTCAAAATAATATATAAAATGTTTTCAGATAAAAAATCGAAAGAATCCGAAGCCCCAAGAACTGGTCAAAACCGAATTAACGATGGGACTACACTTAAAGGGAATATAACATCTAATGGTTATTTTAGGATCGACGGTATAATTGAAGGAAATATAAAAACCCCTTCAAAAGTTGTAATTGGTAAAACAGGAGTTGTTATAGGTACTTTAAGTTGTAAAAATGCTGATATAGAAGGTAAAGTTAAAGGAAAATTAGACATAACAGGCACATTGAGCTTAAGAGCAACAGCAAACATTGAAGGCGAAGTTATTACAGGAAAACTAGCGGTAGAGCCTGGAGCTTCATTTAACGCGACTTGTTCGATGAAAGGCTCCAAAAATATGTCATTAATAAATAAAAAAGAAACTCCATCTCCAATTTCATTAAATCAACAACAAAGTTTAAAAACAGCCATCCAACAATCTGAATCCTAATAAATGTCTAAAAAGGACCATAACGAAATAAAACGTTGGGCAATCCTATCAGGTATCGGAATACAAATGGGTGTAATTATATACTTGTTTGTTAAAGCAGGTAATTGGCTCGATACTAATTACAGTTTAGAAGGAAAAAAATACACTATTTTACTAACACTTCTTGGTGTGGGTGTCTCCTTATTTCTAGTTTTAAAACAAACCAATCGATTAAATAAATCATGAGAAGTAAAAGTTTAATTTTTTTAACCCTATTAGCAGTTTTATTAATTTTAATTTTTGGAACTCACGTTTTTACCTTGCATTACACAAACAATGCTCTTTTCGGAAATCAAATTGTTGAATCTTATTTGATAAATTATGTTTTAGCAGTTATTGTTTTATTGGTTGTCGAAAAAACACTCAATAAAAATTCTGCTCAAGCTGGCTTTATTTTTATGGCAGGAAGCGCACTTAAATTCCTGGTTTTCTTTTTAGTATTTTACCCTGCTTACAAGGAGGATGGTAATATGGAAACTATAGAATTTACAGCATTTTTTATCCCATATGCAATTTGTTTAATTACCGAAGTAATCTATCTTTCTAAACAGCTTAATAAGCAGTCAACTTAACAATTTTCAGGCAGAATAAAAAAGAGCATAAATAGTTTTTTGTTTCCATAAAGAACAGTATTTTTGCACCGATTTTTAAAGCCAATATAATTTGTTTACTATGCAAAGCAATTTTTTAGCAAAATTACTTACGATCACATTATTGATATTTAGCACGACTGTTAATGCACAACACGAAGTGCATGAAGGAGCGCCAAAGGAAGTAAGTTTAAAAACAAAGATTAAGGAAAGTATTAATCATCACTTGTTAGATTCCCACGATTTTATTTTTTTTAGTGATAGCGAAACCGGAAAACATTATGGTTTTTCGCTTCCGGTAATCTTATGGGATGAAGGAATACAATTGTTTTCTTCATCAAAATTTCACCACGGTGAAACAGTAGCCGAAAATAATGGTAACTATTACAAACTATACCATAACAAAGTTTACAGAACAGATGCTGTAGGAACCATCACACTAGATGATCATCACCATCCAACTCAAGTAAAACCCTTAGATTTTTCAATTACGAAAAGTGTTTTAATGATTATTATCACTGGAATGCTTATGTTCTTTGCTTTTGTTGGAATGGCAAAATCATTTAAAAAAGGTCCTATTGTTACAGGTGCGGGAAGATTTTTAGAGCCAATCATTCTTTATATACGTGACGAAATTGCAATACCTAATATTGGTATTAAAAAGTATAAAAACTACATGCCTTATTTATTAACCGTATTCTTTTTTGTATGGTTTTTAAATTTATTTGGCTTAACCCCATTAGGAGTAAATGTAACAGGTAACATAGCAATCACATTTGCATTAGCATTGATTACCTTTATTATTACCCAATTTTCTGGGAACAAAAATTACTGGAAACATATTTTCTGGATGCCAGGAGTACCGGTACCTATGAAAATAATTTTAGCACCTATCGAATTATTAGGTGTAATCATTAAACCTTTTGCATTAATGATTCGTTTATATGCGAACATTATGGCTGGACACATTGTATTAATGAGTTTGATCGGTTTAATTTTTGTTTTTCAAAACTGGATCGGAAGTAGTTTAACCTTTGTGTTATCATTTGCTATTTCATTGATCGAATTATTAGTAGCTTTATTACAAGCATATATCTTCACTATGTTATCGGCCTTATATTTTGGCTTTGCAGTTGAAGAGCATGATGAAGCACATTAGAGGTTACAAAGTGTAACCAAAGTAAATTTGAATGTTTAATTTTTAATTATATATATTATGGAGATCCCAGCGATTGTAGGTGCAGGTTTAGTAGTAATTGGTGCCGGTATCGGTATTGGTAGAATTGGTGGTTCAGCAATGGACGCTATTGCTCGTCAGCCAGAAGCTTACGGAAAAATTCAAACAGCAATGCTAATTGCAGCTGCGCTTATTGAAGGTATTGGATTTGCTGCATTATTTGCAGTTTAACAAAACCAAAACATCAATTGCAACGGTTGGTTGCAATTGATGTTTAATTAAAATTTAAAACTATTTAAAATATACATATGGAAAAGTTAATTAACGATTTCTCTTTTGGACTTTTTTTCTGGCAAATGGTACTTTTTTTAATGTTACTATTTTTATTGAAAAAGTTTGCTTGGAAACCGATATTAAATGCTCTTAATGATAGAGAAGAAGGAATAAAAAATGCACTAGAATCTGCTGAAAAAGCAAAATTAGAAATGCAAAACCTTCAAGCTGATAATCAAAAATTATTACAAGAAGCTCGTGCAGAAAGAGAAGCGATGATTAAAGAAGCACGTGAAATCAAGGAGAAAATGATTTTAGATGCTAAAGAAGAAGCAAAATCGGAAGCAGATAAGATGATTATTAGTGCACAAGCAGCAATTGAGAGTGAAAAGAAATCGGCTATTGCAGATATTAAAACTCAAGTTGCCAGCTTATCTTTAGAAATTGCTGAAAAAGTTGTTAAAAATGAACTGTCTAACAAAGACAAACAATTACAACTTGTTGAAAATATGTTAAACGATTCTACTTTAAACTAGTATAAAATGAGCGGAAGCAGAGCAGCAAAACGTTACGCAAAAGCAGTTTTATTACTAGCAAACGATGCTAATTTAGAAACTGTTGTGTATGATGATATGCAAACAGTTACAGCAACAATATTGGGAAGTAATGAATTAAATGAAATGCTTCAAAGTCCAGTTTACAAAGACGAAGACAAAAAGGAAGCGTTAAATAAAATATTTGTAAATCAATCTGATACTACAAAGTCACTAATTGCAACCTTAATTACCAATAAAAGAGCTTCTTTATTAAATGCTGTAGCAGCTAGCTATATCGATTTATATAAAGAGTCTAAAGGTATTAAAGTAGCCCAAGTAACCACTGCAGTTTCTCTTTCATCAGAATTAGAAACAAAAGTGTTAGCAAAAGTAAAACAACTTACCGGTAGCGATAAAGTAACTTTGGAAAGTAAAATTGACGAGTCAATTATTGGAGGATTTATTCTTCGAATTGGAGATTTACAATACAATGCTAGTATTTCAAACAGTCTAGCAAAGATTAAACGAGAATTTAGTAAAAGTATATAAATAAATTTCAGAATTAAATCTGAATAATATTATTAAAATGGCAGAAGTTAAACCAGCTGAAGTATCAGCAATTTTAAAGAATCAATTATCAGGTTACGAATCTACCGCTTCACTAGATGAGGTTGGAAGTGTTTTAACTGTAGGTGATGGAATTGCACGTGTTTACGGACTTTCTAATGTTCAATACGGTGAATTAGTAGAATTCGACAACGGATTAGAAGGGATTGTACTTAACCTTGAAGAAGATAATGTTGGTGTGGTATTGTTAGGTCACTCTAAAAGTATCGTTGAAGGTTCTACCGTAAAACGTACCCAACGTATCGCATCTATTAATGTAGGTGAAGGTATTTCTGGTCGTGTTGTAAATACGCTAGGAGAACCAATTGACGGTAAAGGACCAATCACAGGTAAAACTTACGAAATGCCATTAGAACGTATTGCACCTGGTGTAATCTTCCGTGAGCCAGTAACAGAACCACTTCAAACAGGAATTAAAGCTATTGATGCAATGATTCCAGTAGGTAGAGGACAACGTGAATTGGTAATTGGTGACCGTCAAACTGGAAAAACAACAGTTTGTATCGATACGATTCTAAACCAAAAAGAATTTTACGATGCTGGGGAACCAGTATATTGTATATATGTAGCGATTGGACAAAAAGCTTCTACAGTAGCAAATATTGCTAAAGTATTAGAAGAAAAAGGTGCTCTTGCTTACACAACTATTGTTGCTGCAAATGCAAGTGACCCTGCTCCAATGCAAGTATATGCTCCTTTCGCAGGTGCAGCTATTGGAGAGTATTTTAGAGATACAGGTCGTCCAGCATTAATAGTATATGATGATTTATCTAAACAAGCCGTAGCTTACCGTGAGGTATCTTTATTATTACGTCGTCCACCAGGACGTGAGGCGTATCCTGGAGATGTATTTTACCTTCACTCAAGATTATTAGAGCGTTCTGCTAAAGTAATTAATGATGATGCTATCGCTAGACAAATGAACGATTTACCTGAATCTTTAAAAGATATCGTAAAAGGTGGTGGTTCATTAACAGCCTTGCCAATTATCGAAACACAAGCAGGTGATGTATCGGCATATATTCCAACAAATGTAATTTCAATTACAGATGGTCAAATATTCCTTGATGGTGATTTATTTAACTCAGGTGTTCGTCCAGCAATTAACGTAGGTATTTCTGTATCACGTGTGGGTGGTAATGCTCAGGTTAAATCAATGAAAAAAGTATCTGGTACGCTTAAGTTAGATCAAGCACAATTCCGTGAATTGGAAGCTTTTGCTAAGTTTGGTTCTGATCTTGATGCAGCTACTTTAAGTGTTATTGAAAAAGGAAGACGTAACGTTGAAATTTTAAAACAAGCACAAAACGATCCATTTACAGTGGAAGATCAAATTGCAATTATTTATGCAGGATCTAAAAACTTATTACGTAATGTACCTGTTAATAAGGTAAAAGAATTTGAAAGAGATTTCATTGAATACCTTAATGCAAAACATAGAGATACTTTAACCACTTTAAAAGTTGGTAAATTAACTGATGAAGCAGTTGAAGTATTATCAAAAGTAGCTAAAGATTTAGCTGCGAAGTATAATAATTAGTCCTCAGTAAACAGTATTCAGTCGGTAATATATGCTGACTGAATACTGCATACTAAATACTGAAAAAAAATGGCAAATTTAAAAGAAATACGTAATAGAATATCTTCGGTATCCTCAACGATGCAGATTACCAGTGCCATGAAAATGGTATCTGCTGCTAAATTGAAAAAAGCCCAAGATGCTATTACAACTATGCGTCCTTATGCTGATAAGCAAACCGAATTATTACAAAGTTTAAGCGCAAGTTTAGATGGAGATATTGGGAGTGATTATACAGCCGAAAGAGATGTAAATAAAGTTTTAATAGTTGCTATTTCTTCTAACCGTGGATTAGCAGGTGCTTTTAATTCAAACATTGTAAAAAGCACGGTATCTTTAATTAAAGATACCTATAAAGGAAAACAAGTAGATCTTTTTACTTTAGGTAAAAAAGCAAACGACGTATTATCTAAAGACCGAGAAATTCTTGAAAATAATATAGAGATTTTCGATGACTTAACTTTTGAAAATAATGCTGTAATTGCACAAAAATTAATGGATTTATTTACGAATGGTTCTTATGATAAGATCGTTTTAGTTTATAATAAATTTAAAAATGCTGCTACACAAATTATAATGAACGAGCAATTTTTGCCAATTGTTTCCGGTCAAAATAACGAGGAAAAAGTAGAAACTGCAGATTATATTTTTGAGCCATCAAAAGCAAAAATTGTTGAAGAATTAATTCCTAAAAGCTTAAAAATGCAACTTTTTAAAGCATTAAGAGATTCTTCTGCAAGTGAGCACGGTGCGCGAATGACAGCAATGCATAAAGCAACTGATAACGCAACCGAATTACGTGATGCTTTAAAACTACAATACAACAAAGCTAGACAGGCTTCTATTACGAACGAAATCCTGGAGATCGTTGGTGGTGCTGAGGCATTAGCTGGATAGTTAGTAAAATTTTAATATATAAAAAAAGCCTTCTGAAATTTTCAGAAGGCTTTTTTAGTTTTTATAACTCTTAAACTACAAGGTTTCTTTAAGCCATTTATAAAACTCACGCTGCCAAATAAGGCTATTTTGGTTGTCTAAGACCCAGTGATTTTCTTCTGGGAAAAACACCAATTTACTTTTAATTCCTTTTAATTGAGCCGCCTGAAATGCAGCCAATCCTTGACCAATAGGAACCCTATAATCTTTCCCTCCTTGAATAATTAAAATTGGTGTATCCCAATTGTCAACATAAGTAGTAGGATTAAATTCGTTATAGGCTTTCTGAGCTGCTTTATTGCTCTTATCCCAATAAGCTCCTCCTAAATCCCAGTTAGGAAAAAATACTTCTTCTGTAGTACCGTACATGCTTCGCCAATCAAAAATACCATCGTGTGATATAAATGATTTAAATCGTCCCTCATGCTTACCTGCTAGATAAAAAGCTGAATAACCTCCATAACTCGCTCCAATACAACCCAATTTATTTGTGTCTACATAACTTTCTTTTGAAATATCATCTATAGCAGAAAGGTAATCTTCCATATTTTGACCCCCATAATCTTTACTAATTTGTTCGTTCCATTCAACTCCATAACCTGGCATTCCTCTTCGGTTTGGAGCGATAATTACATATCCATTAGCTGCCATTAGTTGAAAATTCCATCGGAACGAATAAAACTGACTCAATGCACCTTGAGGACCACCTTGGCAATATAATAAGGTTGGATATTTTTTGCTAGAATCAAAATCGGGAGGATAAATAACCCAAGAAAGCAACTCTTTCCCGTCTGTGGTTGTAGTCATTCTTTTTTCAACCTTTCCAAGATTTGTGTTTGCATAAACCTTATCGTTTGCGTGACTTAATTGCTCCATGTTTCCGCTAGCAATTTCTGCTGAATAAATTTCGGAAGCATGATTCATGTCTCTTCTTTTAACCGCAAGTTTTTCTCCTACTTGTCCAATAATTCCGTGAACATCAAACTGTCCTTCGGTGATTTTTCGTGGGCTGTTTGCTTTGCTTTTTGAAGAAGTTGGAACTGCAATTTCAAAAACCTGAACGGTTCCTAAAACAGGTGCTACAAAAAATATTTTTTTGCCATCATTTGACCAAATAAAACTATTTACCGTTCCATCCCAATCCTTAGTAAGGTTAATGTCTTTACCGTTTACTCGGACAATAATATCGTTTTTATCAGACTCGTACCCATCCCGTTTCATTTGAAGCCATGCTAATTGACCCTGAACAGAAAATGAAGGCGAAGTGTCGTAACCCTTATTGTATTCAGTTAAATTAGTGGTTTTTCCGGTGGCTAATTCATAGCTGTAAATATCGGTGTTGGTACTAATAGCATAGGCTGTTCCACTAGTTTTTTTAGACACATATAATATACTTTTACTGTCTGGCGACCATACATAATCTTCATCGCCACCAAAAGGTTTTTGTGGAGCATGAAAAGGCTCCCCTTTCATGATATCAATTAATTTTCCTTTTTTATCGGAATTTGATAGGTACATGATATGGCTATAATTACCATCTTCCCAAGCATCCCAATGGCGGTAATTTAGTTCATCATAAATGAGTACGTTGCTGTCTTTCACATCGGGAT
Organism: uncultured Flavobacteriaceae bacterium; assembly: GCA_913052585.1. Lineage (GTDB taxonomy): Bacteria > Bacteroidota > Bacteroidia > Flavobacteriales > Flavobacteriaceae > Marifrigoribacter. Next base: position 14,123 of record CAJXEB010000001.1, on the reverse strand, counting down.
GAAAATCAATTCCCGCAACATTTTTCAACTTTTCATTCTTTACCTTAATTTTATATTCCCCATTTGGAGATATAGATTTATCGGAAAGGTTTGTTTCTTTTTTCGAGATTTTTTTTAATTCACCACCATCTATAGCAACCGAATATAAATTGTTAGTTTTCTTTTGAGTTGTGAAGCTATATTTAGAAACTCCAAAAACAATTTGATTTCCATCTTTTGAAATACCTTTTCCACTAACTCTTCCTAATTTAATAAGACTTTCGGGAGTCATATTTGTTTTTTGTGCCATAGTTAGCGTTGATACGAATATTATTAGAATAATTGAGATTGTTTTTTTCATAAAGAAAACCTATTAATCCCGATAAGTATCGGAAAGATTATTAATAGGCTCAATTTATTAAATTTGAAGCTATATTTCGTATTAAATACATTCTATTATCAAAACAATCTCTAACCATTTGTTTTCTAAAATTTGCTAATGTATTAACACGTTGTTTTATGGTTGTTCCATAAAGATTTGCAGTTCCAAATTCAGTAGCCAAATAATGCACTTGAGTTCTTGTGGTAACAACTGTTTATCAACTCTTCATGCCTTTCCGACATAGCTATAACTAAGGGTTGAGGTGCAGCCTGTATATAAAGCCTATCGTTTGATTTAATAACCTTTACCGCGTCTTCAGGGTTTTAGTAGTATGCATGAAATGTGTTATTTAATTTTAAATAAAGGTAGTATGGACTAATTATTGAAAACATATCAATTGTCATATTTTAGTTAATGTTTACAATACATTTTGTAAATTTAATGCGTTGAAGTATTAAGTAGCATCATAAAAACAACCTATGAAAAAGTATAATCTTTTAGCCTTATTAATAAGCGCAATACTTACGATATGCATTACTACCAGTTGTGGTACTTGTAAAACGGAAAAGGAATCTTTTGCATTAACACAAAACACTCCATTTACTGTTAAAAACACCTATTTTCAAAAGTGGGTGGCTGGTATAAAAAAAGGAGGTTCAGGATTAAATATTTATGCTACTATTGATGAAATATCAGAAGGAGTGATTATGAAAGAGTTTTATTTTCGAGGCAATAGTATCGAGGTAAAATCTTCTAAGGATCCTGTTTTTGTAGGCTATTATAAAAATAATATTAATAAGGATGTTATTATGGATAGCAACTCAACAAATGAAGCGGCTAATACTCCACCTAAAATTTCCCCTTTTAAATTAGAAAATAATGAAGCTGTTTTAAGTTATGAGTATAATAACATAATGTATTATCATAAAATTTCAGATATTGAAGAAAAACAAATAATAGCTTACCCTTCAAGCACTCCTAATAATAAATTATAATAGTACAATACCCCTAGAAATTTAATACTTTTAAATTCTAAAATAAAAAGGATTGAGCGTTTTTAAAAAACTCTTCAAACAGACATTTATATATGGCTTAGCTACTGTTTTACCAAGAGCGTTAGCTATTTTTTTGGTGCCATTATATGTTTTGGTGTTGGGGAAAGAACAATTTGGAGTGTACGCTTCATTGATGGCTTTTTTGATATTAGGGAACGTACTTCTTTCCTATGGAATGGAAACCGCTTTTTTTAGATTTATAAATAAAGAGGATTATAAAAAAGAAAAAATTCAGTCCACAGCCCTAACATCAATAACCGTTTCCACACTTATTTTTTTAGTTTTAACACTTTCCATTAAAACAGAAATAGCAACATTTTTAAATTTTAAAGTGGAGTTTATCACCTATGGATTACTAATATTAGCATTAGATGCGTTGGTAGTGATTCCTTTTGTTTGGTTACGTGCCAATGAAAAACCTACTCGTTATGCCATTATTAAAATAGTTAATGTTTGTATTAATTTGAGCTTCAATTTGTTTTTCTTTTTAGTGCTGCCACTTTGGGCCAAAAACGATGACAATTCTTTTTGGAATGCGATTAATTTAGAGGAAGGAAAAGTAGCTTATGTTTTTATTTCAAATTTAATAGCCAGCGGAATTACTTTTTTAATTCTGGTGCCCCTTTATTTTAAAATGAAACTTTCATTTGATATTAATATTTGGAAAAAAATGATGAAATATGCGTTACCAGTATTAATTGCTGGGATTGCTTTTTCAATTAATGAAGCCTTTGATAAAATTTTATTACGGTACTTATTGCCTTCAGACATTGCAGATTCTGAATTAGGAATGTATGCTGCTTGTTATAAGTTAGGAGTATTTATGACCTTGTTTGCAACCGCTTTCCGATTGGGAATTGAACCTTTTTTCTTTAACCATTCTAAAAGTGAAAATGCAAAAGAAACCTACGCAACGATCACAAAGTATTTCACCATTTTAGGAAGTTTTATATTACTATTTGTAGTTGTTTATTTAGATATATTCAAACAAATACTGATACCAGACAGCAGTTTTTGGGATGCTTTAGTGATTGTGCCCATTATTTTATTAGCCAATTTATGTTTAGGAATCTATCATAATTTATCGGTTTGGTATAAAGTAACCGATCGAACCAAGTTTGGTGCGTATATTTCGGTTTTTGGAGCAGTAATAACATTAACATTAAATTTTTTATTAATCCCAATCATCAGTTATAAGGGATCTGCAATAGCAACTTTGGCTGCTTATGGCAGTATGATGTTAGTTTCTTATTTTTTAGGAAGGAAACATTACAAGGTTCCATATGATCTAAAAAAAATAGGATTTTACCTTTTGCTATCAATCGTATTTTCGGTACTTTCATTCTATGTTTTTGAAGGAAGTATTTGGAAAGGAACATTGTTGCTAACGGTGTTTTTAGGTATGATTTTTGTTTCAGAAAAGAAGGACATCAAACAATTAATTAAAAGATAAAAACAAATTATTTTGTTTTTAAATCAATTTTAAATGAATATAAAAATAATAAACAAATCCAATCATTCATTACCTGAATATGAGACCATCGCTTCGGCTGGAATGGATTTAAGAGCTAATTTAGATACCGCTATAACATTAAAACCATTAGAAAGAACCATCGTAAAAACAGGTCTTTTTATTGAATTACCAATTGGTATTGAAGCCCAGGTAAGACCAAGAAGTGGATTGGCAGCTAAAAAAGGAATCACAGTTTTAAATGCTCCCGGAACCATAGATGCTGATTATCGTGGTGAAATTGGAGTTATTTTAGTGAATCTTTCCAATGAAGATTTTACCATCGAAAATGGAGAACGAGTAGCGCAATTAGTAATTGCAAAGCACGAAAGAGCTTCATGGCAACAAGTAGAAGTCTTAGGCGAAACAGAAAGAGGTGAAGGTGGATTTGGAAGTACTGGAGTGAAATAACAAATTCCTACAAAAGCTGGAATCTCCTGAAAAAGAAATAATAATATTAATAAAAAAGACACCTGCTTTTTGCAGGCAAGACTATGAAAATAATCGTACCAATGGCAGGACGTGGATCACGTCTAAGACCACACAGTTTAACAGTTCCGAAGCCTTTAATACCAGTTGCCGGAAAACCTATAGTTCATCGTTTGGTGGCAGATATAGTAGGATTATTAAATGAACCTATCGAAGAAATCGCATTTATCTTAGGAGATCCAGCTTGGTTTGGAGAGGATGTGATAGAGAGCTTAAAAGAATTAGCGACCGAACTTGGTGCCAAAGCTAGTATTTACAGACAATTAAATCCTTTAGGAACAGGACACGCCATTATGTGTGCAGAAGAATCTCTTTCTGGACCTGCCGTTATTGCTTATGCTGATACATTAATTAGAGCAGATTTTGATTTAGATAAAGATGCAGATAGTGTTATTTGGACTAAAAAAGTTACTAATCCTGAAGCTTATGGAGTAGTAAATCTAAATGAAAAGAATGAAATTACTGAATTAGTTGAAAAACCAACCGAGTTTGTAAGCGACCAAGCGGTTATCGGTATTTATTATTTTAAAGATGTTTCAGCACTAAAAAAAGAATTGCAATATGTAATTGATAACAACATTATAAATGGTGGTGAGTATCAAATAAACGATGGTATTAAACGAATGATGGCCCAAGGGAAAGTGTTTAAAACGGGTACTGTAGACGAATGGATGGATTGTGGAAATAAGGAGGTTACCATAGAAACCAACCGCCGAATGTTAGGGTTTTTAAATGAAAGTAAAGAAGCTTTAGTTTCAGATACTGTTAATTCAATTAACTCAAAAATCATTGAGCCTTGCTTTATAGGAGAAGGAGTCATCTTAAAAAACAGTACAGTTGGCCCTTTTGCTTCCATTGGAGCAAATTCTATCATAGAAGACAGTAACGTTAAAAATAGCATAATACAAACTCATACACTTATAAAAAACGCTACTTTGGACAACGCTATGATTGGAAACCACGCAACCTTTGACGGTAATTTTACCAATGTAAGTATTGGGGATTATTCAACTTTAAAATAAAAATAATTGAAAATTAAATTTACATTTCTAACTCTTTTTTTAATTGGAATTTTATGGGTTCCAATAAGTGCCTATGCGCAAGACAAACCCCCAACCGATGACCTTGGAAATGTAAGTGATGCTTTTCAGGAAAATTTTTTCGAAGCACTAAAACAAAAGGGTATTGAAAATTATGAATTAGCGCTAAATGCCCTTGATAAAGCTGAAGTTGCTGCTAAAGACGATCCAGAAAATAAAGCAGTTGTTTATTTTGAAAAAGGCAAAAATCTTTCCGCTTTAAAACGTTATGAAGAAGCTGAAAACAATTATAAACTATTTTTAGAATGGAGCCCAGAAAAGATAGAAGTTTTGGAAGCTTTATACGATATGTATTATGACGATAAAAACTACGATGCTGCTATTCTATTAGTTAAAAAATTAATATTACAAGATTCGGATTATAAAGAAGACCTAGCTAATTTGTATCACCGCACAAAACAATACGATAAGGCATTAATTCTTTTAGATGAAATAGACGAAGATTGGGGCGAAAGTAATTACAGAAATGCATTAAGATCTCAAATTTATCGAGTTACAGGAAACACTTCGAAGGCAATAAGTAAGCTAGAAGAAAAAATAGATAAAAACCCTAAAAGTGAGCAAGAATACCTCAATTTAATTTTTTTATATAGTGAAGAAGGAGATGTTAAAAAAGCCTTTGAAACTGCAAAAGAACTGATCAAACAAAAGCCAAACTCTCATCTAGTACATTTGGCTTTGTATAAGTTTTATTTAGAGGATAGAGCATCTGAAAAGGCGATTAATTCTATGAATATTATATTTTCTTCCAATCAAATAGAACGTAAAAGTAAGATAAGAGTTATAGAAGATTTTCTGTTATTTACTAAAACGAATCCTAGTTATAAAACGGAAATTTCTGGGTTAATCACTAATGGATTAACAGAAGGGAACAGTCATGTTTATTTGTTGTTAGGAGATTATTATTTATCGGAAGGAGAAAAAGAAAAGTCACTCAACTTTTACAAAAAAGGGATTGATAATGACTCGGACAATTATGGTTTATTAAAAAACACCATATTGTTACAAATTGAAGTCGAGAAGTATGAAGATGCCATTGCATTGAGTGCTTTTGGATTAGAAATATTTCCTGCACAACCTTTATTATATTTGGTAAACGGTGTTGCAAATAACGAATTAAAAAATGCGAATCAAGCCATTGAAATTTTAGAAATGGGATTGGATTACTTGTTTGATGATCCTAAAATGGAATACGATTTTTACCAACAATTAACCATAGCACATACCTTAAAAGGGAATACAAAAAAAGCAAAATTGTATCACAATAAGGCTTCAGAGTTATCGATTACCAATCAAAAAACAGACAATTAAAACGTATAAATGAACCTAAAATTTAGTATATTATTAGTTGTTTCTCTATTTGTTACATCCTGTGGTGGAGGTAAAATGCTTGTTGGTTCGGATACTGCTAATCTTTCCATGTCTTCAAAAGATATAATTAAAACACACGACGAAGCACAACCTAATTTTTCTACCATTGCAGCTAGAATGCATGTACAATATGAAAGCGGTAAAGACAGGCAAAGCCTTACGGTTAGTTTGCGAATGGAAAAAGATCAAAAAATTTGGATCAAGGCGTCTATTTTAGGAATTACACTTGCCAAACTCTACATCACACCAGAATCTGTAAGTTATTACGAAACGATTACGAATACCTATTTCGATGGTGATTTTTCCTTACTAAGTGATTGGCTAGGAACCGATATAGACTTTGAGAAAGCACAAGGAATCTTATTGGGACAATCTATTTTCAATTTAGATAATAAATATAAATCCGATGTTATTGCTAATAAATATAGATTGCAACCTAAAATGCAGCCTCATAATTTTATTCATTCATTATTGGTAAATCCAGATAATTTTAAAATAGCTTCCGAGTCTTTATCACAACCAACAGATAACAGAATGTTTACCATTAACTATGGAGATTATCAAAGTATAGAAGGCGGTTATTACCCTTCAGAGTTTAAAATTATTGCTACTCAGAAAAAGGAAAAAACTATAATAGTAGTCAATTATAAAAAGATAGATTACAATGTATCCATTCGTTTTCCGTTTACTATTCCTAATGGTTATGAAGAAATTCAAATAAATTAAATGAGTAGATTCTATAAATATCTTTTTCTTTTTTTATCAATTTTCTATTTCAATTCGGGAGTTGCTCAAGTTAATAAGCAGAAAGAATTAGAAGAAAAAAGGCAGGCTATTTTAAATGAAATTAAACAAATTAACAGCTTATTATTTGCTACTCAAAAAGAAGAAAAATCAGTTTTAACTCAAGTAGAAGATTTAAATAGTAAAATTACTGCTCGTCAAAATTTAATACGAGTTACCAACCAACAAGCAAATTACCTTTCTCGCGAGGTCAATAACAACCGCACAAAGATTAATCTTTTAGAAACTGAATTAAGAGATTTAAAAGAAGATTACGCATCGATGATTGTAAAATCATACAAAAGTAAATCCCAGCATAGTAGGATTATGTTTTTATTATCTTCTGAAGATTTTTTACAAGCTTATAAACGGCTTCAGTATATGAAACAATATGCTAAACATCGAAAATTACAAGGAGAAACTATCAAGAAAAAGTCTGTTGTTTTAGAAGAATTAAATCAAGGTTTAATTGAAGATAAAAAGAAGAAGCAAATTCTTATAGATGAAAATAAACTTGCGAAAACTAAGCTTTCGAAAGAACTAGAAGATCAAAGTCAGTTAGTATTGGCATTAAAAAAGGACGAAAATAAATTTGCTCGTCAAATTCAAAAAAAGCAAAAAGAAGCTAATAAAATTGACAAAGAAATTGAAAAATTAATTAGAGATGCCATTGTAGCTTCCAATAAGAAAAACGCTAAGAAAAGCGGTACTAAAGTAATCGCTTCCAAAACATTGGCACTGACACCCGAAGCCAAATTAATAGCGGCAGATTTCACAAAAAATAAAGGAAAACTCCCTTGGCCTGTTAAAAATGGAGTCGTTGTTAAACGATTTGGAAATACCAGACATCCTCAATTACCCAACGTGACTACCTATTGTAGTGGTGTTGAAATAACCACCGAAAAAAACGCAAAGGCTAGGGCTGTTTTTAATGGAGAAGTGATGGAAATCCAGAAAATTAAAGGAGCCGCTAAAGCTGTTTTTATTCAACATGGGGACTATATCACTGTTTACCAAAACATGACAAATGTGTCCGTTAAAAAAGGCGAAAAGGTTGTAACCAAGCAAGAAATAGGATCGGTTGCTACCAAAGCAAGTTCTGGTAAATCCGTACTTAAGTTTCTAGTATACCAGAACGACAAAAAAATGAATCCTGCCAGTTGGATTTATAAGTTGTAGCATATCAAAATAAATATGTTGTATCTTTAATTATTGCTTCCCAATATTGATAGCGTTATTTTTAAAATTATGATAAAAAATAAAGTTATACTGCTACTTATTGTTTTAATTTCTACGGTTACTTATGCTCAAATTGTAGATATCCCAGACTCTGTGTTTAAAGATAATTTAGTAAATCAACCAGTTGTTGATACAGATAATGATGGTATTGGAGATACAGATGCAGATATTAATAATGATGGAGAAATACAAGTTAGTGAAGCTGAAGCAGTCATAGGATTACATCCTGTATTTGGTGCAATAAATTCCTTCGAAGGATTACAAAGTTTTATAAATATTGAAGTATTTGAATGTTCATGGGACCCAATCACTAGTATTGATGTAAGCACATTAACTAATTTAAGGGAGTTATTGTTAGAAGAAAACCAATTATTAAATCTTGATATCTCTCATAATACTCAATTAGAATATCTTAACTGTAATAATAACTCATTAACTACTTTAGACCTAAGTGAAAATATTAATTTAAAAACCTTATTTCTTCAAAATAACGACCTCATAGAAATAGATGTAACTAACAATGCCAATTTAGAAATTTTAGCAATCTCAAATAATGATATAAGTACTATTAATTTAAATCAAAATAGCAATTTGATATCATTAGGAATTTCTGGAAATCCTATTGATATAATAAATGTATCAAGCAATTTTTTATTAGAGGAATTACGTTGTGGTTACACTTCAATTTCTACTTTAGAATTGCTAAATAACGTTAATCTAAAACAACTTCATTTTAATAATAATAATTTATCTGCAATTAATTTAACTAATAATGTTTTGTTGGAATTTATAAGTTTTAATAATAATCAATTTATAGAGATAGATATATCAAGTTTAGTTAATTTGAAATATTTCCAAAGTTGGAAAAATCAATTAGTAGGTCTTGATTTTAGTTCTAACCCATTAATGAAAACAATTTATATCGTAGATAATAATCTTACATCATTAAACTTAAAAAATGGTAATAACTCTCAATTATCCAATTTTAATGCTTTTGATAATGAAAATTTATATTGTATTGAAGTTGATGACCCTAGTCAAGCTCCATATGTTGGTTGGAACACTGATTACCAAGTGATTTATAGTGAAGATTGTAGTTTAGGAATTGAGGAGTTTTTAGAAACCCAAATATCATTATATCCTAATCCCACTAAAGGCTTCATACATATAGAAAGTAACAATACTATTAACTCTATAAAAGTATTTGATGTTTTAGGAAAGCTAGTTTTTCAAGAAAACAATCATGTGAATCAACTCGATATTTCGAGCTTGGACAAGGGTTTGTTTTTTGTAAAAATTGAAACCGATCAAGGCATTTCAACCCAAAAAGTAATAAAACAGATTTAAAATGTTCAATGTTTTTTAGTTCAACTTCATTCGCTTTATTATTAGGGTTTCGTGTTTTATCACTAACTCTTTTAATAATTGCTTGATGAAAAGGCGTCCTACTATTGGTTAACGGAATTGCTTTTATAGTTTTAATTTTTAGGTGCAACAATTTTACCTTGCCAACTCATAATACCGCCTAATAAGTTATAGGTATTTTTAACACCTACAGATTCTAAAATTTGGCAAGCATTAACACTTCTAACACCACTTCTGCAATAAACAAAATAGCTTTTATCTTTATCTAATTTTTCAGATTCGCTCATAAAACTGTGAGAATCGAAAAGATCTAATAATACGGAGTTTTCAATTATTCCTTGATCCCATTCCATCGCAGTTCTACAATCAATAATAATTGCATTTGGATCGCTTTCAATTTGCTTCTTAAATTCTAGGTGATTTATATTTTTCATTTATATTTTTTATAATTAAGCTTTCACTTTCTGTTTCACAACATTGCAAAATTAATATATGGGGATATTTATAATATTGTTGTTGGGCAAACAAATTCTGAAAGTGGTGCTTTGGTTTCTATAATACCTTCATATCCACCTCTTACATCTGTTACTTTTTTTACGCCATTTGCTTTAAAAATCGATGTAGCAATTAGGGAACGATATCCTGTTTTACAATGTAAGAAATACTCTTTTTCAGGATCAATTTCTGCAAAATTAGAATGGATAAAATCCAAAGGAAAATTTTCTACTCCTAAAACGTGTTCTGATAAATATTCAGATTCTTTACGTACATCAACAGGTTTTTCAATAGATCCTTTAGCTAACATATCTGAAAATTCATCAGCCGATACAGAACCTATATAGTCAACATCAAAACCTTGTATTTTCCAGTCCGCAAGTCCTCCATTTAAATACCCTAAAGTATTATCATATCCAACCCTAGAAAAACGAGTAACAATTTCGTTAACACGTAATTCATCATCTGCAATAAATATAATTTTTTGGTTAATGTTTAAAATAATAGCACCTACCCAAGGGGCAAAATTACCATCAATACCAATATACCAAGCTCCCGGCACAGTACCTTCATGAGTATAAGTTTCTTTGGAACGCGTGTCTATAACTAATATGTCTTTTTGCTCACTCATTTCTTTAAATGTTACCGCGTCTAAAGGAGTTGTTCCTTTATGCAGAACTTCATCAATACTGGTATTGATTGATTTGTTCATCCTAACATTATTTGGGAAATATTGCGGTGGTGGTTTTAATCCAGTAGTTACTTCTTCAATAAACTCTTCTTTTGTCATATCTCCTCTTAAAGCATAATTGGTCTTCTTTTGATTCCCTAAAGTGTCAAAAGTATCTGTACTCATGTTTTTACCACAAGCGGAACCAGCGCCGTGATTTGGATATACAATTATATCATCTGGTAACTTCATTATTTTATTTCTTAGCGAATCGAATAAATGACCTGCTAAATCTACTTCAGTTAAATCACCTTGTTTTACCGCTAAATCTGGCCGCCCAACATCACCAATAAACAAAGTATCTCCAGTTAATACACAGGGAGTTTTACCGTCTTTATCTGTTATTAAATAAGAGGAAGATTCCATCGTATGACCAGGAGTATGAATTAATGTAATTTTTCCGCCTCCAACAAAAAATTCTTCTCCATCTGCACCATTATAAATATCATATTCTGCAGTTGCATTTGGACCAAAAACAATTTTTGCTCCAGTTTTTTGAGCTAAATCATATTGTCCAGAAACAAAATCTGCGTGAAAGTGAGTTAAAAAGATGTATTTTATTTTTGCTCCATCGGCCTCAGCCATTTTTAAATAAGGTTCCGTTTCTCTTAAAGGGTCAACTATTGCCGCTTCTCCATTAGACTCAATATAATAAGCCATTTCTGCAAGACATCCTGTAAATAATTGTTCTACTTTCATCTATTCTACTTTCTTAAGCGTTGTTAATAAGCTGCTAAATTATTGCATTTTTATAATTAATAAAGTAACTTTTGTTACATTATCTCCTGAACCATGGTTTTTTTGAATTTTCTTGTTTTATATATTTATGATATTTTTCTTGCTTAAAACCAGTATGATACCAATCCACAGCCCCTTGAATACTCATGAAAAACAGGTCTTCGTTAGCTTTTGCCATAAATCCAGATTTAATCATTTTATCTCTTACAGGACCTTTTAAATCAGTAAAAGCAATGGTTACTTTCTTTCTGTTAAAATACTCTAAAACTTCGATTAATGCATAAATTGCACTGCTATCTAAACTATTAATGCTTTCACCGTCAAGAATTAAGAGCTTTAATTGGTCTCCTTTGTAATTTGAATATTCTTGAAGTTTGTCTTTAAAATAAGTAGTATTTGCAAAATTTAATTGTGCGTCAAAACGAACTATTAGTATTTCATCTTCTATTTCTACTTCTTTAAATCGTTTTCGATTTCTATAAAAATGAGTGTTTGGAACTTTACCTAAAACGGCAATATGTGGTTTTGTAGTATTATAAATAAGCATAACCAAAGAAAGTACAACACCTATAGAAATTCCTTCTTTAATTCCAACGGTTGCAGTAAAAATTAAAGTTACATTTAGGATTAGTAAATCTCTTTTTGAAAACGTTAATAATTTTTTTGGCATTGAAAAATCTAACAATCCAAAAACAGCTACTATAATAATCGCTGCTAAAACAGTTTTTGGTAAATAATAAAAAACAGGAGTTAGAAAAAGTAACGTTAAAGCGATAACGGAAGCTGAAACTAAAGCTGAAAGTGGAGTCTTAGCGCCAGATTGTTCATTTACTGCTGTTCTAGAGAAACCACCTGTTGCAGGATAGGTTTGAAAAAATGAACCAATAAAGTTTCCCATTCCTAAAGCGATTAATTCTTGATTTGGACTAATTTTATATTCAGGATGTTTTGATTCTATAGCTTTTGCAACTGAAATTGCTTCCAAAAAAGCAATAAATGAAAGCGTTAATGCAATAGGGAATAAATCTGTTATTATTTTTTTATCAAATGAAGGAATTCTAAAATCTGGTAAACCCTTAGGAATATCTCCAATGATAGAAACTCCTAATTGATCTAAATGAAAAAATTTAACGATTAAAATGGATGTAATAACAACAAATAATCCCGCTGGAATTTTGTTGAAATATTTTTTAATTAATAGTATACTAATGATGGTAAGGACACCAATTAAAGAGGTAAGCCAATGGATTTCGTTGAGATGATGATAAGCATCGTATAATAAGTTTTGAAGCTTATTGTTCCTCTCTAATTGGATCCCTAATAAATTATTTAATTGACTAAATCCAATAATCAATGCAGCGGCAGATGTAAATCCACTGATAACGGGTTTAGATAAAAAATTCACAATAAAACCTAATCTAAAAACTCCAAAAAGTATTTGAAGTGCCCCCATCATAAATGCCAATAATATGGCAAATTCAATAAAATTTTCAGAACCTACTTCGGCTAAAGTTGCAACCCCTGCAGCAACAATTAAAGAATCCATCGCGACAGGACCGACTGCTAACTGACGAGATGTACCAAAAATAGCATAAACTATTTGCGGTATTAACGCCGTATAAAGACCATAAATAGGAGGTAAGCCTGCAATAAGTGCATAAGCAATTCCTTGAGGAATTAACATGATACCGACCGTTAAACCAGCAACTAAATCACCTTTAAGCCATTCTTTTTTATAATTAGGAAGCCAATCTAGTATTGGAAGAATGTTTTTTAAATTCATATGTAACTACAAAAAGATACGTTTTGAAATGCAAAAGTAAGTAATACAAATAGCTTTTTTGTAACAATTAACACAATCCACTATTCTCTCCATCCACTACACTCCTTAAAAGCCTTATTTTTACAAGGGTGTTCAATTTTTTTATGTATTTCTGCAATTGCTTTTTTCTTTCCTTCAAAGAAAATATTTTCTCCGATTTTATCAATAAAACCACCTTTGATTAACACATCTTGACTTATAATTTTTAATCCCGCAATATAAATTCCTCCTCTATTTTCTTGCCATTTTTGTATTTCGTTACTGATCCATTCAGCAGCAGCAAGATCAATAAAATTAATACCATCTGCCGCGATTAACACATACTGTATTTCATTTTCATCGTATAAATTAGATAAGTAATCCGAAATTTTTTCGATAGATCCAAAGTAAAGCGAACCGTCAATTCTTAAAATCTTAATACTTGAACATTCTTTTACGTTTTTATCTCTTATAATATTGATAAGTCTATTTTTTTGATTTAATCCTAACGTAGCTATATTAGGTTTAGAGGTACGTTCCATATAAAAGAAGAGTGAAATAAAAATCCCTATCACCAATGCTTGGTCTAATTCTAAAAAAAGCGTTCCCAAAAAGGTAGCTCCAAAAACAATTAATTCTCTTTTACTGCTTTTTATAATATGTTTAATGTGCTTAAAATCAATTAAATTATAAGCCACCAATAAAATAATTCCACCCATTGCTGGCTTCGGTAAAAAAGCTGCATATTTAGCAAATAACAACACTACTATCATTAGCCCAACTCCAGAAATAACTGCAGCCATCGGAGTCTTTGCGCCGGCTTGATAATTAATACTCGACCTTGTAAACGACCCTGAACTAGTATAGCATGAGAAAAAACTAGAAACAACATTTGATATTCCCTGAGAAACAAACTCCTGATTTGTATTTAATTTTTGATGTGTGTTTAACGCTATTGATCGTGAAATTGCTGCCGCTTCAACCAATCCTAATGTTGCTAAAATTATAGCTCCCATTGTTAGCATTCGCATATTCTCATAGTTAAAATCCGGTATTTTAATTGAAGAATCCTGAAAACACACCTAA